>NZ_BAAAXG010000026.1:2537500-2894839 GCF_039535475.1 Streptomyces showdoensis | reverse complement strand
ATCACCCGCAGCCCCGACCCGAACGACCGGCGCGGACTGCGGGTCACGCTCACCGAGGAGGGCCGCGCCCTCGTGGACCAGGCCGTCGGCGCCGGGCTCGCCCAGCAGCGCGCGGCCGTGGAGGCGGCGCTCACCCAGGAGGAGTCGGAGCAGCTGGCGGCCCTGCTGCGCAAGCTGCTCGCCACGACCGCCTAGAACGCCGGGCGTCCGGATTCCCGGCGCCCGGACGCATGCGAGGGCGCCGCCCGGTACCTCGTACCGTGCGGCGCCCTCGTGAAGGAACGGGTGGGGCTTACGCCTTCTTCCTGGACTTGTCGAGCACCATCACCAGGCCGCAGATCACCAGGAAGAGCACCAGCGGTGCGGCGACGAACAGGCCGAGGGTCTCGGCCACACTCAGCTTGGGGGCCGGGTCGTCACCGTCGTCGCGGGTGAGCGCGAGCGCGGGGGACGACATGAGCAGCATCATCAGCGTCGTACCGGCCGCGACAGCACCGGCGCGCAGGGCGTTCTTCTTGTCCACGGTGCAAAAGTAGCGAACACCTAAACGGACCGCGCGCCCGGGGGTGCCGTACGGGCCCCGAGCTCCTCCGCGAGCACCCGCAGCAGGGCGTGCGCGCGGGGCGAGGCGGCCAGTTCCTCCAGGGTCAGCGGCTGTCCGTCGGGGCCCGCGACCGGCAGCCGCCAGTTGGGGTACTGGTCCCAGGTGCCCGGCAGGTTCTGCGGCCGGCGGTCCCCCACCGCGTCCGGCAGCCACACCCCGACCATCCGCGCCGGGGTGGCGGCCAGGAAGCGGTGGAAGGCCCGGATCTCCGCGGCCTCCTCGCCCGGCCCCTCCGGCAGCAGTCCGAGCCGCTGCAGCAGCCCCAGCCACTCGGCGGTCTCCGCGGCGTCCCTGGTCCGCTCCCGCTCCAGCTCGCCGGTGAGCAGCCCGAGCCGGTGACGCAGCGCCACATGGGAGCCGGAGAGCCGGGCGGCGGTGGAGGGCAGGTCGTGGGTGGTGGCCGTGGCCACGCAGTCGGCCCGCCACGCCTCCGGGGGCAGCGGCCGGCCGGTCCCGGCCCAGTCCCGTTCGAACCAGAGCACCGAGGTGCCGAGCACCCCGCGCCGGGCGAGGGCCTCCCGCACCCCCGGCTCGACCGTGCCGAGGTCCTCGCCGACGACCGCGGCCCCGGCCCGGTGGGCCTCCAGGGTGAGGACGGCGAGCATGGCCTCGGCGTCGTACCGGACGTAGGTCCCCCCGGTCGGCTCGCCGCCCTCGGGCACCCACCAGAGCCGGAACAGACCCATGACGTGGTCGATCCGCAGCGCGCCCGCGTGCCGCAGCAGTTCGCGCAGCAGACCGCGGTACGGGGCGTAGCCCTCGGCGGCGAGCACGTCGGGGCGCCAGGGCGGCAGGCCCCAGTCCTGGCCGCGGGCGTTGAAGGCGTCGGGCGGGGCGCCCACCGACATGCCGGCGGCGAAGACGTGCCGCTGGGCCCAGGCGTCGGAGCCGTCCGGGTGGACGCCGACGGCCAGGTCGTGGACGATCCCGACCGCCATCCCGGCCTGCCGGGCGGTGTCCGCGGCGGCGGCGAGCTGGCCGTCCGTCAGCCAGGCGAGCCGGCAGTGGAAGTCGACCCGGGCGGCGAGCTCCGCGTCGGCCCGGACCGCCGCCTCGGCCGTCCGCGGGTCGCGCAGCCCCTCGGGCCAGCGGCGCCAGTGGTGGCCGTGCCGCTCGGCGAGCGCCTGGTAGGTGGCGTGGTCCTCCAGGGCGCGCCCGCGCTCGGCGAGGAAGTCGCGGTAGGCGGCGCGGCGGCCGGGGCCGAGCTCCACGGTGTGGACCAGTTCGAGGGCCCGCCGCTTGGCCTCCCACACGGCGTCCCGGTCGATCAACGCGCCCTTGCCGAGGACCCGTTCGCGCAGCTCCGCCGCGTCGGCGAGGACCCGGTCGAGCTCCTCGCGGCGGGCCGGGTCGACGTGCGCGTACTCGGGGACGTCCTCGATCCGCAGGTGCACCGGGTCGGGGAAGCGGCGCGAGGAGGGGCGGTACGGGGAGGGGTCGGTGGGCGCCCCCGGCACGGCCGCGTGCAGCGGGTTGACCTGGACGAAGCCGGCGCCGTGCGTCCGGCCCGCCCAGTCGGCCAGCTCGCGCAGGTCGCCGAGGTCGCCCATGCCCCAGGAGCGGGTGGAGAGCAGCGAGTAGAGCTGGACCAGCAGTCCGTGGGCCCGCCCCTCGGGCCCCGGCGCGTGCGCGGGCGCGACGATCAGGGTGGCGGTGCAGCGGCGCCCGTCGGGGGCCTCGGCCGCGAGCCGGTGCACGCCGAGCGGGAGGCCGCTCCAGTCGGGGCCCTTCCCGGCGGCCCCGGCGGGTCCGGTGACGGTCGTCCCGTCCTCGGTGGTCACCGCGAGCCGGGTGCCGGGCAGCAGGCCCAGGTCCGGGCGGGCGGGCCCGTCCTGCCAGTGGACGAGGGTCGGCGGCAGGAGCCGCTCGCGGGCGGCCCGTTCCGCCGCGCCGAGCGCGGCGGCGACGGCCTCGGGCGTGGACGCGTCGACGTCCAGGGCGCGCAGGACGGCCACCACCGTGGCCTCGGGCACGGTGACCGTGACGCCCTCGGAGGGGGCGTACGCGGTGGCGACGCCGTGCAGTTCGGCGAGACGGGCCAGGGTCACTTCACACTCCGGGTGACTCCGTGCCGCCCGCGGTGCCCCGGGCGGTGGGTTCGCTGGTCAGGGGGGCCGCCTCGATCAACGGCGGCTCGCTGGTGAGGGGCGCGGCGTCGGCGAGGGGCGGTTCGCTGGTGAGCGGGCCCTGCCGCGGGATCCGGATCGGCGCGGGGGTCTGCTCGCGTATCCGGGGTGCGGAGTGGTCGGTCGCGTTCACGGGATCTCCCGGGTCGTCTCGACGGTCTCGACAGGTAAGACAGGTGGGACAGCACGGGAAGCCTTACCCATCACTCCCCGTTTTACCGGCGGAAGTTGACGAATGGGTGCCACCTCGCCGAAAGGCCGGGAGGCAAACAGGACAGTTCGACCGCTCGCATTGACACTCCGTCGGCCCGGATGGTGGGCTCGTCATCCGATCGTTACCCAAGGGACCGGAGGGGGCACCCGTGCACCTCGGACACAGGAGGCGGACGGCGACCGCGGTGGCCGTCGCGGTCATCGGCGGACTCCTCGGCGGTGGCGCGGTCCCGGGCCCGGCCCAGGCGGCACCCCGCGCCCCGGTCGCACCGGCCCCTCCCGCCCCTCTCGCCCCTCCCTTCACCGCCCCGACCGCGGGTGCGGCCGCACTCCCCTCCGTCTGGCCGCGGCCCCAGTCGCTGACCGCCACGGGCGGCGCCGTGGCGCTCGGCGCCGAGGTGACGCTGCTGACCGCCCCGGACGCCGACCCGTACGCCGTCGCCGCGCTGCGCGAACTGCTGCGGGCGGCCGGGGTGCGCACCGTCCACGAGGCGCTGCCGGGACGGGGACCGGTGGTCCGGGTCGGCGAGGACGCCGAGGGGGCGCGGGAGGCGCTGGAGGCCCTGCGGGTGGCCGGGCGGGGCGATCTGCCCGACGGCGGTTACCGGCTGGCGACCGGCCGCTTCCGGGGCCGGGACACCCTCGTGCTCGACGGGGCGGGCGAGGACGGCCTGTTCCACGCGGTCCAGACGCTGCGTCAGCTGGTCCGGGCCGACGGGAGCCTGCCGGGCGTCCGGGTGCGCGACTGGCCCGGCACCGCCGTGCGCGGGATCACCGAGGGCTTCTACGGGCGCCCCTGGAGCCGCGAGCAGCGGCTGGCCCAGGTCGACTTCCTGGGCCGCACCAAGCAGAACCGCTATCTCTACGCGCCCGGGGACGACCCGTACCGCCGGACGCTGTGGCGCGAGGCCTACCCCGCCGCCGAGCGGGCCGCGTTCCGCGAGCTGGCCGCCCGGGCCCGGGCCAACCACGTCACGCTCGCGTGGGCGGTCGCCCCGGCCCAGGCGATGTGCCTGTCCTCGGACCGGGACCTGGAGGCGCTCACGGCGAAGCTCGACGCCATGTGGGAGCTGGGGGTGCGCGCCTTCCAGGTCCAGTTCCAGGACGTCAGCTACAGCGAGTGGCACTGCTCCGCGGACGCCGACGCCTTCGGGCGCGGGCCCGGGGCCGCCGCCCGGGCGCACGCGCGCGTGGCGGGGGCCGTCGCCCGGCACCTGGCCGAGCGCCACCCGGGGGCGGAGCCGCTGTCGCTGATGCCGACGGAGTACTACCAGGACGGCGCGACGGAGTACCGCGAGGCGCTGGCGGAGGCCCTCGACCCGCGGGTGCAGGTGGCGTGGACCGGCGTCGGGGCGGTGCCGCGGAGCATCACCGGGCGCGAGCTGGCCGGGGCCCGTGACGCGCTGCGCCACCCGCTGGTCACCATGGACGACTACCCGGTCAACGACTACGCCCAGGACCGGCTCTTCCTCGGCCCCGCCACGGGCCGGGAGCCGGCCGTCGCCGCGGGCAGCGCCGCGTACCTGGCCACCGCCATGGAGCAGGCCGCCGCCTCGCGCGTGCCGCTGTTCACGGCCGCGGACTTCGCCTGGAACCCGAAGGGCTACCGGCCGCAGGAGTCCTGGCGGGCCGCCGTGGACGACCTGGCGGGACCGGACCCGGCCGCGCGGACGGCGCTGGCGGCGCTCGCCGGGAACGGCGCCTCCTCGCTGCTCGCCCCGGACGCCGAGTCGGCCTATCTGAAGCCGCTGGCGGACGCCTTCTGGGCGAGCCGCACCGGCGCCGACGCGGCCGCCCGGGAGCGGGCGGCGCGCGAGCTGCGGGCCGCGTTCACGGTGATGCGCGAGGCGCCCGGACGGCTGGCCGTGACGGCGGGCGGCGCCCTGCGCGCGGAGGCGGGCCCGTGGCTGGAGCAGCTGTCCCGGTACGGGCGGGCGGGCGAGACGGCCGTGGACATGCTGCTCGCCCAGGCGCGCGGCGACGGCGCCGGGGCCTGGCGGGCCCAGCTGGACCTGGAGCGGCGGCGCGAGGAGCTGAAGGGGAGTCCGGCGACCGTCGGCAAGGGCGTGCTCGACCCGTTCCTGGCGCGGGCGGTGACGGAGTCGGCGGCCTGGACGGGCGCGGACCGGGAGCGGGGCCCCGGGCTGACCTCGGACGTGGCGGAGGACGCGTACACGGTGCGGCTGGAGCGCGCGCGGCCGATGGAGACCGTCACCGTGATGACCGAGCCCGGCACCGGCTCCGGTGGCACCCTGGAGGCCTTCGTGGCCGGCGAGGGCTGGCGGGCGCTGGGCCCGCTGGCGGCCTCGGGCTGGACGCAGGCGGACCTGGCGGGGCTGCGCGCGGACGCGGTGCGGATCGTGTGGAGCGGCCCGGCGGGGCGGGTGCGGTCGCTGGTGCCGTGGTTCGCCGACGGGCCGCGGGCCGGGCTGGAGCTGGCCCGTGCGGAGACCGACGCGGAGATCGGCGGCCCTGCCGTCCGCGTGAACGCGGCCCTGGAGGGGCGGCGGGCGGCCGAGGTGCGCGGGGCGCTGGCCGCGCGGGCGCCGAAGGGGATCACGGTGCGGCTGCCCAAGGAGGCGCTGGTGCCGCGCGGCACGCGCACGACGGTGCCGCTGGAGGTGTCGGTCGCCGCGGGCACGCCGGCCGGCTCGTACCGCGTCCCGGTGTCGTTCGCGGGCGAGCAGCGGGTCCTGACGGTGCGGGCGTTCCCGCGGACGGCGGGCCCCGACCTGGCGCCGGCGGGCACGGCCTCGTCCTCGGGCGACGAGACGCCCGACTTCCCGGCCCCGCTCGCGGTGGACGGCGATCCGGCGACCCGCTGGTCCTCCCCCGCGGAGGACGGCGCCTGGTGGCAGCTGGAGCTGGCGGAGCCGGCCCGGGTGGGCCGGGTGGTGCTGCACTGGCAGGACGCCTACGCGAGCCGCTACCGGGTGCAGGTCTCCGGCGACGGGCGGAGCTGGCGTACGGCCGCCACGGTCCGGGACGGGCGGGGCGGGCGCGAGTCGGTGCGGATGGACGCGCCGGACACCCGTTTCCTCCGGGTGCAGGGCGACGCGCGGGCGACGGAGTACGGCTACTCGCTGTGGTCGGTGGAGGCCTACGCGGTGGCGGAGCCGCCGGGGAAG
Organism: Streptomyces showdoensis; assembly: GCF_039535475.1. Classification (NCBI taxonomy): domain Bacteria; kingdom Bacillati; phylum Actinomycetota; class Actinomycetes; order Kitasatosporales; family Streptomycetaceae; genus Streptomyces; species Streptomyces showdoensis. The sequence continues at coordinate 2,888,768 of NZ_BAAAXG010000026.1, read as the reverse complement.
GCGCCCGGCACCCCGGCTCCCGGCACCCCGCCGGACGCCCCGGCGACCTCGCCGGACGCCTCCGCGGACGGCTCGGCGGACACCGCGCCGGACGGCTCGCCCGAAGGGGAGCGGGGCGGGGCCCCCGGCTCCCCCTGACCCCCGGGCCGTCCGGGGCCCGGGAACGCGAAAGGCCCGGCTCAACTCGCCGTCACGACCCCCTGGGGGGCGGTCACGGCCGAGTCGATCCGGGCCAGCGCGTCGTCCGCGCCGTACGGCTGGAGGTAGGGCAGCCACCGCGGGTCGCGGTGGCCGGTCCCGATGATCCGCCAGGCCAGTCCGGTCGGCGGGGCGGGTTGGTGCCGCAGCCGCCAGCCCAGTTCCCGCAGGTGCCGGTCGGCTTTGACGTGGTTGCAGCGGCGGCAGGCCGCCACGACGTTCTCCCAGGCGTGCGTCCCCCCGCGGCTGCGCGGAATGACGTGGTCGACGCTGGTTGCGACGCCACCGCAGTACATGCAGCGCCCGCCGTCGCGGGCGAAGAGGGCTCTGCGGGTCAAGGGAACGGGCCCCCGGTAGGGGACCCGCACGAACCGCTTGAGGCGCACCACACTGGGTGCGGCCATGACGCGGCTCTCGCTGTGCAGGAAGGCGCCGGACTCCTCGAGGCAGAGTGCCTTGTTCTCCAGGACGAGGACGAGCGCGCGGCGGAGCGGTACGACGCCGAGCGGCTCGTACGACGCGTTGAGGACCAGGACATGCGGCACGGATGCCTCCTATGACGCCGGCGGCGCGTGGCTCGCGCCGGGACGAAACTGCTCTCAGTCTCTCCTCCTGCCTGGTCGGCGCGCCACCACGTGGGGGTAACGGGCCCGAGGTGTTCTCGACCACATCGGCAGGCATCCGGGAGTCTTCCCCCGCCGTGGTCCGTCTTCCCCTGTGCACACGCCGACCGGGGCACGCCGTGTCCCCCGTTAGTGTGGACGGATTGCCCGCCCCTGCCCTGGAGGTCTCCCCGTGCCCCCCGTGCTCTGGTCCGCCCTGCCGACCGCCGACGCCCCGCCCACCGTCCCGGTGACGCTGGACGAGGCCGCCGAGACGGCGACGAACGCCGCGGGCTGGGTGGAGCAGAACTGGTCCACCTGGCTGAACACGGGCCTGCGGATCGTGCTGATCCTGGTCGTGGCGCTGACGTTGCGGATGCTCATACGGCGGGCGCTGACCCGGCTCATAGAGCGGATGAACCGCTCGGCCCAGGCGGTGGAGGGGACGGCCCTCGGCGGACTGCTGGTCAACGCCGAGCGGCGCCGCCAGCGCTCCGAGGCCATCGGCTCGGTGCTGCGCTCGGTCGCGTCCTTCCTCATCCTCGGCACGGCCGGACTGATGGTCCTGGGCGCCTTCAAGATCGACCTGGCGCCGCTGCTCGCCTCGGCCGGTGTGGCGGGTGTGGCGATCGGTTTCGGCGCGCGCAACCTCGTGACGGACTTCCTCTCCGGCGTCTTCATGATCATGGAGGACCAGTACGGGGTGGGCGACTCGATCGACGCGGGGGTCGCATCGGGCGAGGTGGTCGAGGTGGGCCTGCGGGTGACGAAGCTGCGCGGCGTCGACGGCGAGATCTGGTACGTCCGCAACGGTGAGATCAAGCGGATCGGCAACCTCAGCCAGGGCTGGGCGACCGCCGGGGTGGACGTGACGGTCCGCCCGACGGAGGACCTGGACCGGGTGTCGGCGGTCATCGGCGAGGCGGCCGAGGCGATGTCCAAGGAAGAGCCCTGGAACGAGCGCCTGTGGGGCCCGGTGGAGATCCTGGGCCTGAGCGAGGTGCTGCTCGACTCGATGACGATCCGGGTCTCGGCGAAGACGATGCCGGGCAAGAAGCTGGGCGTGGAGCGCGAGCTCCGCTGGCGCATCAAGCGCGCCCTGGACGCGGCGGGCATCCGCATCGTCGGCGGCGCCCTGCCGGCCCAGGCCGAGGACTCCCCCGCCGACCCGTCGGCGGGCATGGCGGCCCCGTCGGCCTTCGCCTCCCCGACCTCGCCGCAGTCGGCGGCGGCCACCCCGCTGCCGAAGCCGGACCTCACGAAGTAGCGGTTCCCGCACGGCCGAAGGGGCGTCCCGCCGATGATGGCGGGGCGCCCCTTCGCCGCGCCGGGGCCCGCGGGCGACGACGGCCCTCTTGACGCCCCGGTGACGTGGGTCTTACCTTCCTCCCAACCCAATAGGAAACTTTCCTAACAGTGCAGCGGGACAAGGCGGACTCCGACATGGCAGGTACGACCCCGGGAACCCCCGGTACCCCGCGCGTCCTGCGCGCCATGAACGACCGGGCCGCACTCGAACTGCTCCTGGAGCACGGCCCGCTCTCGCGGACCCGGATCGGCAAGCTCACCGGGCTCTCCAAGCCGACCGCCTCGCAGCTGCTCGCGCGGCTCGAAGCGGCCGGGCTCGTGGTCGAGACCGGGACCACCGCGGGGCGGCCGGGTCCCAACGCGCAGCTGTACGCGGTGAACCCGCGGGCCGCGCACGCGGCGGCCCTCGACGTCACGCCCCGCCGGATCCGCGCGGCGGTCGCCGACGTCACCGGCCGGGTGGTCGGCGAGTTCCTGCTGCCGACGCCCGGCCGCACGGCGGAGGGCGGCGTGGTCCGCCAGGTCGTCGAGGCGCTCGCCGGGGCCGTGAAGGACGCCGGGCTCGGCGGGCTCGGGGAGGTGCACCGGCTGGTCATCGGCACCCCCGGCGCCTTCGACCCCGCCACCGGCCGCCTGCGGTACGCCTCCCACCTGCCCGGCTGGCACTCCCCCACCCTGCTGGAGGAGCTGGCCGTCGCCCTGCCGATGCCGTTCGAGTACGAGAACGACGTCAACCTGGTCGCCGTCGCCGAGCAGCGCCTGGGAGCCGCCCAGGGCCACGAGGACTTCGTGCTGCTGTGGAGCGAGACCGGCGTCGGTGCCGCCCTCGTCCTCGGCGGCCGGCTGCACCGCGGCTTCACCGGCGGGGCCGGCGAGGTCGGCTTCCTGCCCGTACCCGGCACCCCGCTCGTACGGCAGGTCGCCAAGGCCAACTCCGGCGGCTTCCAGGAGCTCGCCGGCGTCCAGGCGATCCCCCGGATCGCCAAGGCCCTCGGGATCGAGACCCGCGAGCAGCCGTACGTGGAGACCGCCGCCGGGCTGCTCGCGCACGCCGTCGCCCACCACGCCGGGGACGAGCGGTACGCCCGGCTCCTCGACGAGTACGCCGAGCGGCTCGCCACCGGTCTCGCCTCCCTCGTCGCCGTGCTCGACCCGGAGCTCCTCGTGCTGGCCGGCGATGCGATCACCGCGGGCGGCGAGCCGCTGCGCGCCCGCGTCCAGAGCCAGCTCGCCGACCTGGCCGCGTCCCGGCCACGGCTCGTCCTCGCCACCGTGGAACCGACCCCCGTGCTGCGCGGCGCGCTCGAGAGCGCCCTGGCCGCCACCCGGGACGAGGTCTTCGACACCTCCCGGTAGCCCCGAAACCGCCACACCGTCCGCCCCCGCCCCCGCCCCGCCCGTTCCAGGGAGACCCGCCATGCCCGCACGCCAGCGCCGGCTCGCCGCCTCGCTCGCCGCCACCGCGTCCATAGCCCTCTTCGCCTCCGCCTGTACCGGCTCGGCGAGCAACGGCGCCACCGACGACCCGAACGCCAAGACCACGATCACCTTCTGGCACGGCTGGAACACCCCGTCCGAGGTGAAGGCGATCAACGACAACATCGCCCGCTTCGAGAAGGCCCACCCGAACATCAAGGTCGACGTCGTCGGCAACATCAACGACGACAAGCTCAACCAGGCGCTGCGCACCGGCGGTTCGAAGGGACCGGACGTCGTCTCGTCCTTCACGACCTCCAACGTCGGCAAGTTCTGCTCCTCCGGCGCCTTCGCCGACCTGAAGCCCTTCATCGAGAAGTCGAAGCTCGACCTCGAGAAGATCATCCCGAAGACGCTGCTCCAGTACACCCAGTTCGAGGGCAAGCGCTGCGCCATGCCGCTGCTCACCGACGCCTACGGCCTCTACTACAACAAGACCGCCTTCAAGGCGGCCGGCCTGGACCCGGAGAAGCCGCCGCGGACCTATTCCGAGCTGCTGGCGACCGCCAAGCGGCTGACCAAGCCCAAGGGCGACTCGTACGAGCAGCTCGGCTTCATGCCGAACTACCACGGCTACGAGACCACCACCGAGCACTACCTGGGCAGCTGGGGCCCCTCCTACTTCGACGCGAACGGCAGGTCGACGGTCGGCACCGACCCCGCCGTCGCCGAGATGATGACCACGCAGAAGAAGATGGTCGACGAGCTCGGCGGCTACGAGAAGCTGGAGAAGTACCGCACCACCTTCGGCGACGAGTGGGGCTCCAAGCACCCCTTCCACACCGGCCAGGTCGCCATGCAGATGGACGGCGAGTGGCGGCTCGGCATGGCCACCGACGCCAAGGTGCCCTTCGACATCGGCGTCGCCCCCATGCCCGTACCGGACGGCCAGGCCGCCGACTACGGCAAGGGCTTCCTCTCCGGCACCATCATGGGCATCGCCCCGCAGAGCAAGAAGCAGAACGCCGCCTGGGAACTGGTCAAGTTCATGACCACGGACACCGAGGCCGTCGTCGGCTTCGCCAACGGCATCCGCAACGTGCCCTCCACCTTCGAGGCCCTGAAGTCGCCGAACCTGAAGTTCGACCCGCGCTTCAAGACCTTCCTCGACATCGCCGGGCACGCGAAGTCCAACACCCCGGCCGGCGCGGTCAACGGCGCCTCCTACCTCAACACCCTCCAGGACTTCGCCCTCCAGTACGAGAAGGGCTCGGTGACCGACCTCAAGGCCGGTCTGGCGAAGACCGCCGCGCAGATCGACACCGACATCGCCAAGGCGAAGTAGCCGTCCGATGAGCACCAACACCCTTCGCGCGAAGCGCCGCAGATCGGCGCTCCGGACGGCCGCCTTCATGTCCCCGTGGCTGATCGGGTTCGGCGTCTTCTTCGCCTACCCGATGGTCTCCACCGTCTACTTCTCGTTCACGCACTACGACGGCTTCGCCGCCCCGACCTTCAACGGCCTGGACAACTGGACGTACGTCTTCCAGGACTACCCGATGTTCTGGCCGGCCCTGCGCAACACCCTGTGGCTGGTCGTGGTGATGGTCGCCTGCCGGGTCGTCTTCGGCCTCGGCGTCGGCCTGCTCATCACCAAGATCAAGACCGGTGCCGGGGTCTTCCGCACCCTGTTCTACCTGCCCTACCTGGCCCCGCCGGTCGCCGCCACGCTCGCCTTCGTCTTCCTGCTCAACCCCGGCACCGGACCGGTGAACTCGCTGATCGACGGGGTCGGCCTCTCCGGACCCGGCTGGTTCACCGACGCCGCCTGGTCCAAGCCCGCGCTCACCATGCTCGCGGTGTGGGGCGTCGGCGACCTGATGGTGATCTTCATGGCCGCGCTGCTCGACGTGCCGAAGGAGCAGTACGAGGCGGCCGAGCTGGACGGGGCCTCGGCCTTCCAGCGGTTCCGGTTCGTGACCCTGCCGAACATCTCGCCGATCGTGATGTTCGCCGTGGTCACCGGCGTGATCCAGGCGATGCAGTACTACACCCAGCCGCTGGTGGCCGGGAAGGTCGCCTCCGGCGTCATCGGCGGCTCCGGCCAGCAGTTCGAGCCCGGCTACCCGGACAAGTCCACGCTGACCCTGCCGCAGCTCGTCTACAACCTCGGCTTCCAGCGCTTCGACTACGGAGCGGCCTGCGCCATCGCCCTCATCCTCTTCGCCCTGGCCATGCTCTTCACCGGGCTGCTCATGCGCCGCCGCGGCGGTCTGATCCAGGCAGGTGACTGACCCGTGAGCCAGGTACTCGACCCCCCGAAGGCGCCGGCCCGGCCGGACGACGAGGTCACCCCCGCCGCCCGGACCGCCCGCCGCAAGGCGCTGCTGCACTGGATCGCGGTGCACTCGCTCGGCGTCGCCGCCGCGCTGTTCTTCGTGCTGCCGTTCGTCTTCGTCCTGTTCACCTCGCTGATGAGCGACCAGCAGGCGCTCACCCGCGACCTCACCCCGAACACCTGGGAGTGGGGCAACTACGTCCGCGTCTTCGAGACCCCCGGCTTCCTCACCTGGTGGCGCAACACCCTGCTGTACGCGGGGCTCGGCACCGTCCTGACGGTGGTCTCCTCGATCCCCGTGGCGTACGCGCTCGCCAAGTTCCGCTTCCGCGGGCGCAACCTCTCCCTGATCCTCGTGATCTCGATGATGATGCTGCCGCCGCAGGTCGTGATCATCCCGATGTACCTGTTCTGGGCCAAGGAGCTGGACCTGTCCGGCACGCTCTGGCCGCTGATCATCCCGATGGCCTTCGGCGACGCGTTCTCCATCTTCCTGCTGCGCCAGTTCCTCATGACCATCCCGAACGAATACCTCGACGCGGCCCGTGTGGACGGCTGCGGCGAACTGCGCACCCTCGTCAGGGTCGTCCTGCCGATGGCGAAGCCGGGGATCGCGGCCGTCGCGCTCTTCCAGTTCTTCGCCGCGTGGAACGACTACTTCGGACCGCAGATCTACGCCTCGGAGAACCCGGCCGCGTGGACCCTGAGCTACGGCCTGGAGTCCTTCAAGGGCGCACACCACACCGACTGGAATCTGACCATGGCCGCGACCGTACTGGTCATGGCCCCCGTGATCCTCGTCTTCTTCTTCGCCCAGAAGGCGTTCGTCGAGGGTGTCACGCTGACCGGAGTGAAGGGCTAGCCGACTGTTATGAAGCTCGCTGTCGTGGGGGGCGGCTCCACCTACACCCCCGAACTGATCGACGGGTTCGCACGCTTGCGCGACACCCTGCCCATCACCGAACTCGTCCTCGTCGACCCGGCCGCCGAGCGGCTCGACCTGGTCGGCGGCCTCGCCCGGCGGATCTTCGCCAAGCAGGGGCACCCGGGGCGGATCGTCACCACCTCGGACCTCGACGCGGGAGTGGAGGGCGCGGACGCCGTGCTGCTCCAGCTGCGCGTCGGCGGGCAGGCCGCCCGCGAGCAGGACGAGACCTGGCCGCTGGAGTGCGGCTGCGTCGGCCAGGAGACCACCGGTGCCGGCGGCCTCGCCAAGGCGCTGCGCACGGTCCCCGTGGTCCTGGACATCGCCGAGCGGGTGCGCCGCACCAACCCGGACGCCTGGATCATCGACTTCACCAACCCGGTCGGCATCGTCACCCGGGCCCTGCTCCAGGCCGGGCACAAGGCGGTCGGCCTGTGCAACGTGGCGATCGGCTTCCAGCGGAAGTTCGCCGCGCTCCTGGACGTCACCCCCGGCGAGGTCCACCTCGACCACGTCGGCCTCAACCACCTGACCTGGGAGACCGGGGTACGGCTCGGCGGCCCCGAGGGCGAGGACGTGCTGCCGCGGCTGCTCGCCGAGCACGGCGAGGCCGTCGCCGCCGACCTGCGCATGGACCGCGAGCTCGTGGACCGGCTCGGCGTCGTCCCCTCGTACTACCTGCGCTACTTCTACGCCCACGACGAGGTCGTGAAGGAGCTCGGCTCCAAGCCCTCGCGGGCGGCCGAGGTCGCCGCGATGGAGAAGCAGCTCCTGGAGATGTACGGGGACCCCGCGCTCGACGAGAAGCCGGCGCTGCTCGGCAAGCGCGGCGGCGCCTTCTACTCGGAGGCGGCCGTGGACCTGGCCGCCTCGCTGCTGGGCGGCGGAGGTTCCCCGTACCAGGTGGTGAACACGTACAACAACGGCACGCTGCCGTTCCTGCCGGACGACGCGGTGATCGAGGTGCAGGCGGCGGTGGGCCCGGCCGGTGCCTCGCCGCTCGCGGTGCCGCGGCTCGACCCGCTCTTCGCGGGGCTGATCGCCAACGTCACCGCCTACGAGGACCTGGCCCTGGAGGCGGCCCTCAAGGGCGGCCGGGACCGGGTGTTCAAGGCGCTGCTCGCCCACCCGCTGGTCGGGCAGTTCGGGTACGCCGAGGCGCTCACGGACCGTCTGATCGCGCACAACCGGGAGCACCTCGCGTGGGCGTGAGAGGGGTCGCGCTGGCCGTCGACGCCGGCAACAGCAAGACCGACGTCGCCGTCGTCGGCGGGGACGGCACCGTCCTCGGCGCGGCGCGCGGCGGAGGGTTCCAGCCGCCCGTGGTGGGGGTGGACACGGCCGTCGGCGCGCTGGCCGAGATCGTCGGCCGGGCCTGCGCCGAGGCCGGCGTCCCGGCCGAGTTCGAGGTGGTCGCGGCCTGTCTGGCCAACGCCGACCTGCCGGTGGAGGAGGCGGAGTTGAAGGCGGCGCTGGAGGCGCGCGGCTGGAGCCGCTCGGTCCACGTCCACAACGACACCTTCGCCATCCTGCGGGCCGGGATCGACGAGCCGCGCGGCGTGGCCGTGGTGTGCGGGGCGGGCATCAACTGCGTCGGCATGCTGCCGGACGGGCGGACCGCGCGGTTCCCGGCGATCGGCAAGATCTCCGGCGACTGGGGCGGGGGCGGCGGACTCGCCGACGAGGCCCTGTGGTTCGCGGCGCGCGCCGAGGACGGGCGGGGCGAGCCCACGGAGCTCGCCCGCACGCTGCCCGCGCACTTCGGGCTGCCGACGATGTACGCGCTGATCGAGGCGCTGCACCTGGGGCGGATCCCGGTGGAGCGCAAGCACGAGCTGACGCCGGTGCTCTTCCGCACCGGTGCGGCGGGCGACCCGGTGGCGCAGGCGCTGGTGGACCGGCTGGCCGACGAGGTGGTGGCGCTCGCCTCGGTCGCCCTCGGACGGCTCGGGCTGCTCGACGAGGAGGCTCCGGTGGTGCTGGGCGGCAGCGTGCTGGCCGCCCGCCATCCGCGGCTCGACGCCCGGATCGCCGACCTCCTGGCGGCGAAGGCGCCGAAGGCGGTGATCGGCGTGGTGACCGCCCCGCCGGTGCTGGGCGCGGGGCTGCTGGCCCTGGACGCCTGGGGCGCGGGGCCGGAGGCGGCGGCGCGGCTGCGGGCGCACTACGGGGCCTGACCGGCGCGCGCACGGAAGCGCACGGATGCGGGGCGTTCCCTCACGGGGCGCCCCGCACGCGTGTTCACTCGTACGAGCGACGTTCGAGAAGGAACCGATTCCGGCCGGGCGACGTATTCAAAGTGAGGGATGTGTGAAGGGGGGTTCGCCTGCGGAAGGCCCGCGGGCATGCGGCACGATAGGAACAAGATCCAGTCAATCCCGGTGTACGGGCGAGTCGCTGCGGCCATACTGCTGGCCGGGAGTCGTCCGCCGCTCCACCGGACGGACAGGTCGACGTCTCAGACCGAGGGGGAGGTCACGTGACACACCCGCCGAACGCGCCCGCCGCCTCGGCGGCGCAGGGCGCCACGAGCGCGCCCGTGCGACCGGCATCCGGCGTGCCCGCGCAGACCGGAGCGGGGGCTCCGGCCGAGGTCCCGCCGCCCGCGGCGCCCGGCGCCTGGGCGCAGGGCCGCGAGCTGCTGCGCCGGGCCGCCACGACCGAGCCCGGCCGGCTGCGCTTCCTGGGTGCCGTGCTGGCGCTGCTCGTCGTCGCCTTCGGGGCCGTCACGGCCTTCGAGGTCGCCGACCGCGCCTCGTACGCGGACGACGTGGTCGGCCGCAGCCAGCCGCTGAGCGCCGACGCGGCCGACATCTACCGCTCGCTCGCCGACGCCGACGCCACCGCCGCGAGCGGCTTCCTGGCCGGCCCGCAGGAGTCCGCGCAGATCCGCGAGCGGTACACGGACGACGTCACCACCGCCTCCCGGCTCCTGGTGAAGGCCGCCGCCAGCACCGACGCCTCCGGCGACTCGGCCCGCGAGCTCGCCACCCTCAGCGAGCACCTGCCCCGCTACACCGGCCTGGTGGAGCGGGCCCGCGCCGCCAACCGGCAGGGCCTGCCGCTCGGCGGCGCCTACCTGCGCTACGCGAACCAGACGATGGCCCAGGAGCTGCTGCCCGCCGCCGAACGGCTGTACGCGGCGGAGACCGAGCGGCTGCACGAGGACGACGACGCGGCGCGGGTCTGGCCGTTCCTCTCGCTCGCCCTCGGACTGCTGGCCCTCGCCGCGCTGGTCTGGGCCCAGCGCCGCAGCTACGAGCGGACCAACCGGGTCTTCAACCGAGGGCTGCTCGGCGCGACCGCGGCCTGCCTGGTCGGCCTCCTGTGGCTGCTCGCCGGACACGGCCTGGCCCGCGCGGGGCTCGACGACGCCCGGGCGCACGGCCAGGACTCCCTCCAGGTGCTCAACGAGGCCCGGATCAGCTCCCTGAAGGCCCGCGCCAGCGAGAACCTGACGGTCGTCGCGCGCGGCGCCGTGCTCACCGAGGACGGCAAGCGCGACAAGTACGAGGCGGACTACGCGGCCAGCGTGTCCGCCCTGACCGCCGCCCTCGGCTCGGCGACCCGGCTCGCCGACGACGAGGAGGGCCGCGGCCCGCTCACCGAGGCCGCCACCCGGGCCGGCGAGTGGCGCGAACGGCACGCCCAGGCGCGGGAGAAGGACGACGCCGGCGACTTCGACGGCGCGATGCAGCGGATCATCGGCCCGGCGGATTCGACCGGCCGCTCCTTCGACCAGGTCGACGCGGCCCTCGGCCGGGCCCTCGCCCACGAGCAGGACGAGTTCACCCGGGCCGCCGAGGGCGGCCGGGACGCGCTGACCGGGCTGCCGCTGGGCGCGGCCGTGCTCGGCGTGCTCGGCGCGGCGTGCGCCGTCACGGGGGTCAACCGCAGACTGTCGGAGTACCGGTGAGAGGGGGCGGCGCAATGCCGGACGGCGTCGAGCACACGAGCCCGGCGGGCCGGGTGCCGGACGGCACCGTGCCCGTCCGCCCGTCGGCGGGCCGCGCGGCCGCGCGCCGGGTCGCCCGACGCCTGCGCGGCTGGGGCGGGGTCGCCGCCATGGCGACCGTCTGCGCCCTGACCGTCTCGACGGCCCTGCTGTCGCTGCCGCGGGCGGGCGCCGGAGCCGCCCCGTCGGCCGTGGTCACGGGTCCCGGGGTGGGCACCGGCCTGCAGGTGCGGGCCGAGACCGCCGACAGCTGCAAGGACCCCGACGCCTCGCTGACCCCGTCCTCCGTCGACGGCCCCGCCGTGGCCGCCGTCAAGCGGCGCGGCAAGCTGATCGTGGGCGTCGACCAGAACAGCTACCGCTGGGGCTACCGCACGCCCGCCACCACCAAGGTGCTGCCGGACGGGCGGAAGGAGACCACCCCCGGCCGGCTCGTCGGCTTCGACATCGACCTGGCCCGGGCCATAGCCAAGGACATCCTCGGCGACGAGGACGCCATCGTCTTCCGGACCATCCCGACCAACCAGCGGATCGCCGCCCTGGAGAGCCGCAAGGTCGACCTCGTGGTCCGCACGATGACGATCAACTGCAAGCGCATCCAGCAGGTCGCCTTCTCCACCGCCTACTTCCAGGTCGGGCAGCAGATCCTCGCCCCCAAGGACTCGGAGATCACGGGCTACGACGCCTCCCTCAGCGGCAAGCGGGTCTGCACCGCGGAGGGCTCCACGGCCTACGAGGCCCTGGAGGAGAAGTCGTTCGGCGCGGTCTACAAGGACGTCGGCGACGGCACCAAGGACGACCCGGACCTGCTGACCGTCCCCAACCAGCTGGACTGCCTGGCCCGGCTCCAGATGGGCGAGGTCGACGCGGTCCTCACGGACAACGCGCTGGCCGCGGGCCAGGCGGCCCAGGACCCGGCCGTCGAGCTCAAGGGAGAGCCGTTCACCACCGAGTACTACGGAGTGGCCGCCAAGCTGGGCGACGACGACCTGGTCCGCCGGGTCAACAAGGTCCTCGTCGACTACCGGCAGGGCCCCTGGCAGCGGGCGTACGAGACCTGGCTGAAGGCGGACCTGCCCGGGATATCCGGGCCGCCCGCACCCAAGTACAAGTAGAGCGAGAGGTGATCGATGGGCGTCACGGGACCCCCTGGGCCGGTGATGGACCGGGACGAGGTGGACCGTGCGCTGGCGCGGCTCGGCGCCGAGCACAAGGCGGTCGAGGACTCGCTCCTCGCGCTCCAGGACCACGCCGGCCGCAGGCTGCTCGAAGGCGCCGGGCTGACCGGCACGACCCGGGACCGCTGGCAGTCCACCGAGCGGACGATCACCCTGCTCTGGGCCTACTTCGACGCCTACACCGCCGCCCTGCACGACGCCCGTGAGGTGCGCGCCCGGCGCCGCTGGCCCGGCCGGGAGGAGCTGGCCGAGCTGACCGACCGGCTGCGCGGCGAGAGCGTGCACGTCTCCGGCGGGGCGCGCGAACAGGCCCTGCTGTCGGAGCGGTTCACCCTCGAACAGCTGGTGCGGCGGATGAACGAGCTGTACGCGGCCTCGCTCGACGTGATCGTCACCGCCGACGCCGTCTGGTCCGCGCTGCCCGCGCGGATAGACCTGCTCGCCGCCGAGCTGGGCCGGACCCGCTCCCTGGCGCACTCGGTCGGGGTGCGGCCCGGCGAGCACCCGGCCGGGGACGAACTGGAGTCGATCACCGCCGAACTGACCGCGCTGCGCTCCCAGGTGGTGTCCGATCCGCTCGCCTTCTGGCAGCCCGCGACGGGCAGTTCGGCCCCGGGCGGCGGCCGGCCCGACACCGGACGGTACGACCGGGCGGCCCGCGCCCTGGAGGACATCCGGCGGGAGATCGAGGCCGTGCTCCAGGTCCGGCAGGACTCGGAGGACCGGCTGCTGCGGGTGCGGGACGTGCTGTCCCGGGCGGACCGCACGCTCGCGGAGGCCCGGACTGCCCGCGGCGAGGTCCTCGCGAAGATCGCCGCCTCGGAGGTGCCGGCCGTCAGCGGACCGCCGACGGTCCTGCACGAACGGCTGGCCACCGCCGCCGAGTACCGCAGGCACGCCCAGTGGCACCGGCTCTCCCCGCTCCTGGACTCCCTCGAACGGGAGGCGGAGGACGAACTGCTGCGCGCCCGCGAGTCGTTGACCGCGGTGACCGCGCCGCTGGCCGTCCGCGCGGAACTGCGCGGCCGGCTCGACGCGTACAAGGCCAAGGTGGCCCGGCTCGGCGCGGCGGAGGACCCGCTGCTGATCGAGCGGTACGACGCGGCCCGGCGGATGCTGTGGAGCGCCCCGTGCGACCTGCGGGTGGCCGAACAGGCGGTCCTGCGCTACCAGCAGGCGGCGACCGAGACGCTTTCGGGGCCGAGGGACGACAGGGGGAACCAGTGGTGAGCGGGGAGTCCGGAGTGAGCAGCTGTCAGCGTCCGTCGTGCGAGGGCTCGTACGAGGACATGGGCGGCGGCGAGCTGTACTGCGACACGTGCGGGCTCGCCCCCGTCGTCGCCCCCGGCGGGCTGCTCGCGTCCACGCCGACCGGGATGGCCGTGGCCGGGAAGGGCTCCGACTCGGCCCGGTCGGGCTCGCGCGCCTCGGCGCGCGGCTCCTCGCGCTCCTCCCGCTCCTCGACCTCGCGGCGGTCCGTCTCCGGCCGGCTCTCGCGCGCGCTGTCCGGGCAGAGCACCGCCCGCTCGGTGTCGGTGCGCAGCTCCGGCTCGGCCGGCGGCCAGTCCGGGCGGGGCCGGCTCGGCGCGGGCCTGGTGGCGGTGCCGGAGGTGCCGCGTCCCGACCCGCGCGCCGCGGTGATGGCGAACCCCGAGGTGCCCGAGCGGAAGCGATTCTGCTCGCGCTCCGACTGCGGGGCTCCGGTGGGCCGTTCGCGCGGCGACCGGGCCGGCCGCACGGAGGGCTTCTGCACCAAGTGCGGGCACCCGTACTCCTTCGTGCCGAAGCTGCGCGGCGGGGACGTGGTGCACGGGCAGTACGAGGTCGCGGGCTGCCTCGCGCACGGCGGCCTGGGCTGGATCTACCTCGCGGTGGACAAGGCGGTCTCGGACCGCTGGGTGGTCCTCAAGGGCCTGCTCGACACCGGCGACCAGGACGCCATGGCGGCGGCGATCTCCGAGCGCCGCTTCCTCGCCGAGATCGAGCACTCCAACATCGTCCGCATCTACAACTTCGTCGAGCACCTCGACCAGCGCACCGGCTCCATGGACGGCTACATCGTCATGGAGTACGTGGGCGGCAAGTCCCTCAAGGAGATCGCCAACGACCGGCGCACCCCCGACGGCCGCCGCGACCCGCTGCCGGTCGAGCAGGCCTGCGCGTACGGCATCGAGGCCCTGGAGGCCCTCGGCCACCTGCACAGCCGCAACCTGCTGTACTGCGACTTCAAGGTCGACAACGCGATCCAGACCGAGGACCAGCTGAAGCTCATCGACATGGGCGCGGTCCGGCGGATGGACGACGACGAGTCGGCGATCTACGGCACGGTCGGCTACCAGGCCCCGGAGGTCGCCGAGCTCGGCCCGTCGGTGGCCAGCGACCTGTACACGGTGGCGCGCACCCTGGCCGTGCTGACCTTCGACTTCCAGGGCTACACGAACGTGTTCGTGGACTCGCTCCCGGAGCCCGACGGCATCGAGGTGCTGCGCACCTACGAGTCGTTCTACCGGCTGCTCGTCCGCGCCACCGACCCGGACCCGGGCCGCCGGTTCGCCTCCGCGCAGGAGATGGCCGAGCAGCTGACCGGCGTGCTCCGGGAGGTCGTCGCCCTGCAGTCGGGCCGCCCCCGGCCGGCCCTCTCCACCCTGTTCGGCGCGGAGACGCGGGTCACCGACACCGAGCTGTTCGAGGAGCACACGGACGACGTGTCGGTGCTCGGGGCCCGCGCGCCCCGGCGCGGGCGCAAGGCGCTGCCGACGGCCGTCGCCGGGCGGGGCGGCAGCTTCCTGCGGCCGCTCGACGTCCCCGCGACGGCGCTGGCGCTGCCGGTGCCGCGGGTCGATCCGGGCGACCCCAACGCCGGCTTCCTCGCCGGTCTGCTGGCCGCCGCGCCCGCCGAGCTGATCACCGCCCTGCACGCGGCGCCCGTCCCCTCGCTCGAACTGCGGCTGCGCGAGCTGCGGGCCCGGCTGGAGATGGGCGACGTCGCCGCGGCTGGCCAGGCGCTGGCCGCGCTGGAGGAGCGGCACCCGGACGACTGGCGGGTGGTCTGGTACCGGGGCGTCGCCTCGCTGGTCACCGGCGACCAGGCGGGCGCCGCGCTCTCCTTCGACGCGATCTACGACGCCTTCCCCGGCGAGCCCGCGCCCAAGCTGGCGCTCGGCATCTGCGCCGAGTTCCTGGGCCAGCTGGACAACGCGGCGGAGTACTACCGCCTGGTGTGGGCGACCGACCCGAGCTACGTCAGCGCCGCGTTCGGCCTGGCCCGGGTGCAGCTCGCGGCGGGCGACCGGGCCGCCGCGGTGCGCACCCTGGAGTCCGTGCCGGAGTCGTCGATCCACTACACGGCGGCCCGGGTCGCCGCGGTGCGGGCCCGGCTGCGCCGCCGCCCCGCCAACGAGCCGCTGGGCGCCGATCTGACGGCCGCCGCCGCGCAGGTCTCGGCGCTCCAGGGCTTCGGCCTGGACGCGGTGCGCCGCGAGCGCCTCTCCACGGAGGTGCTGGGCACGGCGCTGGACTGGGTGCTCTCCGGCAGCCCCGGCGCGGGCCCGGCCGGCACGGTGCTGCTCGGCAGCGCACTGGACGAGCGCGGACTGCGCTTCGGCCTCGAACGCTCGTACCGGGTGCTCGCCCGGCTCGCCCAGCAGGGCGAGGAGAGGATCGAACTGGTGGAGCGGGCCAACCGCTTCCGCCCCAGGACGTGGGTGTGAGTATGTCCCTGAAGCCCAAGCCGCCGCACCCCCTGGGGACCTGCCCCGAGTGCGCGGAGCCGCTCGAGTCGGGCGACCGCTTCTGCGGGGCCTGCGGGTACGACCTGTCGGCGGTTCCGGAGCCGGAGCCGGGGACGGACCGCCCGACGGTGCCGATCAGCCTGCCGGTGGACTGGCCCGAGCCGCCGCCCCGGGACCCCCAGTCCCTGACCACGGCCACCCAGCACCCCGGCGACCTGCCCGGCACCGACTCGGGCGGCCGGGACCTGCCCACGGTCCCGGTCCGCACCGACGGCCTGCCGGAACCGACCGCCGCGGCCACCGCGGCCACCGCGGCCACCGCCGAACCGGGCGGTACGGGGGGCACGGGCGGCACCGGCAGCACCGGGGGCAGCGACGGTGACTTCACCCTCGCCGCGCCCGACCCGCGCACCGCCCTCCAGGGCGAGGGCGACGACCGGAAGCTGTGCGTGGCGTGCCGGACCGGCCGGGTGGACCGCGACGGGTACTGCGAGCACTGCGGGCACGCCCAGCCGCGCGAGCGCGACCACATGGAGGAGGAGCTGGCCTCGGTCGCCGCCGTGAGCGACCGGGGACTGCGCCACCACCGCAACGAGGACGCCTTCGCCGTGTCCTCGACCGCGCTCCCCGACGGCTCCCCCGCCACGCTGGCCATCGTCTGCGACGGGGTCTCCTCGGCGACCCGCCCCGACGAGGCGTCCAGCGCCGCCGCCTCCGCCGCCGGTGCCTCGCTGCTCGCCGCGCTGCCGCGCGGGACGCACCCGCAGCAGGCCATGCACGAGGCGATCGTGGCCGCCGCCGAGGCCGTCAACTCCCTCGCGGAGGAGACCGTCAAGGAGCGCGAGCACCAGAACGCCCCGGCCTGCACCATCGTCGGCTCGATCGTCGCGGGCGGGCTGCTCGTGGTCGGCTGGGTCGGCGACAGCCGCGCCTACTGGGTGCCGGACGACCGCACCGCGCCGGCCGCCCGGCTGACCGAGGACGACTCGTGGGCCGCGCAGATGGTCGCCGCGGGGCTGATGAACGAGGCGGAGGCCTACGCGGACGAGCGGGCCCACGCCATCACCGGCTGGCTCGGCGCCGACGCGTACGAACTGGAGCCGCACACGGCCTCGTTCAAGCCGGACCGGCCGGGCGTGGTCGTGGTCTGCACCGACGGCCTGTGGAACTACGCGGAGGGCGCCGAGGACATGGCCCGGGTGGTCCCCCCGGACGCCGCCGGGCGCCCGCTGCACGGGGCACAGGTCCTGGTCGGCCACGCGCTCGACGGCGGAGGCCACGACAACGTCACGGTCGCGCTGCTGCCGTTCGCCCTTCCGTCCGCGGGGGCAGGATCGGCCTGAGGCCGCGGCCCGTCGTTCCCACCCCGCCCACGACCACGACTCCGACCCACGACCACGACTCCGACCTTCCCTTCACCTCACGTGACCGTGAGCCGAGGAGCCGCATCACCATGGCCAACTTCTCCAAGCCGACCGGGCCCCAGTTCTCGGTGGACGTCTACCAGAACGAGTACCTGCCCGAGGGCGGCCGGGACGTCAACGCGATCGTCACCGTCACCGCCTCCGGAGCCGGACCCGGAACCGGAACCGGCACCTCCGTCGCCCCGGTCACCCCGGGCGGCGGCTCCGCCGCCGTCGTGCTGATGCTCGACTGCTCCGGCTCGATGGACTACCCGGCGACCAAGATGCGCGGGGCCCGCGAGGCCGCCGCCGCCGCGATCGACACCCTCCGCGACGGCACCGCCTTCGCCGTCGTCGCCGGCACCCACCTCGCCAGGGAGGTCTACCCGGGCGGGCGGCGGCTGGCCGTCGCCGACGCCCGCACCCGCGCCCAGGCCAAGGACGCGCTGCGCGGACTGAGCGCCGGCGGCGGCACGGCCATCGGCACCTGGCTGCGGCTGGCCGCCGGGCTGTTCGCCACGAGCGACGCGTCGATCCGGCACGGCATCCTGCTCACCGACGGGCGCAACGAGCACGAGTCGCCGGAGGACCTGCGGGCCGCCCTGGACGACTGCGCGGGCCGGTTCACCTGCGACGCCCGCGGGGTGGGAACCGACTGGGAGGTCAAGGAGGTCACCGGCATCGCCTCGGCACTGCTGGGCACGGCCGACATCGTCGCCAACCCGGCCGGGCTCGCCCAGGACTTCACGACGATGATGGAACACGCCATGGACAAGGAGGTCGCGGACGTCGCGCTGCGCCTGTGGACCCCGGTCGGCGTGGAGATCGGCTTCGTGAAGCAGGTGGCTCCGACGGTCGACGACCTGACCGGCCGGCGCACCGAGGCCGGGCCGCGCGCCGGTGACTACCCGACCGGCTCGTGGGGCGACGAGTCCCGCGACTACCACGTCTCGGTCCGGGTCCCGGAGGCCGCGATCGGCCAGGAGATGCTGGCCGCCCGGGTCTCGCTGATCGTCCCCGACCCGGCGGGCGGCACGCCGACGACGCTGTCCCAGGGGCTGGTGCGGGCGGTGTGGACGGACGACATGGCGATGTCCACCTCCATCAACCCGCAGGTCGCCCACTACACCGGGCAGGCCGAGCTCGCCGACGCGATCCAGGAGGGCCTGGACGCGCGCAAATCGGGCGATCGGGACGGTGCGACGGCCAAGCTGGGACGTGCGGTGCAGCTCGCGGCGGCCTCCGGCAACGCCGATACGGCGAAACTCCTTTCGAAGGTAGTGGACGTGGTCGACGCGGCGACGGGTACTGTGCGGTTGAAGGCGAAGGTCGCGGAAGCGGACGAGATGACTCTCGAGACGCGCTCCACCAAGACCGTTCGCGTGAAGAAGTAAGGCTCCGAAAAGCTCCGAAAAGCTCCGAATAGCTCCGGGAAGCGACGCTCGACGGACGACGAGAGGGGGAAGCACCGACATGCCGACCTGCCCGAACGGACACCAGTCGGTCTCCGACGACTGGTGCGAGGTCTGCGGCCATCGCATGGCCGGGGCGGGTGCGCCGACGGGTGCCGTCCCGCCGCCTCCCCCGCCGCCGCCCGCGTACGGATACCCCGGTCCCGGGGGTCCCGGGGGGGTACGAGCCGCACCACGGAGGTCCCGCGGGTCCCGGGGGTCCCGGGGGTTACGACCCGAACGCGACCGCCCAGGCCGAGCTGTGCCCGCAGTGCCGCACGCCGCGCGAGCACATGGCGCCGTTCTGCGAGGAGTGCCGCTGGAACTTCCTCACCAACACGGCGACCTCGTACACGCCGATCGCCCCGCAGCCGCAGCAGGGCCCGCCGCCCGGGCTGAACCTGCCGCCGGGCTTCCAGTCGCCGCCGGCACCCCCGCAGCCCCAGCACACGCAGCCGCCGCAGCCGCCGCACGCGCAGCACCCCCAGCCGCAGCACCCGGAGCCCTTCCGGGACCCGTACGAGTACCAGGGCTCGCGCCCCTCGCAGGTGAACCGTCCGGCCGAGCCGCTGGGCGCCGACCCGACCCACCACCAGGCGCCGCCGCAGCGTCCGCCGCTGGCCCCGCAGCCGCCGCAGGCCCCGCAGGGCTTCCACCAGGCGCCTCCGCCGCCGCCCGCGCCGCAGCCGATGGCGCCCCCGCCGCGGGCGGACGACGACTGGATGATCTCCCCGCCGTCGCAGCCTCGGTCGCCGGCGCCCGCGCCGCCCCCGCTGAGCGTGCCGCCCGCCCCCGTGCCGCCGGCCGGCCCGGCCCCGCAGGGTCCGCCGCCGGGGTTCCACCAGCCCGCGCCGCCCGCGGGGTGGACGGTGCTGATCGGCCCGGACCGCGACTACTTCATGGCGATGATGCAGCGCAGCGGCCCGGAGGCGACCGGGCTCAACCTGCCCGCGTACTCCCCGGAGCAGCACGTCCGGCTCCAGGGCAACCAGATCAGCATCGGCCGCCGCCGGCACTCCACCGGCGAGTCGCCCGACATCGACCTGTCGGTGCCGCCGGAGGACCCGGGCGTCTCGCACCAGCACGCGGTGCTCGTGCAGCAGCCGGACGGCTCCTGGGCGGTGGTGGACCAGAACTCCACCAACGGCACCACGATCAACGGCTCCGCCGACCCGATCCAGCCCTATGTGCCGGTGCAGCTCCAGGACGGGGACCGGGTGCACGTCGGCGCCTGGACGACGATCACCGTCCGGCGCGGCTGAGGTTCCCCTACAGGTCCGGCAGGGGCCAGGCGTACGGCCCCTCGGGGTCGTCCAGCCAGGCCCACTGCCGCCCGCCGCTCACCGTCACCCCGAAGCGCTCCCGCTCCGGCCGCCGTTCGCGCTGCCAGAGCGAGAGCGCTTCGCGCGTGTCGAGGCCCCCGGCCGCCAGGGACACCAGGAACCGGAAGCCCTCGTCCTCGTACACCCGCCGGGGCACCCCGGTGGTGCGCAGGCGCGGGGTGCGGGCGCTGCCGCCGCGCAGGGCGACGAAGTAGGCGGAGGTCGGCAGGAAGCGCCCCTCCGCGTGCTCGGGGTCGCGCACCCGCAGCAGCAGGAGCCCGGTGGAGAGCGGGGTGAGCACGAGGGCGTCCGGCCGGCACTGGTCGAGCCAGGAGTACGGGACGGAGGGCACCGCGCAGGTGGCCACGACCCGGTCGTAGGGGGCGTGCTCGGGGCAGCCCCGGGCTCCGTCGCCGGTGAGCACGGCGGGCCGGTGCCCGGCGGCGGCGAGGTGGGCGCGGGCCGACTCGGCGATCTCCTCGTCCAGGTCGACGGTGGTGACGTGGCGGTCGCCGAGGCGGTGGCAGAGCAGGGCCGCGTGGTAGCCGGTGCCCGCGCCGATCTCCAGGACGCCCTGGCCGTCGCGGACGTCGAGCGCTTCGAGCATCTGCGCCATGAGCGAGGGCTGGCTCGCGGAGGAGACCAGGGCGCCGTCCCGGACCCGGGTGGCGAGGGCGGTGTCCCGGTAGGCGCCGCGCAGCCAGCGGGTGCGGCGGGCGGGGTCGGGGTCGCCGGACCAGAGGCGCTCGTAGCCGCCGGCGCCGGGCACGTAGTAGTAGGGCACGAAGAGGTGGCGCGGGACCCGGCCGAAGGCGTCCCGCCAGGCGGGGTCGCGCAGGACCCCGTACGCCTCGATCTCGCGCACCAGCGCCCGTCGCGCCCGCGCCGCCTCCTCGGCGAACATCTCGGGCATGGGTCCACTGTGCTGCCCCGCGCACGGTTCCGGCCACCGGTCGGCGCGGACCGGCCCGGGGGGCGGCCGGGGGCGGCGGCGGGGGGCGGCCGGGAGTCCTAAGCCTCCGGTCCTCCGTCCGGGCATCTGAGACGATGGAACGGTGAACGAGATTCCGCGCGGCACGCTTCAGGAGCAGACCTTCTACGAGCAGGTGGGTGGCGAGGAGACCTTCCGGCGCCTGGTCCGCCGCTTCTACCAGGGGGTGGCGGAGGACCCGCTGCTGCGGCCGATGTACCCGGAGGAGGACCTGGGCCCGGCGGAGGAGCGCCTGGTGCTGTTCCTCATGCAGTACTGGGGCGGCCCGCGCACCTACAGCGACCACCGCGGCCACCCCCGGCTGCGGATGCGGCACGCCCCGTTCACGGTCGACCGGGCGGCGCACGACGCCTGGCTGCGGCACATGCGGGACGCGGTGGACGAGCTGGAGCTCGCCCCCGAGCACGAGGCGCAGCTGTGGCGGTACCTGACCTACGCGGCCGCTTCGATGGTCAACACCGCGGAGTGACACATTCCGGTGACGGCGCCCCGAATAACGGTCACGATCGTGTCAAGGTGGCACCGAAAGCGGTTTCCAGATCGATATCGCTCTGAAAGCATCCGATGAACGTTCGAAACTGAACGATCACGGTGTTTTCAGGGGGATGGGTGACGGGCTTCGTACTTCTGCGCGTCAGGGCACACCGGCTGCTTCTCGCGGCGGCCCTGCTCGCCGTCCTGCTCACCACCTCGGTGCTGGCCACCCTCGCCGCGTTCTCCGGCTCCATCGGGGACGCCGCGCTCCAGGGCACCCTCCAGGGCCGCTCGGCCCCGGCCGCCGCCCTGATCGTCACCGGCCAGGTCCCCGCCGACAAGCGGGCGAGCGCCGAGGCGGCCGTCGAGGCCGGGGCCCGCGCCACCTTCGACGGGCTCCCGGTGACCGTACGGAAGCTGGAGCGCTCCGGGCCCTACGCACTGCCCCGCTCGCTCCAGGCCCCGGCCGCCCGCGCCGGCGACCCGGACCTCACCCACTTCGCCGGCCTCGACCGCTCCCGCGTCGCCCTGGTGCGCGGCGCCTGGCCGAAGGCCACCGGACCCCGCGACGCCGTCGAGGCCGCCCTCCCCGAAGAGGCCGCCAAGCTGCTGAAGGTCGGCCCCGGCACGGTCCTCGACCTCACCGACCGGCTCGGCGGAAAGCCGCTCAAGGCCCGGATCACCGGCCTCTACCGGCCCCTCGACCTCGCCGACCTGTACTGGCAGCTCGACCCGGCCGCTGGCCGCGGGGTCAAGAGCCTCGTCTTCACCACCTACGGCCCGCTGGTCGCCGACCCCTCCGTGCTCGCCTCCGGGCGGGTCACCACCGGCGGCACCTCCTGGCTCGGCGCCGCCGACTTCACCGGGATCACCACCGACCGGATGGGCGCCCTGCACGCCGCCGCGGCCCGGGGGCCCGAGCGGATGGCCGCCGACACCGCCCCCTTCGGCACCACGGTGAGCGCCTACGCCTCGCTGCCCACCGTCCTGGAGCAGACCGACCGCGCCCTGCTGGTCTCCCGCTCCACCCTCAGCATCGTCGCCGTCCAGCTGGTGCTGCTCGCCGCGTACGCGCTGCTGCTGGTGGCCCGGCTGCTCAGCACCGAACGCTCCGGCGAGACCGAGCTGCTGCGCGCCCGCGGCGGCTCGCGGCGCCGCATCGCCGGACTCGCCGCCGTCGAGGCCCTGCTCCTCGCGGTGCCCGCCGCCATCGCCGCCCCGCTGCTCTCCGGACCGCTCACCCGGCTCTTCGCCGACCGCTCCGCGCTCGACGCGCTCGGCGTGCGGCTCGACGCCACCGCCCCGCCCGCCGTGTGGCTGGTCGCCGCCCTGGTCGCCCTCTGCTGCGCCGGCGCCGTCGTGGCGCCCGCGCTCGCGGCCGGCGACGGCGCCGCCGTCTCGCTGCGCAAGGGCCGGGCCGCCGCCCTGCCCGCGCCGGTGCGGGCCGGGGCCGACGTCGGCCTGCTGCTCATCGCGGGCGTCGCCTACTGGCAGCTGGACCGGCAGACCGGCGAGGGCTCCGGCGGCGGCGCGCTCACCGGCGACCGGGCCGGCGGCCTCGGCATCGACCCGCTGCTCGTCGCCGCGCCCGCCCTCGCCCTGCTCGCCGGCACCGTCCTGACCCTGCGGCTGCTGCCGCCCGCCGCCAAGCTGGCCGAACGGCGCGCCGCCGGCGGCCGCGGACTGCCCGCCGCCCTCGCGGGCTGGCAGCTCAGCCGCCGCCCGCTGCGCGGCGCGGGCCCGGTGCTGCTGCTGGTGCTCGCGGTGGCGATGGGCATGCTGGCGATCGGACAGAGCGCCTCCTGGGACCGCTCGCAGCGCGACCAGGCCGACTTCCGCACCGGCGCGACGATCCGGGTGCTCGGCGCGGGTCCCGGCGACCCGGCGCAGACCGAGCGGATCGCGGCCGTACCCGGCGTCCGCAAGGCGGCGTCCGTGCACCGCAGCGGCACCGACGTCGCCGGACACCTCGCCACCGTGCTCGCCGTGGACACCCGGCAGGCCGCCGACGGAATGCTCTTCCGCCCCGACCTCACCGACGGCCCCGCCGCGAAGAAGCTCGCGGCCCTCATGCCGAAGGCCGGCCCCCGGCCCGGGATCCCGCTGCCCGCGGGCGCCCGCGCGCTCCGCGTCGACCTGCGGGACACCGCGCCGCCCGGCGCGCCCGCGACACGGGTCACCGCCGTCCTGGAGGACCGCTACGGCGTCCCGTACCGGCGCCTCCTCGGCACGCTCCCCGGCGACGGACGCAGCCACCGGCTCGGCCTGCCCCTCGCCGAGCTCGGCGACCCCGAGAACTTCGGCCTGGCCGGCCTGGAGATCGGCGGGCAGTCCCTGTGGGGCGAGGGCGGCGGCGGGCACCAGCTCGTCGTCGAGCGGCTGGCCGTCGAGAAGGCCGACGGCGGCGAGCAGCCCATCGGCGGCACCTCCGTCCTGACCGGCTGGGCCGGGGAGTACGCGGCGGAGCTCGGCAACGGCGACACCACGTCCGTCCCGATGAGCGCCCGCCCCGCCGCGAACGCCCTGGCCACCGTCTACTTCCACGTCGCCACCGAGCACGAGGGCGACACCGGCGGCACCAAGGAGTACACCCTCACGCTCTCCGCGCCGCGCCCCGCGCCCCCGCGGACCGTCCCGGCGATCGTCACCGAGGCCTTCCTCGCCGCGAGCAAGGCCAAGCGGGGCGACCGGGTCGACGTCACCTTCAGCGGATCCACCCTGAGCGTGCGGATCGCCGAGGTCGTCCGCGAGCTGCCGACCACCGGACCGGGCGCCCGGGCGATCTCCGCGACCGCCCCCGCCGCCACCCCCGAGGACGCCGGCGCGATCCTGGTCGACCTGTCCACCGCGAACCGGGCGCTGTCCGTCACGCCCACCGCGAGCCTGCCGCCCACCGAGTGGTGGCTGAGCACCCTGCCCGGCCGCACCGCCGAGGTCGCCGAGACGCTGCGGGCCCGCCCCGACGCCGACCCCGCGCTGGTGCTGGTCCGGGACGAGGCCGCGGCCGACCTGCTCGGCGACCCGCTCGGCGCGGGCCCCAACTCGGCCCTGATGGCCGTGGCGGTGGCCGCGGCGGCGCTCGCCGCGGTCGGCTTCGCGGTCGGCTCGGCCGGCTCCCTGCGGGAACGGCAGGCCGAGTTCGGCCTGCTGCGGGCGCTGGGCGCGCCGCGCCGCCAGCTGGCCCGGCTGGTCGCCGCCGAACAGGGCCTGCTGGTCGGCATCGGCCTGCTCGTCGGCGTCGCCCTGGGCACCGTCCTCACCCGGGCGGTCGTCCCCCTGATCGTCCTCACCGGCCAGGCGGAACGCCCCGTGCCCGCCGTCCTGGTCCAGCTCCCCGTGGGCCACGTGGCCCTGCTCCTCGCCGGGGTGTCCGCGCTCCCGCTGGCCGTCGTCGCCGCCATCGCCCTGCGCCGCACCGACCCGGCCGTGACGCTGCGGACCCAGGGGGAGAACTGATGCCGCTGCCCAGCCCGCCGCCCCGTGTGGCCGCGATGGCCCTGCGGACCCCCCTGGCCGCGCGGACCCCACGGACCGCGGTGGCCGCGCGAGCCCCCCAGGTTCCGCCGACCCCGTCGACCCCGCGGACCGAGGGGGACCACTGATGCCCTCCACCGCCCCGACCCGCGGAAAGGCGGACGTCATGCCCCGCAAGCCCGCCCGCGCCGTGGCCCCCTGGGTCCGCACCCGGCTGCGGACCGCCCCGGGCACGGCCCTCGCCTACGGGCTGCTCGTGCTGGTGACGGCCTTCCTCGCGGCCGCGCTGCCGCGGGCCGTCGACGCGTACGAGACCGAGGGCATGTGGCACGCGGTCGACTCGGCCCCGCCGCGCCGCACCGTCGTCACCCTGACCAACAACGTGGCGGCCAGCCTCCCCCCGGAGCGGCAGGCCTCGGAGTACCGGCAGGACAAGCTGCGCGCGACCCGCGACCAGCTCACCCCCCTGCTGCCCAAGCCGCTGCGCGCCGACCTCGCGAACTCCGCGTACGGCGTGCACACCACGAAGCGGCTCCCGGCCCTCGACCCGTGGCTGCCGCAGCCCGACGG
The DNA here is from genome assembly GCF_039535475.1 of Streptomyces showdoensis. Classification (NCBI taxonomy): domain Bacteria; kingdom Bacillati; phylum Actinomycetota; class Actinomycetes; order Kitasatosporales; family Streptomycetaceae; genus Streptomyces; species Streptomyces showdoensis. Next base: position 2,863,432 of record NZ_BAAAXG010000026.1, on the reverse strand, counting down.
CCTGCCGCCGGAGTTCGTCCTCGACTCGCCCTCCGACCTGGCCGCCCACTCCACCCTCACGGCCGGCCGCGCGCCCGCCGCGGGGCCGGGCGGCGCCATGGAGGCGGCGGTCACCGCGAAGACCGCCGAGGCCCTGGGCCTGAAGGTCGGTTCCGTCGTCCACCTGCCCGGCACCGACGGCGGCGGGACACCGGTCACCGTCACCGGCGTCATCGAGCCGCGCGACGTCCACAGCGCCTACTGGGACATCGACCCGACCCTGCACACCCCGCTGTTCACCGCCCGGGGCATCGCCGAGGTCAAGTGGTACTGGGTGGCCAGCCTGATCGTGTCCCCCGAGAGCGCGCCCGCGCTCTCCCGCACCCTCGGCGAACCCGAGCAGTACTGGCGCTACGCCCCCTCCGTCGGCCACCTCACCGCGCGGGACGCCGACACCCTGCGCTCCTCGCTCGACTCGGCCGCCGGCGGCCCCGCCCTGGTGGAACTGCGGTCGGCCCTCGGCCCCAACGGCCAGTTCGCCACCGACCTCGACGAGGTCCTCGCCGAGTACGCCGGCATGCGGGACGCCATCGCCTCGGTCGTCGCCGTCGCCGCCGCCGGCGTCGGCGCGGTCGCGGCCGTCGTGCTCGCCATGACCGGCGGCCTGTTCACCGCCCGGCGGTACGCCGAACTCGCCCTGCTGCGCGCCCGCGGCGCCTCCCTGCCCGGCATCGGCCTGCGGCTGCTCGGCGAGACCGCCGCGGTCTGCGTCCCGGCCGCCGCGCTCGGACTGCTGCTCGCCGTCCCGCTCGTCGGCGATCCCGGCGGCGCCCGCCTGTGGCCCGCCGCCCTGGCCGCCACGGGCGCCGCCCTGATCGCCGCCCTCGTGCTGCCGGTGCGCGCGATGGTCCTGCACCGCCGCCCCGTGCTGCACGGGGGCCGCGAGGACCTGGTCTCCGCCCGGCCCTCCCGCCGCCGCACGGTCACCGAGCTCACCCTGCTGGTCCTCGCGGCGGGCGCGGTCACCGCGCTGCGCCGGCGCGGCACCGGCGCCGGCTCCGGCGACTACCTGGTCAGCAGCGCGCCCGTACTGGTCGGTCTGATCGCCGCGTTCGTGCTGATCCGGGTGTACCCGCTGCCGCTGCGCTGGGCGGCCCGCCCCGCCCGCCGGCTGCGCGGCGCGGTCGGCTACCTGTCGCTGGCCCGGGCCGGACGCTCCTCGGCGACCGGCGCGCTGCCGCTGCTCGCCCTCCTGATGGCCCTGACCACGGCCGCGTTCGGCGGCTCCGTCCTCGCCGGCGTCTCCGACGCCCGTGACCGGGCCGCGTACCTCGCGGCCGGCGCGGACGCGCAGATCACCCACGACGTGGGCTGGACCCCGCTGCCCGCCGGGCTCGCCGACACGGTCAAGGCCTTCCCCGGGGTCCGGGAGCTGTCGCCGGTGCAGATCGAGTACGGCCTGGAGCTGCCCTCCGCCCAGGGCAGCACCGACAACGGCATGGGCGCCCCGCTGGTAGGCATCGAGCCCGTCTCGTACGCCCGGCTCGCGGCCCGCAGCGGCTTCGGTCCCTTCCCCGCCGACCTGCTGAGGTCCACCGGCACCGGTGGCCCCCGCAACGTCGGCAACACCGACCGGGTGATCCCCGCGATCGCCTCGCCGCGGGTCGCCGAACGCCTCGGCGAGCGCCCCATGGAGATCACGGCCGCCGCCGGCCGCTTCCACGTCAAGGTGGTCGCCGTGCGCACGGTCACCCCCGCGCTGCCCGACCAGGACTTCCTGATCGTCAACGCCGACGACCTCGTCAACCGCGCGCCCACCGCGCTGTTCGTCACCGGCGGCCCGGACGACGCGCTCGACGGCACGGCGCTGCGGACCGCGGTCTCCGCCAAGGGCGGCAAGCTCCACGTCGTCCTGCGCGAGGAGGAGCGCGCCCGGTACGTCGACTCGCCGATGCAGACCGGAGCCGAACGGCTCTACCTGGCCGCCGTCGGCGCGGGCGCCGGCTACGCCGTCCTCGCCGTGCTGCTCTCGCTGCTCCAGGTCGCCCCCGAGCGCACCACGCTGCTGGCCAGGCTGCGCACCATGGGCCTGACCCGCGGGCAGGCCCGGCGGCTGCTCGTCCTGGAGGCGCTCCCGCAGGCGCTGCTGGCCGCCGTCGGCGGCGTCCTGGTGGGCTGGGCGACGATCCTGCTGCTCGCGCCCGGGGTCGACCTGGTCCGGCTCGCGCTGGCCGACGCCCCGGTGGAGACGCTGGCGCTCGGCGCGGCCCTGCGGGCGGACGTCTGGTCGCTCGGGCTCCCGGCGGCCGGGGTGGTGCTGCTCGCGGGCGCGGCGGCGACGGTACAGGCCTGGTGGGCCTCGCGCAGGGGCTCGATCAAGGAACTCAGGGCAGGAGACGCACGATGACCACGTCGACGGGTACGACCACCACGCTCGAAGAGCTGGAACGACGGGCGACGGCGCACCGCGACCGGCCCTCGTACGGTCATGACGCGCTGATCGCCTGCGACCGGCTGGTCCGCATCTTCACCACCGACGGGGTGGAGGTGCAGGCCCTGCAGGGCCTCGACCTGCTGGTCAAGGAGGGCGAGCTGATGGCCCTCGTCGGGGCCTCGGGCTCGGGCAAGTCGACCCTGATGAACATCCTGGCCGGCCTCGACGTGCCCACCGCGGGCGCGGCGAAGGTCGCGGGCTGCGACCTGCTCGCCATGGACGGCAAGGCCCGGCTGCGCTACCGCCGCGAGGTCGTCGGCTTCGTCTGGCAGCAGACCGCCCGCAACCTGCTCCCCTATCTGACGGCGGCCCAGAACATCGCGCTGCCGATGCAGTTGGCGGGCAGCTCCAAGAAGAAGGCGCAGCGCGCCGAGGAGCTCCTCGCCATGCTCGGCATCTCGGAGATCCGCGACCGGCGCCCGAGCCAGCTGTCCGGCGGTCAGCAGCAGCGGGTCGCCATCGCGGTCGCGCTCGCCAACCACCCGTCCGTGCTGCTCGCCGACGAGCCGACCGGTGAGCTGGACTCGGCCACCGGCGAGCAGGTCTTCGCCGCCTTCCGGCGGGCCAACGAGGAGCTGGGCACCACGATCGTGATCGTCACCCACGACCAGGCGGTCGCCACCGAGGTGCGCCGCACGGTCGCCATCCGCGACGGCCGCACCTCCTCCGAGGTGCTGCGGCGCACCGAGATCGACGCGGAGGGCCAGGAGTCGGTGGTGGCCCGCGAGTACGCGATGCTCGACCGGGCCGGGCGGCTCCAGCTGCCCGCGGAGTACACCGAGGCGCTGGGCATGGAGCACCGGGTGGCGCTGGAGCTGGAGCAGGACCACATCGGGGTGTGGCCGGACGACGCGGCCCGCTGAGGCGGCCGGGGGTCGCGGGGGTCGCGGGGGTCGCGGGGGTCGCGGGGGTCGCGGAGGAAACCGGTCCGCCCCCGCGCGCGTCCCCTTCCCCGGGGGTGACTCGTGCGAAGGAACCTGAGGTCTCTGCCGTCGCTGCCGTACCTGCGCTGCGCGGGCGCCGTGCTCGTACCCGTCGGCGCGGGTGTCCTGCTGCACCTGTGGGCGGGCTGGAGCATGCACAGCCCGGTCCGCCTGCCGGCCGTGCTCGCCCTGCTGGCCGGGCTGGGCCTGGCCGCCGTGGCGCTGTTCGCGCACAACGCCCTCTTCCGCGAGGGCGGCAGCGTCCTCGCGGTGCTGCTGATCCTGGCGGGCCTGGGGTCGGTGTGGGTGGAGGCGCGGGACTCGCGGATCCGCGCCGAGGTCGTCGAGTGCCTGGTGTCGGGCCGGGTCACGGTGACCCACCACCCGACCTTCGGCGAGGGCGCGCCCGCCGAGAAGACGCTGTACCACCACCCGCTGAGCTGCCCGGGCGGCTACCCCTCGCAGTTCGCGGCCGAGCGGAAGGTCGCGGAGGAGGGGCGGACGGTACGGATCGCCTACGACCCCGCGCACCGGATGGACCCGGTCCTGGAGAGCGAGAACACGGCCCACGGCTCGCTCGTCGTGCCGGCCGTCCTGCTGCTGTCCGGCGCGGCGCTGTCGGTCGCGGCGATCGCGGCGGAGGGGCGGGACGGGACGGTCAGGCGTCGCCGGTCAGCGCCATGAGGCCGGCCGCCGTGGGCCGGAAGCCGCACTGCTCGTAGAAGCCGGTGAGGTGCGGTTCGTAGTCGACGTGCAGCCAGTGCGCCCCGCGCTCCCGGGCGGCCTCGGCGGCGGCCCTGACCAGGGCGACCCCGAGCCCCTTGCGGCGCTCGTCGGGGTGGACGGTGGTGTCGAGCACGAAGGCGTGCGCGCCGCCGTCGCCGGCGACGTTCACGTAGCCGACGAGCCGTCCGTCCCGGCGCGCGGTGACGTGGACCAGGCGGCGGGCGAGGACCGGGCCGAAGTCGGTGTCCCGGTGGCCGGGCCAGGAGGCGCGGAAGAGCGCGTTGAGCTCGGGGCCGGGGAGTTCGGCGTCGACGGTGAGGAGCACGGACGGCTCCGTCACCGCGGCCCGCCCGGCGTGACGCTCAGGGACATCGGCACGCTGCGCAGCGCGACCGAGCCGTACGGGGTGCGCAGCCGCAGCCAGGGGCCCGCCGCGAGCAGGGCGACCGGGAGCTCCCGGTCGGGCAGGTCGGGCAGGAAGCCCAGCGACTGGGCGGCGTGGACGGCCCGCAGCGGAAGCCCGGAGGGGGCCAGGGTGCGGGACCAGATCTCGCGGCCGATGCGGTCGCGCTCGGCCCGGGTGCGCCGCTCCTCGCCGAGGGCCTCGTCGCGGGTGCGGAACTCGGCGACCGCCGCGGCCACCGCGCCCCGCAGGTCGGCGACCGACGGCACCCCGGCGACCGGCTCCCAGCCGGAGCGGGGCGGCAGGACGCCGGCCCAGGGCGGGCCGGTGACGGCGTCGGGGACGACCGCCTTGCCCGCCGACTCCTCGACGCCTTCGAGGAGTTCGCCCGCGGAGACGGTCACGTCCAGGTCGACGGCGTCGACCAGGCGTGCCGTGCGGATCGCGAGCACCTCGAAGGACGGCGGCCGCCCGAACACGGCGAGCGCGCCGGCGCCGGCCTGGAGGCGGACGGCGGCGGCGCGGTCGTAGTGCAGCAGCCGGCGCAGGAAGGCGGCGAGGCCCGCCGCCTCCCTGGCGTCGGCGAAGTGCAGGGGCGCGAGGACGGTCATGCGGCGGACGTCATCCCGTCGTCGACGTACTCCTGGAGGAACGAACGCTCCTCCTCGGTGATCCGGCGCGGGCGCTGGGACGCCAGGTCGAAGGGCACGACGACCGTGGAGGCCCGTACGTACGTGACGTCCGGGTCCTTGATCTCGTACGCGATCGTCAGCGACGCCGCGCCTATCTTCGTGACCCAGGACTCGACGGTCACCGGCTCGTGCCGGTGGACCAGCGGGCGCAGGTAGTCGATCTCGTGCCGGGCCACGACGGACCCGCCGGAGAAGGACGGGCTCCCGTTCCCCGGCGCCAGCCGGAACATGAAGTCGATCCGCGCCTCTTCCAGGTACCGCAGGAAGACGACGTTGTTGACGTGCCCGAAGGCGTCCATGTCCGACCAGCGCAGGGGGCAGGAGTAGAGGTGTCTCGCCATGGAGTCTCAGCCCCGGGTGAGCTTCTTGTAGGTGGCGCGGTGCGGACGGGTGGCGTCCGGGCCGAGCCGCTCGACCTTGTTCTTCTCGTAGGACTCGAAGTTGCCCTCGAACCAGAACCACTTGGACTCGCCCTCGTACGCCAGGATGTGCGTGGCGACTCGGTCCAGGAACCAGCGGTCGTGGGAGACGACCACCGCGGCACCCGGGAACTCCAGGAGCGCGTTCTCCAGCGAGGACAGGGTCTCGACGTCCAGGTCGTTGGTCGGCTCGTCGAGGAGCAGCAGGTTGCCGCCCTGCTTGAGGGTGAGCGCGAGGTTGAGGCGGTTGCGCTCACCGCCGGAGAGCACACCGGCCGGCTTCTGCTGGTCCGGGCCCTTGAAGCCGAACGCGGAGACGTAGGCGCGGGACGGCATCTCGACCTGGCCGACGTTGATGTAGTCCAGCTCGTCGGAGACGACGGCCCACAGCGTCTTCTTGGGGTCGATGTTGGCGCGGGACTGGTCCACGTACGAGATCTTGACGGTCTCGCCGACCTTGATCTCGCCGGAGTCCGGCGTCTCCAGGCCCTGGATCATCTTGAAGAGCGTGGTCTTGCCGGCGCCGTTCGGGCCGATGACGCCGACGATGCCGTTACGGGGCAGGGTGAAGCTGAGGTCGTCGATGAGGACCTTGTCGCCGAAGGCCTTGGAGAGGTTGGTGACCTCGACGACGATCGAGCCCAGACGCGGGCCCGGCGGGATCTGGATCTCCTCGAAGTCCAGCTTCCGCATCTTGTCGGCCTCGGCGGCCATCTCCTCGTAGCGCGCCAGACGCGCCTTGGACTTGGCCTGACGCCCCTTGGCGTTGGACCGCACCCACTCGAGCTCTTCCTTGAGGCGCTTGGCGCGCTTCTCGTCCTTCTTGCCCTCGACCTTGAGCCGCTCGGACTTCTTGGTGAGGTAGGTCGAGTAGTTGCCCTCGTACGGGATGGCGCGGCCGCGGTCGAGCTCGAGGATCCACTCGGCGACGTTGTCCAGGAAGTACCGGTCGTGGGTGATGGCCACGACGGTGCCCTTGTACTGGGCGAGGTGCTGCTCCAGCCAGTTCACGGACTCGGCGTCGAGGTGGTTGGTGGGCTCGTCGAGGAGCAGCAGGTCGGGCGCCTCGAGCAGCAGCTTGCAGAGGGCGACGCGGCGCTTCTCACCACCGGAGAGGTTGTTGACCGGCCAGTCGGCGGGCGGGCAGCCCAGCGCGTCCATGGCCTGCTCCAGCTGGGCGTCCAGGTCCCAGGCGTTGGCGTAGTCCAGCTCCTCCTGGAGCTTGCCCATCTCGTCCAGCAGCGCGTCGGAGTAGTCGGTCGCCATCTCCTCGGCGATCGCGTTGAACCGGTCGAGCTTGCCCTTGATCTCGGCGACGCCGTCCTCGACGTTCTCCAGGACCGTCTTGGACTCGTCGAGCTTCGGCTCCTGCATGAGGATGCCGACCGAGTAGCCGGGCGCGAGGAACGCGTCACCGTTGGAGGGCTGCTCCAAGCCGGCCATGATCTTCAGCACGGTGGACTTACCGGCACCGTTCGGGCCGACCACACCGATCTTCGCACCGGGCAGGAAGCTCAGCGTCACGTCATCGAGGATGACCTTGTCGCCGTGCGCCTTGCGCGTCTTGCGCATGGTGTAGATGTACTCAGCCAAGAGAAACCGTCCGGCAAGGAGTGAGTGGGCAGATACACCCCATCTTGCCTGACCGCCACCCTCAGAGGAAAACGAGTAGGCGGGAAGCCCCTGACCTGGGGCCCTCCAGGCCCCTCCCGCTCAGCAGGCGGACACGTCCCGGGACCTCGACGCCCTGCGGGACAGGTACGCGACCAGCCGGCCCGCGCAGGTGGCGACGTAGAACACGGTCAGGACGCCGAGTCCGAGGTCGATCAGATCGAAGTCGTCGCCCCTGAGGAGCGCGCCCGTCGCCGTGGTCCCCGCGACGGATCCGGCCACCACCACCAGCACCGCCGCCACGGCGTACAGCGCGCGGGCGGCCCGGGGCCGCCGCTCCTTGAGCAGCTCGCCACCGGCTCCGAGCGCGACGACGGCGGCGAAGGCGTGGTGCGGCTCGGGGCGGCCCGATCCGATCGCGTCCACGATGTTGATCAGGACGCCGATCGAACCGACCACCAGGGCGCCCTGGGTCATACGGCGGCTCATCGGCCCCCCTCGCTCTCGGATCGGTCTGCGAGGGCAGTGGAACAATTTTCTCCGTCCCAGGTCAACACGGTCGGCCGCGCCCCGGATCCCGCCCGGGTGACCGCCCGCTCACGCTCCGCCCTCCCGGGGCAGCGGACCGGCCCCGCCGCGCGGTGCGCGACGGGGCCGTCCCCTCAGATCACCCGATCGGTGACCCTGGTGCCTCAGTGACCGGCAGCCTTCTTCTTACGGAGGAAGAAGACCGCGCCGCCGCCGACCACGACGAGCGCGACGGCAACGCCGGCGATCATCGGGGTGGCGCTGGAGCCACCGGTCTCGGCGAGGTCGCCGCCACCGGTCGTGGAGCCGGTCGAGCCCGTGGTGCCACCGGTGGCCGGGGTCTCGGACGGCGAGGGGGTGCCGGACGGGGTCTCGGACGGCTTCGGGCCGGGGGTGGCCGTCTTGCAGTCGAGGACGCCCTCGATGACCTTCTCGAACTCGTTCGGGCCCGTGATGGTGAACTTGTAGGCCTCGTCCTCGGCGACCGGGACGGTGATCGTCTCGGAGGCGCCGGGGGCGATCTTGTAGGTCTGGCCCTTCAGCTCGAAGGTCCAGTCCTCGTCACCCTTGTTGGAGACGGTGATGTCCACGCCACCCTTGGCGCAGTTCTCCTTGAAGTCGACCGCAGGGACAGCGCCCTGCTTGGCCCAGGTCGCGTCGATCTGCGCGGTGACCGTGGAGTCGCTGCTGCCCGCGAGGATCAGCGTCTGGCGCCGCTTCTCGGTGGTGCTGGCGAACACACGGCCGATGGAGACCTTGGTGGTGGACTGCAGGTTCACCTTGGCGGAACCGTCACCGGTGCCGGCCGGAACATCGAGGTACAGCTCGTCACCGTTGCTGACCGAGGTGATGGCCTTGCCGGCCTTGTCGACCACCTTGACGCCCTGCGGGGCGTCGGCGGACAGGGACACCTTGGTGACACCCGCGGCCGCGTTGGTGGTGACCTTCGCGGGGCCGAGGCGGCCACCGGCCTTGCCGCCGATGGAGGTCGGCGAGACGCTGAGGGAAGCCTTGGGCTCCTCCTGGTCCGGCGCCTTCTCGGCCTCGGCGACGAGGTACTCCGTCAGCGCGTTGGCGTCGGCATCCTTGGGCGCGGTCTTCACGTTGTCCGAGAAGTGCCAGATCGCCGCCTGGGTCGCCGCCGCGGCGTCGTCGTTGGTCAGGCTCTTGGCATTGGCCTTGGAGGCCAGCGCGGCGAGGTCGTTCACCTCGGGGTACGAGTGCTGCAGGATCCAGCGGATCTTGCCGGCGTTCTTGTTGTTGTGGAGCGTCGACTCGTCCCAGCCGACCTCCTTGTACGACGTACCCACCTTGGTCCCGGTGAACAGGTCGATGCAGTAGGCCTTGAGCGAGCCGCCACCCTTGACCTCGAGGTTGAAGAGACCACCGCGGACGGTGTCGGTCTCCCCCCTGACCTCGATGGCGATGTCGCCGCCTTCGACAACGGACGTGCTCAGCGTCGCCGCCGCACCGCCCGTGCTGATCTCGTCGGCCATCGCCGGACCGGCGATGGCTATGGTCCCGGCCGCGACGAGGCCGGAGACCAGAGTCGCGGCGGCAAGGCGGGCAACGCCGCGCCTCCGTGCAGAAAACATGGAATTTCCCCTCCGGGCAGGCTGCTCCGCGTCATCGATCGATACGCGTGGGGGGAGCACCTGCCAGCAGACTCACACTGACCCATTGGAAGCAAGTGCCTCATGAGTACTCGGGAATCCTAGGTAAGCGGAACCCCCCGGTGTCCAGTCGTGCCATCTGATAACCATTCCGACTCGAAATCGTTATCAGGGACCTGAGTTGGCCATGAAACCGCTGGTCACGGTATCGACATATCCCCACAACGCAAGGTCAGGACGCGGTTACTAGATCGACCGATACCCCCTCAATCACAGCCACTTGGACTGGACCAACGGCCGGATCGACGGTATCGACCGCCGGGTCGACGGCCGGTTCCGGGGTCTGCCAGAGGTCGGCCGGGGGCGGTTTCGGAATCCCCGCGTCCAGGGCGGAGGCTTCGGGATTCTGGCGGACCGTCCGGCGGAAGGCGGCCGTGCCGCGGGTCAGGTCGTGGCCCACCGCCACCGCGTCGACGTCCACGAAGGTCTTGCGGCGCCCGTCGTGTTCCTCCTCGCGGACCTTCAGGCGACCGTGCACCACCAGCGGTTCGCCCACCGAGACCGAGGCCGCCACATTCATCCCCAGTGAACGCCAGGCCGATACCGAGTAAAAACTGGTGGGACCGTCCGTCCAGAGCGCCCTTTCACGGTCCCAGCGACGGGCCGTCACCGCGAAGCGGAATCTGGCCACCCCTCCCGTCAGCGTCTCCCGGTACTCCACATTGGTCGCCACGTTGCCGACCAGCGTCACCGTCGTCTCGTTCATGTCCCCGCCCCTCACCCTTCGTTCCGTCGGACCGCTCCGGCCACGGAATCCATGCTGGCCCCGGCGGAGGAAATCCGCCGAAGCCTGTGGACAACGGGAGAGTTGGGGAAAACGCCGTCACCCGCGCGAGGGGCCGTCAGGAACCGGCAGGGGCGGGCGCGAGGGGACGGCGCACGTCATCGCGGCGCCGCCTCACCGCGTCCTCGCCTCACCGCGTCCTCGCCGCGCCCGTCCTCCTCGTCGGGCCGAGCCGCGTCCCCCCGATCCGCGTCCCGCCGATCCGGCTCGCCACCCGCGTCGCGCCCGACGCCGTCACGTACTGCTCGCGCACCTCCCGATAGCGCATCAGCTCCGCCGCGATCGGGTCGAGCACCCGCGCCCTGCCGCACGCGGCCGCCGCCTCGCGCAGGCGTCGTTCGGCCTCCTGGCCGTAGCGCCGGGCAGGGCCCCGTACCGCCGCTGCGCAGGCCCACTCCACCAGCGGACCGCCGACGATCCCGACGATCATGATCAGCACCGGCGGCCACAGCAGGGGCTCCACGACGCCGACGATCTGGGCCACCAGCCACAGCGCGCCGAAGATCTGCAGACAGGTCATCACCACCTGCGCGAAGACCGCCGCCGGCCACCACGCGGGACGCGGCGGACGGGCCGCCGGATCGCCCATGGACACGGTCAGTTCGTCCAGCGCCTCCGGCAGTCCGTCGGCGCCCCGCAGCGCCGCCTCCCGCACCGCGTGCGCCCACGGCCCGGGCAGTCCGCGCGCGGCCTCGTCGGAGACGGTCCGCACCGCCTGCTCGACCCGCTGCCGCGCCGTCAGCTCGTCCTCGACCGGGTTCTCCAGCCGCGGGTCCGTACTGCCGTGCGCGCGGACCCGCTCGTACCAGCGGTACAGCCGCAGCCACGGCGTGCCGCAGGCGCGGATGGCGCCGCGCCGCCAGACGCGTTCGGCGGCCTCGCCCGCGGCCTGGGCGCCGACCGCGAGCGCGAGCCGGTCGGCGAACTCCTCCCGGGCCCGCTCCCCCAGACCGGGCCGCCCGTCCGCCACGTACACCGGGCGCAGCCGGGCCGCGGCGGCGTCCACGTCGGCGGACAGGCGCCGCTCGGGCGCGGTGCGGTCCAGCACGAACCGGCCGAGCAGCTCGCGCAGTTCCGGCACCCCGTCCCCGGTCAGCGCGGACAGGGCGAGGACCGTCGCGCCGGGCTCGCCGTGCTCGCCGAGGGCCATGCCGTCCTCGTCGAGCAGCCGGCGCAGGTCGTCGAGGACGAGGTCGGCGGCCTCGGTGCCGAGCCGGTCGGTCTGGTTGAGGACGACGAAAGTGATCTCGGCGTGACCGGCGAGCGGCCGCAGGTACCGCTCGTGCAGGGCGGCGTCCGCGTACTTCTCGGGGTCCACCACCCAGATCACCGCGTCCACCAGGCCGAGCAGCCGGTCCACCTGGTCGCGGTGCGCGGTGACGGCCGAGTCGTGGTCGGGCAGGTCGATGAGGACGAGCCCCTGCAGATCGGCGTCGCCCGCCCCGCCCGCGAGCGGCCTGCGCCGCAACCGCCCGGGGATGCCGAGCCGGTCGAGGAGTCCCGCGGCGCCCTCGGACCAGCTGAGGGCGATCGGCGCGGAGGTGGTGGGGCGGCGCAGTCCGGTGTCGGAGACGGGCACGCCGGCCAGGGCGTTGAAGAGGGTCGACTTGCCGCTGCCGGTCGCCCCGGCGATGGCGACGACGGTGTGCCGCGCGGAGAGCCGCTGCCGCGCCGCGGCCTCGTCGAGCACCCGGCCGGCCTCGGCGAGGGCGTCGTTCTCGACCCGGGTGCGGGAGAGGCCGACGAGCTCGTGGAGCGCGTCCAGGCGGGTGCGCAGTGACCCGCCGTAGACCCCGCCGAGCGGCGGCAGCCCGTCGGCTTCCTCGTCCTCGTCGCGCGCCGCGCCGGCGTCCTCCGCGCCCGCGGGCGCGGCCCGTTCGGCGGCCCGGCGCGCGATCAGCCCGTCGTCCCAGCGCTCGCGCCCGGAACCGGCGGCGCGCCCCCGCTCCCCCTCCCCGCCCACGGCCGGCTCCCCGGCCCCGCCCGCAGCGCCGCTTCCTCCCTCACGGCTCCGTGCGTCACTCCCTGCGTCACTCACTGCTCACTTCTCCTTCTGCAGTACGGAGAGCGCGGCGATCAGCTCGGCCTGCGGCTCGGGGGTCACGTCGAGGGCGTCGAGGGGCGCGAGACGCCGGTCGCGTTCGGTGTTCAGGGCGCGGTCGAGGTACGTACGGAGGAGTTCGCCGCCCTTGTCGCGGAGGAGCAGGGCGCCCTGGGCGCCGAGCAGTTCGGCGAGGCGGTCGCCCGCGGCGCGGGTGCGGCGCCCGCCGAGGAGGACGGCGGCGAGGAGGGCGGTGAGGGTCTCGCTGTCGGGCGCCGCGGCGGTGGCCCCGCGCCCACGGCCGGACGCCCGGCCGGAGCCCCGGCCCGATCCCCGCGAGGCGGCCGGGCGTTCCATCCCCCGTACCTCCTCCTCGACCGTCTCCTCCAGGACGCGCCGCCACCGCCGTACGGTCACGCCGATCCGCTCGCCCGCGTCCTTGCCGGGACCGGTCCGGTCGGCGGGGGCGAGCGCGCCGGCCGCGGGTTCGCGGTGCCAGGCGTCGCGCACCCGCTCGTCGGCCGCGGCGACGGCGCACTGGACGAGGGCGGCGAGGGATTCGACGAGGGCGTCGAGGAGCTCCTCGGCCGTGCTGTCGCGGGGGTAGCCGCGCCAGCGGGTACGGGCGTCGCCGGCCAGGACGGCGCCGCGGCGCACCTGTTCGCGGACCCGCCGCCCCTGTTCGCCGTACGCGCCCTCGACGGCGCCGCCGAGCCGTACGGCCGCCGCGTACTGGGCGGCGACGGCGCCGGCGAGCTCGGGCATGCGGGTGTCGAGCGAGTCGATGACGCCGGCGGCGGTGCGGCCGACGGCCTGCTGACGGGCGGCCGGGTCCTGGGCGCAGTGGGCGAGCCAGCCGCGCAGCGGGGCGACGGCGGTGTCGGGCAGCAGCCCGCTGCCGCCGCCCGCGGACTCGGGCAGCTCCGGGATGGTGAACCGGGGCAGGTCGCCGAGTCCGGCCTTGTCGAGCAGGGCCTCGTACTGGCGGGAGACCTCGCCGATGACCTGGTGGGGGACGCGGTCGAGGACGGTGACGAGGGTGGCGTCGTACTCCTTGGCGGTACGGAGCAGGTGCCAGGGGACGGCGTCGGCGTACCGGGAGGCGGTGGTGACCATCACCCAGATGTCGGCGGCGCAGATCAACTCGGCGGCGAGGAGCCGGTTCTCGACGACGAGGGAGTCGATGTCGGGGGCGTCGAGGAGGGCGAGGCCGCGGGGCAGGGTGGCGGCGGTCTCGACGCGCAGGGAGTTCTCCTCCTCGGGCTCCTCGGCCGGGTGCCCGTGCTCGTCGTCCTGCTGGGGCAGCCAGACGCGGGTGAGCTGGGGCAGCACGCGCATGCCGGCGAACCAGTGGTGGTCCTCGGGGTGGCAGACCAGGACGGGCGTGCGGGTGGTCGGCCGCAGCACGCCGGCCTCGCTGACCCGGCGGCCCACCAGCGAGTTGACGAGGGTGGACTTGCCGGCCCCGGTGGAGCCGCCGACGACGGCGAGCAGCGGGGCGTCGGGATCTCTGAGACGGGGCACCAGATAGTCGTCGAGCTGGGCGAGCAGCTCGGCCCGGGTCTGGCGGGCCCGGGGGGCGCCCGGGAGGGGGAGGGGGAGGCGCACGGCGGCGACTCGGTCGCGCAGGGCGGAGAGTGCGTCGATCAGCTGAGGCCGTTCGTCCAAGGTCACCACATGTGAAGAATGACCAATTTTGGAGGCTTTTTGAAGCATATAGAGGCCCTACGCGCCGACCGAACGGATGTAGCCGGAAGACCCCAGGCATAACGAGTGCACAACACCCGGCCCGAGTGGCGCGAAAAGCGCTGCACGAATCGCACCTGCCTGCGATTATCGGACCGCTTCACCGAACCTCCACATCGTGGCACGCAGGTGAAGCAAGCGGGCCAGGGGGATCGGAGCCCTATCCTTGTCCCGACAGGCCACACCCGCCCCACCCGCGGACCCCGGCCCACCACCGGGCCGCCGTCGGCCCCCGTAGCTCAGCGGATAGAGCAGGTGCCTTCTAAGCACTTGGCCGCAGGTTCGAGTCCTGCCGGGGGCGCATCGTTCAAGACCCTCCTTCGGGAGGGTCTTCTTGCTGCTCCAGGCCCCTTTCGGCCAAGTCCGGCCGAAGCCGGGAGGGTGAATCACCCGGGCGGGTGCGGGCCCGGGCCGGGCCGCGCGGCCATGCTGGGGGCCCGTCCGCCTGCGGGTCGCCACGAGGAGAACCGACATGGGCCGCTTCCGAACCGTCGCACTGGCCGCCACGACGATGCTCACCGCCGCACTGCCCGCCGCGGCCGTGCCCGCCTGGGCGGAGGGCGCGCCGGCGCCCGCCGCCCGCACCATCGGCCAGCACCCGGGCCACCCCGCGATCATGTACCCCGGCCGGCAGGTGACGGTGGCGGCGTTCTGCCCGGCGGGGACGAAGGCCACCGGGGGCGGCGCGACCGCCGAGAGCGACCCGCAGAGCGCCGTCTTCATCAAGGAGTCGGGCCCGGTCGGCGAGACCAGCTGGCGGGTGCGGGCCTACAACGCCTCCGACGAGGTGCAGACCCTGCACCCGCGGGTGATCTGCTCGTCGGAACCCGCCCTGGAGTACCACGAGGGACCGTCCAGCCCGCTGCGGCCCGGCGAGTCGGACAACCCCAGCGAGGTGGGCTGCGGCACCGAGCAGTTCGTCGCGGGCGGCGGGTTCCAGGCGGGCGACATGACGTACGCGAGCCAGTCGGTCTACGACAACATCAGGCGGTGGACCGCGCGGGCGAAGAACACGGGCTCCGGCCCTTCGTTCGTACGGGCGCTCGTCGTCTGCTCCGACGTCGAACCCAGCCTCCGGAGCGAGCGGATGGAGCTGCGGCCGGGTGCGGTGGGCACGGTCCACGTGGAGTGCCCGAGCGGGCAGGTGCCGACCGGCGGCGGCGTGGACGGCAGCCTGGACACCCTCCTCAACTCCTCGGGACCGACGCCCACCGGCTGGACGGTCCGCGTCACGAACACGGCCGCCGTCCCGCTCGGCGTCGCCTACGCCTCGGTGGTGTGCACCACCCCCTGACCGGCGCGGGGGAGGCGCACGGCCCTCCCTGGTCGATCCTCCAGGGCCGGCCCCTCCCCCGCCCCCTTATTCCGGGCCCCGCACCAGTCGTTCCGCCCCCGTCGCCGGGCTTCACTGGCGCCATGGACCTGAACACGGTGACGGACGTGCGCGATGCCCGGCTGCGCGAGCCCTGGCGGCCGGGGGACGCCTGGCTCGGCGGGGGCACGTACCTCTTCTCCGAGCCGCAGCCGCACCTGCGGCGGCTGATCGACCTCGGCGCAATGGGCTGGGAACCGCTCACCCGCCCTCCGGACGGGTCGCTGGAGATCGCCGCGACCTGCACGATCGCCCGGCTCTCGCGGTACGCGCGGCGGGGCCTGGACGCCGTGGCGGCGCCGCTGTTCGAGCAGTGCTGCCGGGCCTTCCTCGCCTCGTTCAAGATCTGGAACATGGCCACGGTCGGCGGGAACCTGTGCAACGGGCTGCCCGCCGGCCCGATGATCTCGCTCACCGCCGCCCTCGACGGCACCTGCCTCCTCCGGGCCCAGGACGGCTCGCTGCGGGAGGTGAAGGTCGTCGACTTCGTCACCGGCGCCGGGCGCAAGGACCTCGCCGAGGGCGAGCTGCTGCGCTCGGTCACCCTGCCCGCCCGGGCGCTGGAGTGCCGTACGGCGTTCCGGCAGGCCTCGCTGTACGGGCTCGGCCGGTCGGGCGCGCTGGTCATCGGCGCCCTCGACCCGGTGGACGGCTCGCTCGCGGTGACCATCAGCGCGGCGACCGTACGCCCGTTCCGGCTCTGGTTCCCGCTGCCGCCCTCCCGCGCGCAGCTGCGTGCGGCGATCGAGGCGGCCGTCGGGGACGAGGACTGGTTCGACGACATCCACGGACTCCCCGAGTGGCGGCGGCACATGGGCTTCCGCCTCGCCGAGGAGGTCCGCCGCGACCTCACCACCGGCCTTCAGGAGCGTGCCCGATGAGCTTCCGCGTCCGGGTCAACGACCGGCCCTTCGAGGACGAGCCCCGCGCCGGGCAGTGCCTGCGCACGTATCTGCGCGAGCGCGGCTGGTTCGGGGTGAAGAAGGGCTGCGACGCCGGCGACTGCGGCGCCTGCACCGTCCACGTCGACGGGGAGCCCGTGCACAGCTGCGTCTACCCGGCGGTGCGGGCGGCGGGGCGCGCGGTCACCACCGTCGAGGGGCTGGCCACCCCCGACGGCGGACTCCACCCCGTACAGGAGCGGTTCCTCGCGGCGCAGGGCTTCCAGTGCGGGTTCTGCACGGCCGGGTTCCTGATGACCGCCGCGGCCCTGGAGGCCGAGCGGGGCACCGAGCACGACGACGGCAAGCTGGACGACCTGCCCCGCGCCTTCAAGGGCAACATCTGCCGCTGCACCGGCTACCGGGCCGTCGAGGACGCCGTCCGCGGCGTCGCGCACACCGAACGCCCCCGCGCGGGGCAGGCGGTGGGCCGCAACGTCGGCGCCCCGGCCGGACCGCAGGTGGTCACCGGCACCGCCCGCTACACCTTCGACGTGCAGGTCCCCGGCCTGCTCCACATGAAGCTGCTGCGCTCCCCGCACCCGCACGCCCGGATCCTCGCGATCGACACCGAAGCCGCCCTGCGGGTCCCCGGCGTGGTCGCCGTCCTCACCCACGAGGACGCGCCGGACACGCTCTACTCCAGCGCCCGGCACGAGCACCCGACCGAGGACCCCGACGACACCCGGGTCCTCGACGACGTCGTCCGCCACGTGGGGCAGCGGGTGGCCGCCGTCGTCGCCGACAGCGAGCGGGCCGCCGAGGAGGGCTGCCGTCGGATCGAGGTGACCTACGAGGAACTGCCGTACGTCACCGACCCCGAGGCCGCGATGCGCCCCGGCGCGCCCGTGATCCACGCGGGCAAGGGGCCCGAGGTGCGGATCGCCCGGGTGGAGAACAACGTGGCGGGCGAGGTGCACGGGGAGATCGGCGACGTCGAGGCCGGCTTCGCCGAGGCCGACGTCGTCTACGAGGAGACCTTCCGCACCCAGCGCGTCCAGCACGCGAGCCTCGAGACCCACGGCTGCGTCGCGTACTTCGAGCCCCGGGAGGACGGCGAGGGGGAACGGCTGACCGTGCGCTCCTCCACCCAGACGCCCTTCCTCACCCGGCGCGCGCTCTGCGCGCTGTACGGCCTGCGCGAGGACGAGGTGCGGGTGGTCGCGGGCCGGGTCGGCGGCGGCTTCGGCGGCAAGCAGGAGATGCTCACCGAGGACGTCGTCACCCTCGCCGCGCTCAGACTGCGGCGCCCGGTGAAGCTGGAGTACACCCGCGCCGAGCAGTTCTACGGGGCCACCACCCGTCACCCGTTCACCATCGGCATCAAGGTCGGCGCCCGCGCGGACGGCACCCTCACCGCCGTGCAGATGCGGGTGGTGGCGAACACGGGCGCGTACGGCAACCACGGCCCGGCCGTGATGTTCCACAGCGTCGGCGAGTCCTTCGCCGTCTACCGCGCCCCGCACAAGAAGGTCGACGCCTACTCCGTCTACACCAACGCCGTCCCGGCCGGCGCCTTCCGCGGCTACGGCCTGGGCCAGGTGACCTTCGCCGTCGAGTCCGCCATGGACGAGCTGGCCCGCCGCCTGGACATGGACCCGCTGGCGCTGCGCGAGAAGAACGTCATCGGGCCCGGCGAGCCCATGCACAGCCCGATCGGCGAGGAGGAGGACCTGCACATCGCCTCCTACGGGCTCGACCAGTGCCTCGCGGTCGTGCGGAAGGCGCTCGCCGAGGACCGCAGCGCCGAGGAAGCCCCCGAGGGCTGGCTGGTCGGCCAGGGCAGCGCGATGGCGATGATCGCCACCGGCCCGCCCGGCGGTCACCACGCCGACGCCCGGGTGTCGCTCCTGGCGGACGGCACGTACGACATCGCCGTCGGCACCGCCGAGTTCGGCAACGGCACCACCACCGTCCACCAGCAGATCACCGCCGGGGCGCTGCGCACCACCGAGGACCGGATCGGCGTCCGTCAGTCCGACACCGACGTCGTACGGCACGACACCGGCGCCTTCGGCTCCGCCGGCACCGTCGTCGCGGGCAAGGCGGTCCTGCTGGCCGCGTCCTCGCTCGCGGAGCGGCTGCGCAGCCTCGCCGCCCGCCACACCGGCGTCGCCCGGCACCTGTGCGTGCTCGGCGCCGAGAGCGTCGACTGCGCCGGGCGGGCCGTCCCCCTCAAGGAGCTGTACGAGGCGGCGCACGCGCTCGGCGCGGCGGAGGAGCTCGCGGCCGACGGGCACTGGGGCGGCTCGCCGCGCTCGGTGGCCTTCAACGCGCAGTGGTTCCGCATCGCCGTCGACCCCGGCTCGGGCGAGATGCGGATCCTGCGCAGCGTCCACGCCGCCGACGCCGGAAAGGTCATGAACCCCATGCAGTGCCGCGGCCAGGTCGAGGGCGGGGTGGCCCAGGCGCTCGGCGCGACGCTCTTCGAGAACGTCCGGATCGACGAGCGCGGCGAGGTGACGACGACGGCCTTCCGGCGCTACCGGCTGCCGCAGTACGCGGACGTGCCCCGGACCGAGGTGCACTTCACCGAGACCACCGACTCCATCGGCCCGCTCGGTGCCAAGTCCATGAGCGAGAGCCCCTTCAACCCGGTCCCGCCCGCCTTCGCCAACGCCCTGCGCGACGCGACCGGCATCCGCTTCACGGAGGCGCCGTTCACCCGCGACCGGGTCTGGCTGGCGCTGGACCAGTTGGCGCATCGGCCTGGAGGTACCCAGCTGGTCGTCCCTCCGACCGCTGCGGCGCCCGGTACGTGAGCACGGTGACCGGGATCCGGGTCGGCACCCTGCCGGTGCGGGGGCTCTCGGGGGCGTGACGGCGGCCGGGCGCAGCGGCGGGCGGGTGCGGAGGACGGGCCGAGCGGGCGGGCCGGGGGTGCGTCGGGGGGTGCCGGGGCGTGGATGACGGGGGGGGATGCCTGGGGATGCCGGGGGGATGCCGGGGCGCGCGTCCGTGATCGTCGGCAACACGGACGGGATTCACCGGCCGGACGGGTCCCCTCCGGGGTAGACACCTCGTGTGAACATGACGTCCGGGACTCCCCGTATCGAGCGGCTCCTCCAGGACGGGGTGCGTTCCCTCGCCTTCCCCGGGGCCGTCTGGGCCGTCGGCGACGCCGGCGGGACGGCGGCGGGCGGGGCCGTCGGGCTGCTCGATCCCACGCGGCGCGACGAGCCCACGCGTCCCGACACCCTCTTCGACCTCGCCAGCCTCACGAAGGTGATCGCCGTGTGGCCGGTCGTGGGCACGCTGGTCGAGGCGGGCAAGCTCCAGCTGCACACGCCGCTGGGCACGTTCTGGCCGGAGGTCGCCGGGCATCCGCTGGCCGCGGTCACCCCGCACCAGCTCCTCACCCACACGGCGGGGCTGCCGCTGCGGGCCAACCTGCGCCATCTGTACGGGACGGACCCCCAGGACGTACGGGACGGGGTGCTGCGCGAGGAGCTGCGGCGGCGGCCCGGCGAGGCCGTCGAGTACACCGACCGGGCGGCGCTGGTGCTGGGCTACCTCGCCGAGCACCTCACCGGCCGGCCGCTGCGGGAGCTGGCCGCCGACCGGATCTGGGGCCCGCTCGGCATGACGGAGACGCGGTACGGGCCGCTGCCGGCGGCCGTGGCCGCGCGCTGCGCGCCGACGGAGTACGACGACCTGAGCGGCGCCCATCTGAAGGGCACCGTGCACGACTTCTCCAGCAGGCTGCTCGGGGGCGCGTGCGGGATAGCGGGCACCTTCTCCACCGCGCGGGACCTGGGGCGCTTCCTCTCCCATGTGCTGGCGGCGGGCGGCGGGCGGTCCGGGCCGTCGGGGCCGTTCGGGCCGAGCTGGGTCGCGGAGTCCCTCCGCATCCGGACCGGCGAACTCGTGCCGCCCCGGGGCCTGTTCTGGCACCTGGCGCCCGGCACGGGGGTGCGGGAGGACGTCTGGACGCACTACGGATTCACCGGCACCGGCATGTGGGTCAGCCCCACGCGGGGCCGCTGGGCGGTGCTGCTCACCAACAAGCTCTACTTCACGCGGGAGACGGGTCCCGTGACGGCGGTGCGGGACGCGTTCCGGGCGGCGGTCTTCCCGGCCACGTGACCGGAGGGCGGCGGCGTCGTTGCACGCCGTAAAACGATCACGTAGGCGAACGGCAGTGGAGGCGCGACCGTGGGTGACGAGCGGACGGTGCTGGTCAGGAACCTGGTTCTGGGCGACGCGGAGGACGCGCGGCGGGCGGCCGAGGAGGTGGCCGCGGGGTGCGCGGTGGTGCACGGCTTCGCGAACTTCTACGCGCTGACGGCCCGGGCCGACCGGGCCGTCGTGGAGCGGGTCAACCGGCTGAAGGGGCGTCCGGCCGGGCAGACCGGCTGCGTCACGACCGTGCCGGCCGCCGTCCCGGCCCTCTTCGACTGGACGCGGCTGCCCGCGGAGCTGCCCCGGCGGCAGGTCCGGTCGCTGATGGAGGAGCTGTACGGGCTCGGCCCGTTCGGCTTCCGGGGCCCGGCCGCGGAACGGCTCCCCGAGCATCTGACGGCGGTCCGGGACGGGGTGCCGACCGTGCAGGTCATCGCGCCGGGCCGGGTCTGCCCGTCGAACGCGTTCTTCGCCGCCGCGCTGGAGCGCACGGGCGCGGAGTTCCTGTTCATCACCTCGGCCAACCGCTCGCGGCAGCTGCCGCACTGGCGCGCCGAGGGGGTGGCCGCGGACTTCGGGCGGGAGCCGGAGACGCGGGTGCTCGCGCACGCGGACGACGTCGCCGCCCGGCACGGGTACCCGCACCATGAGCCGGTGTCGACGAGCGTGGTCTCGTTCCACCGCGCGGCGGGACGCGGGCGGTCGGGGCTGCCGGCGCTGACCCTGGAGCGCCAGGGTTCCCTGTCGGCCGACCACATCCGTTCGATCGCCGCCAACCACGGTTTCGCCCTGGCCCTCGCCCCGGGGGCGGCGCCCCGGCCGCAGCCCCGGGTCTACCTGCCGACGCCGGGCGCGCCGCGGGCGTAGGCGGTCCCGCCGCGGCGGGCTCGCCGAGGCGGGCTCGCCGAGGCGGGCTCGCCGAGGCGGGCTCGCCGAGGCGGGCTCGCCGAGGTCCGGCGGTCGGACCAGGCCCGGCCAGGCACAGTCAGGCCGGGTCAGGCGCGGTCAGGCCGGGTCAGGCACAGCCAGGCCGGGTCAGGCGCGGTAGGCGCGCAGGAAGGCGGCCACTCCGCCCTGGAGCAGGCGGTCGGACTCCTCCTTCGGGAGGGGCACGACGCCGTAGTGGGAACGCTGGACGATCGTGGCCGAGCTGAGGGCCACGAAGTGGACCGCGGCGAGGGGCGCGTCGCCGTGCACGTCGAGCAGGCCGGCGTCGGCGAGCCCGGCGAGGGCTTCGGCGAGGGCGTCGGTGACCGGGGCCGGACCGGCCTGCTGCCAGGCGGCCATGACGTCGGCGGGCACGTGGCCGGCCTCGGCGTGGATGTGCCGGACGAGCGCGAAGTGGTCCGGGTACTCGGCGATCAGGTCGGTGAACGCGTAGGCCAGGGCGACCAGGTCGCGCTCCAGCAGGTCGGGGTGGGGCGGCCGCTCGGGGTCCAGGAGGGCGTGCAGCCGGGCCAGCTGGGCGTCGCGGACGGTGTTGGCGGTCCAGGTGATGACCGTGCGGAAGAGCTCGGCCTTGCCGCCGGGGAAGTGGTTGTAGACCGTGCGCGTGGAGACGCCGGCCGCGGCGGCGAGCGCGTCGACGGAGGCGCGCGCGTAGCCCTCGCGGCCGAAGACGCCGCAGGCCGCACGGACCACGGCGAGCTGCTTCTCCAGCTTGCGGGGCGGGATCTCGCGCCGGGCCCGCTCGATCCACGCCTCGTTGGTGACGCCCATGC
The DNA here is from genome assembly GCF_039535475.1 of Streptomyces showdoensis. Taxonomy (NCBI): domain Bacteria; kingdom Bacillati; phylum Actinomycetota; class Actinomycetes; order Kitasatosporales; family Streptomycetaceae; genus Streptomyces; species Streptomyces showdoensis. Next base: position 2,841,257 of record NZ_BAAAXG010000026.1, on the reverse strand, counting down.
ACTCCTCCTCGTCGACACCGCAGCGTATCCGCCGCGACGAAGTACAACGAGCGTTGCACTTTCTACAACGCTCGTTGTACTTTAGCGGAGCGCGCCGGACGCACCCCGCGTCCGCACCGCTCCGGGAGGGGACACCGCCATGCCTGACACCACCACCGAGACCGCCGCCGAAGCCGTCACCGACACCGCCGCCGTCGCCCCGCTGCGCGTCGCCGTGCTCGTCGGCAGCGTCCGCGAGGGGCGCCAGGGCGGCGCCGTCGCCGACTGGTTCCTGGGTGTCGCCCGGCGCCACGGCGGCCTGGAGCTCGACGTCGTCGACCTCGCCGAGGTCGACCTGCCGCTCGCCATGCCGGGCTGGGGCGGACAGCCGGACGCGCGGGCCGCCGCGGCGCTCGCCCAGGTCTCGCCGCGCCTCGCCGCCGCGGACGCCTTCGTCGTCGTCACGCCCGAGTACAACCACAGCTTCCCGGCCGCCCTGAAGAACCTCATCGACTGGCACCACGAGCAGTGGCACGCCAAGCCCGTCGGCTTCGTCTCGTACGGCGGCCTCGGCGGCGGCCTGCGCGCCGTCGAGCAGCTCCGGACGGTCTTCGCCGAGCTGCACGCGACCAGCGTCCGCGACTCCGTCAGCCTGCACGGCCCCTGGTCCGGGCTCGGCCCGGACGGCGCGCCGCGCGACACCGCCGTCGCCGAGGGCGCGGCGAAGGGGATGCTCGGCCAGCTCGTCTGGTGGGGGCGGGCGCTGCGCACCGCCCGGACCGCCCTGCCCTACCAGGCCTGAGCGGGGCCACGATGAACACCGCGCCCACCCGCACCGAGAAGGCGGCCACCGGCGACGGCTCCGGTGCCGCGCCCGGCACGCCGCTGGGCCTGGTCCTCACCGTCGTCGTCATCGGCTCCGTGATGTCCGTCCTCGACGTGACCATCGTCAACGTCGCCCTGCGCAAGCTCTCCGAGACCTTCGACGCCCCGCTGGCCACCATCCAGTGGACCGCGACCGCCTACTCGCTCGCCCTGGCCGCCGTCATCCCGACCGCCGCCTGGGCCATGGGCCGGATCGGCGCCAAGCGCACCTACCTCACCGCCCTCGCCCTCTTCACCCTCGGCTCGCTGCTCGCCGCGTTCGCCTGGGACGCGGGCAGCCTGATCGCCTTCCGCGCGGTCCAGGGGCTCGGCGGCGGGCTGCTCATGCCGGTGGGCATGGCCATGGTGATGCGGGCCGCCGACCCGGAGCGCTTCGGGCGGGCCATGGCCCTGCTCGGACTGCCCATCCTGGTGGGCCCGGTGGCCGGCCCCGCGCTCGGCGGATGGCTCCTCGACGCCGCCTCCTGGCACTGGATCTTCCTGGTGAACCTGCCCGTCGGCGCCGCCGCGCTGTTCCTCGCCGCCCGGCTGCTCCGCCCCGACGCCCCGCGCGCGGGCGCCCCCGCGCCCCGTCTCGACGTACCGGGCCTGCTCACCCTCTCCCCCGGCCTCGCGCTGCTCCTGTACGGGCTCGCCCGCGGCGGCGAGACCGGCGACTTCACCGCCCCGGGAGCGCTGGCCCCCACCCTGGCCAGCCTGCTCCTCGTGGCCGCCTTCGTCCGGCGGGCCCTGACGGTCCGCGAGCCGCTGCTCGACCTGCGCCTGCTGCGCGACCGGACCTTCGCGGTCGGCATCGCCACCCTGGCCCTGTTCACCTGCGGCTACTTCGGCTCGATGCTCCTCGCGCCCATGTACTGGCAGGGCGTCCGCGACTTCAGCCCGACCACCGCCGGCCTGCTCGTCGCCCCGGTCGGACTCACCGTCGGCGTGACCATGCAGATCGCCGCCCGGCGCATCGACACGGCCTCGCCCCGGCGGCTGATCCCCGTCGGCGTCGCCCTCGCGGCGCTCGGCATGGCGCTGACGGCCCTGCAGACCGGCACGGCGGGCGTGGCGCCCTGGCGGGTGGTCGCGGCGGCGATGCTCATGGGCGTGGGCGCCGGCATGGTCCTGATGCCGACGATGACCACCGCCACCCGCTCCCTCCCGAAGGACCGGATGGCCGCGGCCAGCACCGCGCTCGGCATCAACGCGCAGCTCGGCGCCTCGGTCGGCACCGCCCTGTGCTCGGTCGTCCTCGGCACGGCGGGCGCCGACCCGGCCGGCTTCCGTACGGCCTTCGCGGTGGCGGCGGCCCTGCTGGCGGCGGCGGTGCTGCCGGCGCTGCTGCTTCCGGGCCGCTCGTCCCGTACGGCCTGAAGGGACCGGGCGGCCGCTCCGGGAGCCGGTGCGCCGTCGAGCAGGTGGCCCCCTCCGAGAGCATCGCCCACGTCTTGCCGGCACCGGGTGCCGCGCCCAGGTGGATCCGGAGCCTGACCCGCCTAGCCACGAGCGCCCCCGGCCGGGTCCGGCCCGCCCGAGGGCTCGAACCGGTATCCCATCCCGGCCTCGGTGATCAGATACCGCGGGCGCGAGGGGTCCGGCTCCAGCTTCCGCCGCAGCTGGGCCATGTACACCCGCAGGTAGTTGGTGTTGCCCCGGTAGCCGGCGCCCCAGACCTCCTCCAGGAGGTGCCGCTGGGCGATGAGCCGGCCGGGGCTGCGGACCAGGATGTCGAGCAGGTGCCACTCGGTCGGGGTGAGCCGGACGTCGCGGCCCCCGCGCCGTACCCTCCGGGCCACCAGGTCGACGGTGAAGTCCTCGGTCGCCACGCCGGTGACCTCGGTCTCGGGGACGGCCTCCCTGCGCCGGGCGGCGGCGCGCAGCCGGGCGAGCAGCTCGTCCATGCTGAACGGCTTGGTCATGTAGTCGTCGGCGCCGGCGTCGAGGGCGTGCACCTTCTCCTCGGAGGCGCTGCGGGCGGACAGCACGAGGATCGGCACCCGGCTCCAGCCGCGCAGCCCCGCGATGACGTCGATGCCGTCCATGTCGGGCAGCCCGAGATCGAGGACGACGACGTCCGGCCTGCGTTCGGCGGCGAGCCGCAGGGCGGTGGCCCCGTCGGGCGCGGCGTCGACCTCGTACGTACGTGCCCGGAGGTTGATGACCAGCGCCCGCGCGAGCTGCGCGTCGTCCTCCACGACCAGTACCCGGGTCATCGTGCGGCCTTCCTGTTCACGGCCCCGCGGGCCCGGGAAGCTCCCGGGCCCGCGGGGCCTCGCTGCGCGGAGCGTGTCAGCCCTTGGCCGCCACGAGTTCCTTCAGGGCGATGTTGAGTTCGAGGACGTTGACCCGGGGCTCGCCGACGAAGCCGAGGATCCGGCCGTCGGTGTGGTCGGCGACCAGCTGGTCGACCGCCGCGACGTCGAGCTCGTTGCGCTCGGCGACCCGGTGGACCTGGAGCTTCGCGTACGCCGGGGAGATGTGCGGGTCGAGGCCCGAGCCGGAGGAGGTGACGGCGTCGGCGGGGACGTCGGACGGCTTCACCGTGTGGTCGGCGGTGGAGTTGTCCTTGACCACGGCGGCCTTGGCGTCCTTCACCCACGTGATGAGGTCGGCGTTGTCACCCGAACGGTTGGTCGCGCCGGAGAGGATCAGCTTGTACCGGGTGTTCACCGAGTTGCTGCCGAGGCCGTTCGACGGGCGCGGCTGGAACCACCTGAGGTCCGGGCTCGCGGTCTCCTCGCCGTCCTTCAGGGGGAGGGTGTAGGTCTGGCCGATGAGCGCGGAGCCGACGACCCGGCCGTTCGCGTCCTTGATCTCGGATCCGTTCGCCTTGCCGTGGAAGGCGAGTTGGGCGATGCCCGTGACGGCGAGCGGGTAGAGCACGCCGCAAACGACCGTGAGGACGAGGAGGGCGCGCAGGCCCGCCCAGAGCAACCGCCCGGCGTTTCCCACTGAGTTGTTCATGTCCGTCAGCCGATTCCGGGGATGAGGGAGAGGAGCAGGTCGATGATCTTGATGCCGATGAACGGGGCGACCAGGCCGCCCAGTCCGTACAGGCCGAGGTTGCGGCGGAGCATCGTGTCGGCGCTGGTCGGCCGGTAACGGACGCCCTTCAGGGCGAGCGGCACGAGCGCGATGATGATCAGCGCGTTGAAGATGACGGCCGACAGGATCGCGGACTCGGGCGAGGCGAGCTGCATGATGTTCAGCTTGTCCAGGCCCGGGTAGGCGACCGCGAACATCGCGGGGATGATCGCGAAGTACTTCGCCACGTCGTTGGCGATGGAGAAGGTGGTCAGCGCGCCGCGGGTGATGAGGAGCTGCTTGCCGATCTCGACGATCTCGATGAGCTTGGTCGGGTCGGAGTCGAGGTCGACCATGTTGCCGGCCTCCTTGGCGGCCGACGTGCCCGTGTTCATCGCCACGCCGACGTCGGCCTGGGCCAGGGCGGGGGCGTCGTTGGTGCCGTCGCCGGTCATCGCGACCAGCTTGCCGCCCGCCTGCTCGCGCTTGATCAGCGCCATCTTGTCCTCGGGGGTGGCCTCGGCGAGGAAGTCGTCGACACCCGCCTCCTCGGCGATGGCCTTGGCGGTCAGCGGGTTGTCACCCGTGATCATGATCGTCTTGATGCCCATGCGGCGCAGCTCGTCGAACCGCTCGCGCATGCCCTCCTTGACGACGTCCTTCAAGTGGATGACGCCCAGGACACGCGCGCCCTCACCGTCCTGAACAGCCACCAGGAGCGGCGTGCCACCAGCCTGGGAAATGGTGTCGGTGAGTGCCTGCGCATCCTCGGCGACATGCCCGCCGTTCTCCTTCACCCAGGCCACGACCGAACCGGTCGCGCCCTTGCGGACCTTGCGCTCCTCGCCGTTCTCGGTGAGGTCGACGCCGGACATGCGGGTCTGGGCGGTGAACGCGATCCACTCGGCGTGGGCCAGCTCGCCCTGGTGGCGCTCGCGCAGCCCGTACCTCTCCTTGGCGAGGACGACGATCGAGCGGCCCTCGGGCGTCTCGTCGGCCAGGCTGGAGAGCTGGGCGGCATTGGCGACCTCGGCCCCGGTGGTGCCCTTGACCGGGACGAACTCGGCGGCCTGGCGGTTGCCGAGGGTGATGGTGCCGGTCTTGTCGAGCAGCAGCGTGGACACGTCGCCGGCGGCCTCGACGGCGCGGCCGGACATCGCGAGGACGTTGCGCTGGACGAGCCGGTCCATGCCGGCGATGCCGATCGCGGAGAGCAGGGCGCCGATCGTGGTCGGGATCAGGCAGACCAGCAGCGCCGCGAGGACGATCATCGAGGTCTGCCCGTCGGCCCCGGCGTAGATCGCGAAGGGCTTGAGGGTGACGACGGCCAGCAGGAAGACGATGGTGAGGGACGCCAGCAGGATGTTGAGGGCGATCTCGTTGGGCGTCTTCTGGCGGGCGGCGCCCTCGACCAGGTTGATCATCCGGTCGATGAAGGTCTCGCCGGGCTTCGTCGTGATCTTGATGACGATCCGGTCGGACAGCACCTTCGTGCCGCCGGTGACGGCCGAGCGGTCGCCGCCGGACTCCCGGATGACGGGCGCGGATTCGCCGGTGATCGCGGACTCGTCGACGCTCGCGACGCCCTCGACGACGTCACCGTCGCCGGGGATGGTGTCGCCGGCCTCGCAGACCACCAGGTCGCCGACGCGCAGCTCGGTGCCGGGGACCCGCTCCTCGTCGCCGCCGGTGATCCGGCGGGCGACCGTGTCGGTCTTGGCCTTGCGCAGGGTGTCGGCCTGGGCCTTGCCGCGGCCCTCGGCGACGGCCTCCGCCAGGTTGGCGAAGATCGTGGTGAGCCACAGCCAGGCGGTGATCGCCCAGCCGAACCAGTCGCCCGGGTTCTTGATCGCGAGCGCGGTGGTGACCACCGAGCCGACCAGGACCACGAACATGACCGGCGACTTGACCATCACCCGCGGGTCGAGCTTCCGGACGGCGTCCGGCAGCGACCTGAGCAGCTGCTTCGGATCGAAGAGCCCGCCGCCGACCCGTCCTGCGTCGGACGCCTCGCGCGGAGTCCGGGCGCCCTCGTCGTGCGGAGCGCGGGTGGGTGTGAGGGTGCTCATGCTGCCAGCCCTTCGGCGAGCGGTCCCAGCGCGAGGGCCGGGAAGTAGGTCAGACCGGTGATGATCAGGATCGTGCCGACGAGCAGGCCGGTGAACAGCGGCTTCTCGGTGCGCAGGGTGCCCGCGGTCTCGGGGACGGGCGTCTGCTCGGCGAGGGAACCCGCCAGCGCGAGGACGAACACCATCGGGAGGAACCGGCCGAGCAGCATCGCGATGCCGATCGTCGTGTTGAACCACTGGGTGTCGGCGTTCAGGCCGGCGAAGGCGGAGCCGTTGTTGTTGGCGCCGGAGGTGTAGGCGTACAGGATCTCGGAGAAGCCGTGCGCGCCGGAGTTGGTCATCGAGTGCACGGGCGTCGGCAGGGCCATCGCCACGGCGGTGAAGCACAGCACGAGGGCCGGGGTGATCAGGATGTAGCAGGCCGCGTACTTGATCTCGCGGGTGCCGATCTTCTTGCCCAGGTACTCGGGGGTGCGGCCGACCATCAGGCCGGCGATGAACACCGCGATGATCGCCATGATCAGCATGCCGTAGAGGCCGGAGCCGACGCCGCCGGGCGCGATCTCTCCGAGCTGCATGCCCAGCATGGTGATGCCGCCGCCGAGGCCGGTGTACGAGGAGTGGAAGGAGTTCACGGCACCGGTCGAGGTCAGCGTGGTCGCCACGGCGAAGATCGACGAGCCGCCGATGCCGAAGCGGGTCTCCTTGCCCTCCATGGCGCCGCCCGCGAGGTCGAAGGCGGGACCGTTGTGCGCGAACTCGGTCCACATCATCAGCGCGGTGAAGCCGACCCAGATGGTGGCCATCGTCGCCAGGATCGCGTACCCCTGCCTGACCGAGCCGACCATGCGGCCGAAGGTGCGGGTGAGCGCGAACGGGATGACCAGGATCAGATAGATCTCGAAGAGGTTGGAGAGCCCGTTGGGGTTCTCGAAGGGGTGGGCCGAGTTGGCGTTGAAGTAGCCGCCGCCGTTGGTGCCCAGCTCCTTGATGACCTCCTGCGAGGCGACCGCGCCGCCGTTCCACTGCTGGGTGCCGCCCGTGAACTGTCCGACCTCGTGGATGCCGGCGAAGTTCTGGATCGCGCCGCACGCGACGAGGACCAGGGCGCCGACCACCGAGATCGGCAGCAGGATCCGGACGGTGCCGCGGACCAGGTCGGCCCAGAAGTTGCCCAGCTCACCGGTGCGGGACCGGGAGAAGCCGCGCACCAGGGCCACCGCCACGGCGATCCCCACCGCCGCCGAGACGAAGTTCTGCACCGCGAGGCCGCCGGTCTGCACGACGTGGCCCATGGCCTGCTCGCCGTAGTACGACTGCCAGTTGGTGTTGGCGACGAAGGACGCGGCCGTGTTGAACGCCTGGTCCGGGTCGATCGAGACGAAGCCGAGGGAGCCGGGCAGGGAGCCCTGGACGCGCTGCAGCAGGTAGAGGAAGAGGACGCTCACCGCGGAGAAGGCGAGCACGCCGCGCAGGTACGCGGGCCAGCGCATCTCGGTGTCGGGGTTGGCTCCGATGGCCTTGTAGATCCACTTCTCGGGCTTCAGGTGCTTGTCCGAGGAGTAGACCTTCGCCATGTACTCGCCCAGCGGCCTGTACGACAGGCCGAGGGCGACGATCAGGGCGAGGAACTGCAGGACGCCGGCGAGGACGGGAGACATGTCGGTGCTCAGAACCTCTCCGGCTTGACGAGGGCGAGGACCAGGTACCCCAGGAGGGCGACGGCGACGATGAGGCCGACGACGTTCTCGGCGTTCACAGCTTCGCCACCCCCTTGGCGATGAAGGCCACCAGCGCGAAGACCGCGATCGTGGTGACCACGAAGGCCACGTCGGCCATCGTGAGCTCCTGACAGAGAGAGCGGATTTTTCTGACGTCCAGAGCAAACCGCTTTTCGGACACGCCACCGCCGCCGTTGACGGGCCCCTAACGCAGCGGGACGCCCTCTTGACGCATCCTCTACGCCGGATCCGGTCAGCAGACGGCCGGAAGCCGATCCGTACTGGTCAGCGCCGCTCGGGAGGGCACGGCGGGACCGCCGGCCGGTGCTGCTCCCGGGACGACCGGCCCGGCCGGCTGCTCGCCCGGACGGCTCCTCGCCCAGCCGGCTCCTCGCCCGGCCGGCCGGCCTCCGGCTCGCGCGCGTACACGCACCGCGCGACGGGCCCCGTCAGACCGGCGTCAAGGTTGCCGTGGGCCGCGTCAACGGTGTGTCAGGGCGGCCCGGCGGCCCCGGCGGCCGGGCCTAGCGTCCGTCGGCATGAAGCCCATGAAGGTCCACCCCAGCCCTTTCGCGGCCGCCGCCCCCGACGAACCCCCCGACACCGCCCAGGACACGAGCTGGCCCGGCGAGGCACGGGCCGCCGCCGGCTGCGCCGGACTCCTCCTGGCGGCCTGCCTCGGCATCGACGCCCTCGACGGCGGCCTGGAGACCTGGGGCGCCGCGCTGTGGCCCGCCCTCGCCGCCCTGCTCTTCGTCGTCCTGCTGCCCGGCCGGGTGTCCGCGGCGCCGGGCCGGCTGACCGTACGCGGCCTGTGGTCCCGGCACACCGTGCGCACCGACGAGCTGGTGTCGGTCCGCTGGTCGAACGGGGTCGCCCAGCGTCTCGTCCTGCGCGACAGGCACGGCGCCCGCGCGGAGCTCGACCCGGGCGTCCTGGTGGCCAACCCGCCCCTCTGGCACCTCCTCGACACCGCCGCCCGCGCCTCCCTGCGCGCGGGCACGCTGCTGTGCGGGGGAACGGCCCTGGACCAGCTGCGGCGCCGGATCGACCGGGAGACGGCGGAGACGGTGTTCAGGGTGTCGGGGCTCTGAGCACCCGCGAAGGGCGCCGCACCCGACGCGGGGTGCGGCGCCCTTCGCGCATGCGGGGACGGGCTCAGATCTTCAGCCGCAGCCGGCACACGGTGGCGTCCGTGTCCCGCCGCACCGCGTGGGCGACGACGGCGCCCCGCTGGTTCTGCAGCAGCCGCTGCCACAGCCGCTCCGGTTCGGCCTCCGGCACGAGGACGGTGACGCGGATGTCCGGTCGGGCGACGGCGAGTTCGCGTACGTACGCGGTGATCGGGCGCCCCAGGGAGCGGCGCTCGGAGCGGAGCCGGACCAGGGGGACGCCCGGGTTCCAGAGGGCCCAGTCCCGCTCCAGCGCCTCCGTCTGCTCCCGGTCCTCCGGGTCGGGGTGGCAGACGGTGACCGCGCGGACCTCGTCGCCGAGGGAGACGGCGGCGGTCAGGGCCTCGCTGGTGAGCCGGGTCAGGGAGGAGACCGGGACCAGGACGAGGGAGTGCGCGCGGTGCGGCGGCTCGGGGATCCGGCCGACCCCGAGCCGCTCGCCGATCCGCCCGTACGTCCGGTGGACGAGCTCGAAGGCGCCGACGAGTAGGGGCAGGGCCATCACGATCAGCCAGGCGCCGTCGTGGAACCTGATGACCGTCACGACCACCGCGCAGACGCCGGTCAGCAGCGCGCCCAGACCGTTCAGGAGGGCCTTGCCGGCCCGGCGCGGGCCGCGCTCCCGGCGCCAGTGCAGGACCATGCCGGTCTGCGCGATCGTGAACCCGACGAAGACGCCGATCGCGAAGAGCGGCACGAGCGTGTTGGTGTCGCCGCCGGAGAAGACCAGCAGCCCGGCCGAGACCACGGCGAGCCACACCACGCCGTGCCGGTGCACCTGGCGGTCGGCCTTCAGCCCGAAGACGTGCGGCACGTAGTCGTCGCGGGCGAGCAGCTTCAGCAGCACCGGCAGCCCGCCGAAGGAGGTGTTGGCCGACAGGGCGAGCAGCGCCATGGTGGCGAACTGCACCACGTAGAAGACCCAGTTGTGGCCGAAGGAGGCGTCGGCGAGCTGGGCGAGGACGGTGACGCCCTCGACCGGCTGGAGGCCGAAGCGGGAGATCAGCACCGACAGGCCGATCAGCATCACGCCGAGGAGCGCGCCGAGGGCGACCTCCGCGCGCTGGGCGCGGCGGACGGCGGGGGCGCGGAAGGACGGCACCGCGTTGGCGATGGCCTCGACGCCGGTGAGGGCGGAGCAGCCGGAGGCGAAGGCCTTCAGCAGGAGCAGCGCGCCGACCGTGGTGGCGTCGTCCGCGAGGACGGAGGCGTGTCCGGCGGAGGTGGCGGTGGAGACGGGCGCGTCGCGGAGGAGGCCGACGACGACCATGGCGAGGATCGCGCCGACGAACACGGCGGTGGGCACGATGAAGGCGCGGGCCGAGTCCACGATGCCCCGCAGGTTCACCGCGGTGACCAGGGCGAGGACGGCGAGGCAGATCCAGAGCCGGTCCCCGTGGAGCCCGGGGAAGGCCGAGGTGAGGGCGGCGACCCCGGCGGTGACGGCGACGGCGACGTTGAGGACGTAGTCGAGGACGAGCGAGGCGGCGGCGACCAGGCTGGTGCGGCGGCCGAGGTGCGCCTTGGCGACGGCGTAGGAGCCGCCGCCGTCCGGGAAGGCCGCGATGACCTGCCGGTACGAGGCCACGAGCACGGCCAGCAGTCCGGCGATGGCCAGCGTCACCGGCAGGGTGAAGCCGAGGCCGTGGGCACCCGCCGCGGCGAGGACCAGGACGATGGCCTCCGGCCCGTACGCCACCGACGCCATCGCGTCGAGCGAGAGGGCGGCCAGCCCGGTGACGGCGGTGAGCCGGTGCCGGGCCCCGGTATCGGGAGGCTCCTCGGCACCCCGTACCGCTGAGCTCTCGGTGGTCTGGACGCCCATGCGCGCGTTCCCTTTCACGGTCGGATCCCCACAGGAGTGCCCAGCCTGGGGTGTGTTCCGGCCACGGACGCGCGTTCCTCCCGCGCTCTTGACGCCCGCGCGCGCCCTCTTGACGGGATCCTGACGTGCGGGCCGCCGCGCGCGGGCGGGAAGCCGCCCGGTCAGCGCGGGGCGACGAGCGCCACGCCGAGCCAGACGGCGCCGAGCCCGGCCGCGATGCTCCCGAGGACGTTGGCCACGGCGTAGGCCCGGGCGCCCGACTCGTACAGCTTCAGCGTCTCGTACGAGAAGGTCGAGTACGTGGTGAGCGCCCCGCACAGGCCCGTGCCGAGGAGGAGTCCCGCGCGGGTGGAGGCGACGCCGGTGAGGAGGCCGAGGACGAGGGAGCCGACGACGTTGACGGCGAAGGTCCCCCAGGGGAACACCGAGTCGTGGCGGGCCTGGACGGCGCGGTCGGTCAGGTAGCGCAGGGGCGCGCCGACGGCGGCGCCCAGCACGACGAGCAGCCAGTTCACTCGGGCGGCTCCTGCGCCGGCGGCCGCGAGGGCTCGGGCGGCTCCCCGCCGCCCCCGAAGTGGACGACCTCGCACGCGTCGAGGAGGACGAGCCCGTCCGGAACCAGCCCCTCCAGCCGCGGCAGGAAAGCCCGTACCCGCTCCTCGGTGTCCACGATCAGGACCGCCACCGGAAGGTCGTCGCCGAGCGAGAGCAGCCGGGTGGTGTGGACGCGGGAGGAGGCGCCGAAGCCCTCGATCCCGCGGAAGACGGAGGCGCCGGCGAGACCGGCCGCGTGGGCGCGGTGGACGATCTCGGTGGAGAGCGGCCGGTGGTGCCAGGTGTCGCGTTCGCCGACGAGGACGGTCAGGCGCAGGGCGCGGCCCGTGAGCCGGGTCATCGCGGCCTCCTCTCCGGTGCGGCGCGGGTGGCGGCCCGGGCCGCGGTGACGCCCGCCCACACCGCGCCGAGGGCGGTGAGCGCGGTCGCGGCCAGGTAGAGCAGCCCCCGCGCGGCGTCCCCGTCGGCGAGCAGCCGCTGGGTGTCGAGCGCGTAGGTGGAGAAGGTGGTGAAGCCGCCGCAGACGCCGGTGCCGAGGAAGGGGCGCAGGAGCGGGTGCGGCGGGGTGAGGGTCTCGGTGGCGAGCACCATGATCACGCCGAGCAGCGCGCAGCCGGCCGCGTTGACGGTGAGGATCGTCCAGGGGAAGGCGCCGGCCGGGGTGGGCCAGGCGAGCGTCGCCGCGTACCGGGCGCAGGCCCCGAGCGCGCCGCCCGCGGCGACCACGCCGACGACCGGAAGCTGCGCGCGGAATCCCATGGGACCAGCGTAGGCGCTGGGAGCGTACGGGCCCGGGCGCGGGTCCGCGGGGGCGGTCGACGCCGCGTACGCAGGGGCGCCGCCGGGCACCTTCGGGTGCGGGTGAAGCGAGGCGCACAGGCGCGGACCCCGGCCTGGGGCATTAACCGGAGCCCGGCCCGTGCAGCCTCGCCATGATGGTCCGGGCCGGGCCGCGCACGGGTCAAAGCTCGTCCGGCGAGTCTGTCAGATCCCCCCGCGGGGTATGGCGGTGGTCCGGCCACCATCAGGCGGCCCAGACGGGTGCCGGGTACACCTCGTCCTGGAGGGCACCGAACCGCGACGGTGGAGGGGCAGCTGGAGGGAGCTGCGCAACCGTCGGTCAGGAGTGTCGTGAGTACATCCGTCGCAACCAGGTTCAGGACCGTCGCCGCGCCCCGGGACGCGGCGGACGAGGACGTCTACGGCGAGCTGTGCGCCGCGCTCTTCTCCGCCTTCCCGCGCCGCGACCAGCGGATCAAGGCCGAGCAGTACCTGCGCGGGCTGCTGACCGCGCAGGGCCGCAAGTCGATCCGCAACATCGCCGCCCAGATCGGCGGGCCGGCCGCGGAGCAGAGCCTGCACCACTTCATCTCCAGCTCGACGTGGGACTGGCGCCCGATGCGGGCCGAGCTGGCCCGGTTCCTGCAGCAGAACAGCGGGCCCCAGGCGTGGGTGGTGCGGCCGATGCCGATACCGAAGGCCGGCGACCACTCGGTCGGCGTCGACCGCCGCTTCGATCCCGAGCGCGGCCAGGTCTTCCGGGGCCAGCAGGCCTTCGGGGTGTGGATGGCCTCGGAGGAGCTGAGCGTCCCGGTCAACTGGCGTCTCTTCCTGCCGGACCCCTGGGTGAAGGACCGCACGCGGCGCGACCGTGCGGAGGTCCCCGAGGGCGCGGCGGAGGAGACGCTGGAGGAGTGCGCGGTCAACGCGGCGCTCGACACCGCCCGCTGGCCGGAGGTGACCCGCAAGCCGCTGCTGCTGGACATCCGCGGCGGCGCGGGGCGGGCGGCGCTGCACCGGCTCGCCGTGGCCGGCGTGCCGGTGGTGGCCCGGATCGGCACGGGCTGCCGGCTGACCGTCGCGGACCGCTCGCTGCCCGGTTTCGGCGCGGGCCCGCTGACGGCCCAGCAGATCCTGGAGTCCCTCAAGGGACTGCGCCGCCCGGTGAGCTGGGTGGACTCGGCGGCCGGAGTGCGCACCTCGCGGACCTCGCTCGCCACGGCGGTACGGGTCACCCTGCCCGTACCGGCCGGGGAGCGGCAGCGCCCGCTGCTGCTGCTCGGCGAGTGGGACGACCCGCGGCGTGCCCCGGCCCGGCTGTGGATCACCGACCTGACCGGCTCGGCGGTCGGCCCGCTGCTGCGGCTGACGAAGCTGTCGCGCCGGGTGGAGCGGGACTTCCGCGCGGTCGGCGAGGGCGCGGGCCTGCGGGACTTCGTGGGCCGCTCGTTCCGCGGCTGGCACCGTCACATCACGCTCGCCTCCGCGGCCCACGCGGCGACCGTCCTCGCCCCCGGCTGGAACACGGCGGCGGCACCGACGGCGTTCGGGCAGGTCCAGGGGCGCTCGGCGGGCTGACGACGAGGGGCGGGGCCCGGGCGACCGCCCGGGCCCCGCGCCCGCGCGCGTCGGCCAGGCCTCCCGTCCGGCGGCCCGGCACCCCGGGCGTGGGCCGCCGGACGGGAACGGGACGGGTACGGGACCCGGGGGGCTCGGGGCCCGGGATCCGGCACCCGGTCCGGGGCTCAGTCGCGTACGGCGGTGCGGGTGGTCCCGGGCCCGGTCGCCCTCATGTCCCCGGCCGCTCGCAGGACTGGGACGCGGTCGTGCCGGTGGTGCGGGCGTCGCGGAGGTCGGCGCGCTGGCGGGCCAGGACGTCGCGGGTGCGCTGGAGCCGCAGCGCCAGCTGCACCTCCAGGACGTGGCCGGGCTTCTGCCACTCCGCGCCCAGGAGTTCGCCGATCCGCTCCAGGCGGCGCGAGACCGTGTTCGGGTGGACGTGCAGCGCCTCGGCCGCGTTGGTGGGGCTGCCGCCGGAGGCGAAGTACGCCTCCAGGGTGCGGGTCAGATCGGTGAACCGCTCGGCGTCGTAGTCGAGCACGGGCCCGATCGCCGACTCGATGAACCCGTCCACGTCGTGGTCGTCCGAGAGCAGCAGTCCGAGGAAGCCGAGGTCCTGCACGGACGCCGCCGCGCCCGAACCGCCCAGCGCGCCCATCGCGTCCAGGCAGCGCATGGCCTCCAGATACAGCCGGCTCACGCTGTCCGGGCTCCAGCCCGGGCCGGCCGCGCCCACGGACACGGGGTGGCCGAGCAGCGGGGAGAGCTCGCCGGAGACGGCCTTCGCGGCGGCCGAGGCGTCCACGCCGGGCAGCAGCAGCACGATGGCGCCGCCGTGCACGGTCTTCAGACCGGACATGCGGTAGGCGTACGAGGAGGCCCAGACGACCGCCCGGCCCTGCTCGCCCCCTTCCGGGCGGGCCACCACGACGACGTGCGGCTTGCGCAGGTCGAGGCCGAGGCGGCGGGCCCGCTGGGCGATCTGCTGCGGGGAGTGCTGCGGCTCGGCGAGCAGGTCGTCGAGGAGTTCGTCGCGGACCGGGCCCTCGGCGACGGCGGTGGAGCGCTGCATCAGGAGCAGGAACGCGACCGACTGGGCGGCGAGTTCGAGCAGCCGCTCGTCCTCGCCGGTCAGCGGGGTGGCGGCGCGGACCACGAGCACGCCGAGGTCCTCGGAACCGGCCAGGACCGGGGCGACCCAGGTCTGGTCGCCGCCGTCGTCCTCGTGTCCGCGCTCCCCCGCGGAGCCCGCGCCCCTCGTGGTGAGGACCGGGCGGCGGCCCGCGTGGGCGTCGAGCGAGGCCTTGGCGACGGCGTCCTCGTCGAGGCCGGGCAGCTCCCCGGCCTGGGCGAGCGTGCGGCCCCCCGGGTCGCGGACGAGGACGGCGCCGTCGAGCGCGTCGCCCGCGGCGGTCGCGACGTTCCGCAGGTCGCCGCCGGCCAGGATCAGGTTCATGATGCGGCTGTGCGCCTCGCCGATGTAGCGCATGCGGGTGAGCCGGGTGCGGGCGCGGGAGCTGTCCCGTTCGAGCTCGGTGACCTCGGCCCTGGTCTGGTCGAGCAGCCCGGCCTTCTCGGTGGCGACGGCGGCGAGGTCGGCGAGCGCGGCGACGAGGGCGATCTCGTCGGCGGTGTACCGGCGGGTGCTGCGGTCGGCCCCGTAGAGCACGCCGAGGGTGGTCTCCCCGGTGCGCAGCGGCACGGCGAGGACGCCGCGCAGGCCCTCGGCCCGTACGAGCTCGTCTATGGCGGCGGAGTGGGCGAACCGCGCGTCGTCGAGGTAGTCCTCGGTCCAGGCGGGCTCGCCGAGGGCGTGCACCAGACCGCCGAGTCCGTCGCCTTCGAAGAGGGTGGGGCAGCCGGCCGGGTCGAGTGCGGTGAGGGCGCCTTCGGCGCTGTGCAGCAGGCGCCCGCCGTGCGGGCCGCGCAGGGTGACGCAGGCCAGGTCGAGGCCGAGGAGGCGCTTGGCCCGGCGGGTGATGACCCGCAGCAGGCCGTCCAGGTCGTACGGGAGGGTCAGGTCGCGCGTGGTGTCGAGGAGCGCGGCGAGCCCTTCCTCCCGCTGCTCGCGGCGGGCGAGGGAGCAGCTGACGCCGGTGGCGAGGTGAACGGCCCTTTCCAGAGCGGCGAGTTCGTGCTCGGGGCGGCCTGCCACGCGGGCTTGGTCGAGCAGCTCGGCGAACCGGCCCGGCGGGGCCTGTCGGGCCAGGAGCTCCAACACGGTGAGCGCGTCGGCGCCCCCGTCCGCGCTGTCGTTGGACATGCCTCAACTCCCTCCGCTGGCCGAAAATAATTCGGTCGTCGACGACGGTCAACGGTGAGATCGACCACTTTCATTCCCCTTTGGGCTTGACGGCACGTCAAAGGCCTTTCGGGGTCCTGCCGGATGCCCGGAAAACGTCTGCGGGTCGCCTGCCGGACGCCCGCAGTGCCCCTGCCGTACGGGGTGCCGGACCTCCGTCGGGCGTCCATCAGACCAGGCTGCCCGCCAGGCCCGCCACGGCCGGCACGGGACGGGGGCGGAGCCAGAGACCGCTCGACTGGGCCGGGACCCGGGGCAGTCCGGCGTCCCGGACGGTCAGCACCGACCGGTGCAGCCGGCGCAGCCGCGCCGAGGGCTCCCGGCCGCCGTCCCGCTGGAGGCCGACGCAGAGCCTGCGGTAGGCCTCCAGGGCGTCGTCGGCGCGCCCGGAGCGCAGCAGGGCCACCATGAACTGGCCGTGCAGCGACTCGTTGACGGGGTGCCGCGCGGCGAGCACGGCGAGCTCGGGCACCATCTCGACGTGCCGGCCGATCCCCAGCTGCGCCTCGACCCACTGGTCGAGCACGCTGAGCCGGGAGGCTTCGAGGCGCTCGGTCTCCGCGCGTAGCCTCGGCCCGGCGTCGACGCCGGCGTACGGCTCGCCGCGCCACAGGGCGAGGGCCTCGCCGAGGCGGAGCGCGGCGCGCGGGAGGTCGCCCGCCTCCATGGCCCGGTAGCCGGCGCCGGCCGCGCGCTCGAACTGACGGACGTCGTGCGAGCCGCCGCCGGTGTCGAGGCGGTAGCCGCCGGACTGGGCGGCGAGGACGGTCTCGGCGGTGCGCCCGTCGGTCCCTTCCGGGTACCCGCCGGCCCTGCCGCCGACGTCGGGCGCGCCCTCCGTGAGCGCGGCGGCGATCAGCGCCCGCAGTCCGAGGATGTGCGACTGGAGCTCGACCCGGGCGCCGCGCGGCGCGCCGGACGGCCACAGCTCCTCCATGAGCACGGTGACCGGAACGACCTGGTCGGCACTGGCGGCGAGCAGGGCGAGAAGTTGTCGTGGCGCGGCGGCGGTCGGGGTGATCGACACCCCGTTCTCGCGTACCGACAGCCCCCCCAGGATCCGGACGTCCACTTTGCCCCCTCAGCGTCTGTGCACGGGATGACCCTCGACGATTAGAAAAGAGACCGCGATGCATGTCAATAAGAAACCGGACGGTACGGAATCGCCGGACCCCCAGGGCGGCGTTTTCGTCCCTTTCATCCCGATTCACCCTCATCAACGAGGCGTCAACGCCCAGGGAAACGTACCTAAGAATCCAGATACTGGACCCACGGGTATCTTTTGGGGATCGTTTTCAGGCAGCCGCGCAGGTGTCATCCGGCCAGGGTGTCAAAGAAACCGCCGTGGCGGTTTGATTTCACGTGCCGAAGGCCCCCTAGGAGCCGTTCTCCGACACTCCGAGTGCACGGGCGCCCCGGCCGGGCTCCAGATCGAGCATGGTCAGCACGGAGGGGACGACGATGCTGGGCAGCAGGTGGTGGTAGAGCGCCGAGGCCCAGCGCTCCATCGAGGAGCGGTGCCCTTCGAGCGCGTGCGTCATCAGGTTGAGTCCCGCGTAGGAGCCGACGACCAGCGGGGCGATCTCCTCGGGATCGGCGTGGGGCAGCAGCTCGCCGCCTTCCTTCGCCGCGGTGAGCAGCCGCAGGTTGATCTCGGTCCACTCCCGGTAGGGGCCGCTCCGGTTGAGCTCGTGGCCCCCCTGGTCGAGGGTCAGCCGGACACTGCCGCTGAGCACCCGGTCGCAGGTCAGCCGGTGTGCGAACACCATGCCGACGTCGACGAACTCCTGCACCTTGGAGATCTGCGGCGGCGCCGTGGGCACCACCGACACCTGGGCGTCGATCACCGCGTGCGCGAGGTCTTCCTTGGAGTCGAAGTGGAAGTAGAGCGCGCCCTTGGTCACCTGGGCGAGCCGGAGGATGTCGGAGAGCTTGGCGGCCTCGTAGCCCCGCTCGTCGAAGACGGCGGCGGCCGCCTCCAGGATGGCCTGACGGGTACGGATCGCCCGATCCTGCTTCGCCATGGGAGTCACGTCCCTCTCATCGCCCGAACCGGCATCCCGGTGGCCCGAGAAAACAAACCTGGGGGTACCGATTTTCCGGCAGCTGGAAGATACCCGAAGCCTTGTTCGCAGTGAACCCGACCATCTCACGTACTGGACGGAAACGGCTCTCACCTGCGTGAATGCCCGGAGGGGCGGCATACAGAACGTCAGGTCTCCCCGACTTCCACACCATCGCTCCGCACGGACGACGCACCACCGTCACTCAGTGCGACGAAAAAACAGACCTTCCGGTCCGCGGTAAGCGGTTTCCTCAGCCGGTGACCACGGCGGAGGCGGTGAGCAGCCCGAAGGAGCCGAGGACGAGCAGGGTGCGGATCCGGTGGAACCCGTTCCAGCGCCTCTCGAAGGCCGCCCGGACCTCGCCCGCCGGCTCCCCGCCGGTCTCGGAGGCCGCCAGGGCGGTGTTGAGCGGGACGTTGCCGGCGACGGTGACCAGGTGATTGGCCACGGCGCACACCAGCCCGGCCAGCACCAGCCACTTCTGGGTGTCCGTCCGCCCGTCGACGGCGACGAACAGGGCGGCGGCGGGGAACACCAGGACCCCGAGGAAGACGAGCAGGAAGACCGGCCTCGGCACGTACTCGTTGATCCGCCGCATGGCCCGGACGAACTCCTCGTCGGAGAGCCGGGCGAGGGCGGGCATGACACCGGTCTGGAAGATCAGCATGAAACCGGCGTAGAGCCCGGTGGAGACGACGGCGAGGGCGAGCAACAGGGCGGCCATGGGCCCATGATGACGGACGGACGGGCGCGGGGGGAGGGACATCGCTCCGGGCACCCGCCCCCGCGCGCCGCGATCAACCCGCGTACGGATCCCCACCCCCGTACCCGTCTCCGTCCCCGGAGCCGTTCCCGTCCCCGGGGCCGGCCCCCAGCGTGTCCGCCCGCCGGATCGCGTCCGCGAGCTCCTGGACGGACGCCGAGCGGGCCCGCTCGGCGAGCGCCTGCGCGCGGGAGGCGAGTTGCCGGAGGCCGGGCGCGCCGGGCAGGGTGCCGCCTCGCAGCCGGTCGGCGAAGTAGGCGGCCATCGCCGTCAGTTGGAGGCTGTCGTGGCCGGGGCCCCACAGGGGCGCGGTGAGGGCGGCGGCGTCGACCGAGCCGGAACGCTCGTGCGGGGCACGGGTGACGGGGTCGAGCCAGCGGACGGTGGCGGTGGCGACCCGCCCGCTCTTCCCGGGGCGGAGCCTGACCGCGTACAGCGCGGTGACGGTGTGCCCGGCGCCGATCTCGCCGCCGTCGACCCGGTCGTCGCGGAAGTCCTCGTCGGCGACCTTGCGGTTCTCGTAGCCGACGAGCCGGAAGGTCTCCACGGTCTTCGGATCGAAGGCGACCTGCGCCTTGGCGTCCCGGGCGCGCAGTTCGATGTGCGCGGGGAGCTGGTCGACGAAGACCTTGCGGGCCTGTTCGGGGGTGGAGACGTACGTGGTGTGCCCGTCCCCCTTGTCGGCGAGCCGCTCCATGAACGCGTCCCCGTACTCGCTGCCCACCCCGACCCCGAAGAGGGTGATCCCGTACTCCCGCCGCTCCTCGTCGATCCGTTCCAGGATGCCGTCGGCGTCGGTGTCGCCGGTGTTGGCGAGGGCGTCGGAGAGGAGGACGACGCGGTTGGTGGCGCCCTTGCGGTGCCCCTCGACGGCGACGTCGTACCCGGTGCGGACGCCGGCCCCGACGTTGGTGGAGGAAGAGGTCTCCAGGCCGTCCACGGCCTCGCGCATCCGCTCCCGGTTCCCGCCGACCCGGGTCATGGGGAGCTCGGTCTCGGCCTCGGCGCTGAAGGTGACGAGCGCGATCGCGTCGTCGTCCCGCAGCCGGCCGACGAGCAGCCGGAGCGACTCCTTGACCAGGTCGAGCCGGCCGGGCTCGTCCATGGAGCCGGAGACGTCGACGACGAACGTGAGGGCGGCGGGCGGGCGTTCGCCGTCGCTGGGCCGGGTCGCGAGCCCGACGCGCAGCAGCGACCACGCGCCCGCGCTCGTCCGCGCGCCGTCGAGGGTGACGCTGAACCCGTTGTCCTTCGGGCGCGGATACCCCGGCTTGAAGCTGTTGACGAACTCCTCGGGCCGTACGTCCTCGGGCGCGGGCAGCCGTCCCTCGGCGAGGGTGCGGCGGGCGTAGCCGTAGGAGGCGGTGTCGACGTCGAGGGCGAAGGTGGAGAGCCGCGAGGGCGCGTCCCCGCGCCCTTCCGGCGCCGCGTCCGGCGCCGCGTCGGGCGCCGCGGCGTCGGGCACCGCCCGCTCACCCCCCGCCCGGCTCCCGCCCTGATGCCGGGCCCCGTCCCCCGAAGCCCCGCTGCACCCGGCGACGAGCAGCACACCGGCGAGCGCACCCCCCACGCCCCTGGCCCTCGCCCTCGTCCAGATCCCCATCCCCATCTCATCTCCCCCTCGAATGGGCACACTTGTGCATCCGACGTCCTGTGAATGTGACGCCCGAGCAGGTGGGAAGGAGCAGACGAAGGAGTTGCGGATGGATCTCAATGCGGCAACGGCGCCGGGGACACACCGCAGTGGCAGGGACTCGCCACCTTTGTCAACAGGGGTTGTCACCGTACGCAGTCGCATGCATACATGGAGTGGCACACCGAACGGGCGGGGGTGGTGAGCAGTGACAGAGACTGCGGGCTCCGTGATGCTCGCCCGCTCGGCGATGGGCCGGGCCGGACCCGAACTCCAGCGCCCTCCCGGGCGCCCCGTCCGCGGCACCCGCCGGGTCAGCGCGGCCCTCGCGGGCCTGGCCGCCTCGGCCCGGCACGAGCTGCTGACCTTCGACGACCCGGCCGCCTCCGCGTCCCGCGCGATCCCCGAGCCGTTCCTGGAGCTGGCGGGAGCGTGCATGCGGGCGGCGGCGGAGCGGGCCGGCGAGGTCCGCCGCATCGTCCCGCGCCACGCCCTCCCCCAGATCGCGGGCGCGATCGGGGTGCCCGGCCGGGCGAGGGTCACCGACGCCATCCCCTTCAAGATGATCGTCGTCGACCGCACGGTCGCGGCCGTCCCCCTGGACCTGGAGCTGCACTACAACGGCCTGCTCCTGATCCGCGACCCGGTCGTGGTGGCGGCCCTGGTCCGCGCCCACCACACCTCCTGGGACACGGGCCAGGAACTCACGGGCCTCACCCTCCCCACCCGCGACCTCCCCCCACAACTCCGCCCCGTCCTGGAGGCCCTCCTCTCCGGCCTCACCGACGAGACCGCCGCCACCCGCCTCGGCATGTCCCCCCGCACGTACAGCCGCCGCGTCGGCGAACTGATGGCCGCCCTGGGCACGACGAGCCGCTTCCGCGCGGGGGCGGAGGCGGCTCGTCGGGGGTGGGTGTGAGGGCGTGGCCCCGCTGCCCCGGCACGCGGACGCCGGCGCCGGCGCCGGCGCCGGCTACGACACGATGTCCTTCCGCGCGAACCCCCGGAACGCCAGCGCGAAGAGGACGACCGCGTAGGTCACCGAGATCGCCGTGCCCTTGAGCATGCCCGACCACTCCAGTTGGGGCTGGAGCGCGTCCGCCCAGGCGAACTGCCAGTGGGCGGGGAGGAAGGCGCGCCAGTCGCCCAGGGCGGTGACCGCGTCCAGGACGTTGCCGATGATCGTGAGGCCCACCGCTCCGCCGACCGCGCCCAGGGGGGCGTCGGTGCGGGTGGAGAGCCAGAAGGCCAGGGCCGCCGTGACCAGTTGGGAGACGTAGACGAAGGCCGTCGCCAGGGCCAGGCGGACGAGGGCGTCGGAGGCCGGGAGGGCGCCGCCGGTGGGGAGCTTCAGGGGGCCCCAGCCGTACGCGACCGTGCCCGCGGCGAGCGCCACCAGCGGCAGGAGGAGCATGGCCGCCGCGCTGAAGGCCAGGGCCACCGTCAGCTTCGACCACAGGAGGCGGGCGCGCGGGACGGGGGCCGCCAGGAGGTAGCGCAGGGAGGACCAGCCGGCCTCCGAGGCCACCGTGTCGCCGCAGAACAGGGCGACCGGGATGACCAGGAGGAAGCCGGCCGAGACGAACAGGCAGGTCGCCGCGAAGTTGGCGCCCGAGGCCGTCGCCGTGTCCATCAGGGTGATGCGGCTGTTCTCCGAGCCGTCCGGCCCGCCGCCGATCGCGAAGGCCGCGATGAGGACGAAGGGGAGGGCGGCCAGGATCAGGCCCATCACCAGCGTGCGGCGGCGCTTGAGCTGCCGCAGGGCCTCCACGCGCAGGGGCAGGGTGCGGCCGGGCGCGTAGCCGAGGGCGGCGGCGGTCATGCGGTTTCTCCGATCAGAGTCAGGAACGCGTCCTCCAGGCGCCGGTGCGGCCCCACGCCCGTCACCGGCACCTCCAGGCGGACGAGTTCGGCGATCAGGGCGGTGGGGGTGGCGTGCGTCGTGTCGGTCAGGCGGACGAGGAGGCCGGCGTCGACCCGTACCGCGCCGAGCTTCTCCACCACGGCGTCCGGGACCGGGGCTCCCAGCGTGACCAGGAGCGTGTCGTCGGAACCGGTGATCTCCTCGACCGGGCCCGCCTGCACCAGGCCGCCGCGGTCCATCACCACGAGGTGGGTGCAGGACTGCTCGACCTCGGCGAGGAGGTGACTGGAGACGATCACGGTCCGGCCCCCGGCCGCGTACCGGATCATCACCTCCCGCATCTCCCGGATCTGCGGCGGGTCGAGGCCGTTCGTCGGCTCGTCCAGGATCAACAGGTCGGGCAGGCCCAGCATGGCCTGGGCGATGGCGAGGCGCTGCCGCATGCCCTGCGAGTAGGTGCGGACGGCGCGTTCCAGGGCGCCGCCCAGGTTGGCGATCCGCAGCGCCTCGTCCAGGTGCGCGTCCTCGGCCGGACGGCCGGTGGCCCGCCAGTACAGCTCCAGGTTCTCGCGCCCCGACAGGTGCGGCAGGAAGCCCGCGCCCTCCACGAACGCGCCGACCCGGGAGAGCACGGGGGCGCCGGGCCGGATCGCCTGGCCGAAGACCCGGATCTCGCCCTCGTCCGGGCTGATCAGGCCCATGAGCATCCGCAGGGTCGTCGTCTTGCCGGCGCCGTTGGGGCCCAGCAGGCCCAGCACCTGGCCCTGTTCCACGCGGAAGGACAGGTCGCGGACGCTGTACCGGTCACCGCCCCTGTACTTCTTGGAGAGGCCCGTGATCTGGAGCGGGACCCCGGCCAGGTCCGCGTCGGGGGCGGGCGGCGCGGCCTTGCGGCGGACCGTCAGGAGCAGGGCCGCGGCGAGGACGGCGCCCGCGAGCGGCAGGCCCCACACCCACCACGGCAGACCCGCCGCCTGCGTCGTCACGCCCGGCGCCGTCGGCACGGTCAGCGCGCTCTCGACCCCGACCGTGTACGTGGCGGGGGCGGCCGGCGAGGCGTAGCCGAGGTCCGTGGCGGCGAGGACCAGGCGCAGCCGGTGCCCGGCCGCCACCTCGTGGTCCACGGCGGGCAGGGTCAGGTCGACCGTGCGCCCGCGCCCGGCGTCCGTCACCCGTACCGGCGTCACGAGCTGGGCGGGCAGCACCTGCTGCCGCCCGTCCGGCCCCACGTCGTACACCTTGGCGAACAGGACCGCCGAGCCGTCCGGGGCGGTCGACGTCACCCGCACCGTGACGGTCGGCGCGCCGGTGATCCGCAGCGGAGCGGTCTGCGGGCGGGCGTCGAAGGCCGCGTACTGGCCGGGGAAGTCCAGGGACAGTCCCACGCCGAGCGAGGAGAGCTGCGAGAGTCCGCCGCCCAGGCCCGGGACCGCCGAGATCGCGGGCGGGTTCGCGCCCGCGGGGTTGGCGAAGCTGCGCGGCGGGCCCGCGAGCGCCACCGAGACGGGGCCGGCCGAGAGGCCCGGGTAGGCGTCGGCCGTCGCCCCGCGCAGGGTCGCCCTCCCGTCGGTGGAGTCGACGCCCCCGGTCCGGCTCACCCGGAAGGCGGGGCCGGTCGGGGCCGACGCCTCCCGCTTGAGGTGGCGGTCGAACCAGGCCGAGATCCGGGCCTCGACCCGGTCCGTCTCCCGGTCGCCGCCGTCGTGGCCGCCGGCCGTCCAGTCCACCGCGACCGGAGCGCCGTTCGCGGCGATGGTCCGGGCCATGGCGTCGGACTGGGCGAGGGTGAAGAGGGAGTCGGACCGGCCCTGGACGATCAGCGCGGGCACCTTGATGCGGGCGCCGACGGCGGACGGGCTGCGCGCCTCCAGGAGCGCGCGGGCGGCGGCGTCGGGCTTCCCGGCGACGGCGACGCGCTCGTACAGGGCGCACACCTCGGGGCTGAAGCGCCCACAGGCCGCCGAGCCCGATCCCGAGCCCGATCCCGTTCCCGTTCCCGACGCCGTTCCCGACGCCGATCCCGACGCCGATCCCGACGCCGGAGCCGAAGCCGGCCCCGGCCCCGCCTTGCCGTCGCGCGCGCCCACACCCGCGCCCGTGTCAACGCCCGCGCCCGTGCCGGCTCCGGCTCCGGCTCCGGCTCCGGCTCCGGCCGAGAAGAAGACGCCGGCCCAGAGCTTCTTGAACACGCCGTTAGGGAACAGCGCGTCGGCCAGGTTCCAGTAGGTGATCTGCGGGGCGACGGCGTCCACCCGCGGGTCGTACCCGGCGGCGAGCAGCGCCACCGCCCCGCCGTAGGAGGCCCCGGTGACGCCGACGCGCGGGTCGCCCGCCTTGTCGAGCAGCACCTCCGGCCGTGCGGCCAGCCAGTCGACGAGGCCCCGGACGTCCTTCACCTCGCGGTCCGGGTCGTTGAGCCCGATCTGCCCGGTGGACGCGCCGAACCCGCGGGCGGACCAGGTCAGCACCGCGTAGCCGTCCCGCGCCAGCTTCTCGGCCTGCCCCCGGACGTCGTCCTTGGAACCGCCGAAGCCGTGCCCGAGGAGCACGGCGGGGCGGCGGGCGGAGCCGCCCGCGGTGAAGTACGAGGTGTCGATCCGTACGCCGTCGAGGTCCAGCATCCGGTCCGCGCGGTGCACGGGCGGCGGGGCGTCGGAGGCGACGGCGGTCCAGGTGCCGGCGCCGCCCGCCAGCACGGCGAGGGCGGCGGCGACCGCCGCCCACCGCGGCAGACCGGGTCGCGGGAGGCCCCTCCGGGGAAGTCGCAGCTGCATGGTGTCGAGCCTAGGCGGACGGACGGCGGGGACTCGGCTGCCCCGGGGCGGAACTCGGCGGCCTTCTCAGGTCGTACGCAGTACGGTCCGCGTACACCAACCGCGGTATACGGGAACGGGGTACGGCATGGAGAGCGGCATGGAGATCCGGCGGGCGACGACGGTGGCGGAGCTCATGGCGGCGGAGCACCTGTACGACGGGCCGCCGCGGGAGGAGTGGGCGGAGGCGTTCCTCGGCGCGCCCGGCCATCTGATGCTCCTCGCGTACGCCCCGGACGGCACCCCCGCCGGCTTCGTGTCGGGGATCGAGATGCGCCACCCCGACAAGGGCGTGGAGCTGTGCCTGTACGAGCTGTCCGTGGCCGAGCCGCACCGGCGGCGGGGCGTGGGGCGGGCGCTCACGACCGCGCTGGCCGCGGAGGCGCGGGAGCGGGGCTGTTACGGGATGTGGGTGGGGGTCGACACCGACAACGAGGCGGCGCTGCGGACGTACGGGTCGGCGGGGGCGGCGGACGAAGGGGTGTTCGCGATGCGGGGATGGGGGTTCGGCACGGACTGAGGCGGACCGGCACGGACCGGGGCCGGCTCACGGCGCTTCAGGACACCTCGGGGCGCCCCAGGAGGCCGAAGGCGACCGAAAATCGCGCCCCTACGGCGTCCGAACCACACTCTTGTGTCGTTCATGCCAACCCGCGACCGTGGAACCACTCCGCACCCCGCACCGCCGCACCACACGCGTACCCGTACTTGCCCGTGCCCCGTCCCGGACAACGAAAGGTTCAGGTGCCCACCCCCATGAAGCGGACAACCCCCCGCGTCGCTCCCGGCGCCAGCTCCCGCACGGCCCGCACGGCCCGCCGCGTCGGCGCCCTCGTCCCCGTGCTCGCCCTCGCCGCCGGCCTCCAGTTCGCCGCCTCCCCCGCCGCGCAGGGCACGCCCGCCGGCGATCTGCGGCTCGCGCCCGCCGCCACCGCCGTCGAGAACGGCTGGATCGTCGTCCTCAAGGACGGCTCGACCCGTGCCGCCGACCTGGGCGTCTCGCCCCGCTACGAGTACCGCTCCGCGCTCAAGGGCTTCGCCGCCCCGATGTCCCGGGCGAAGGCCGCCGCGCTCGCGGCCGACCCGCGGGTCGCGTACGTCGAGCAGGACGCGACCGTCCGGGTGGCCGACACCCAGACCGGCGCGACCTGGGGGCTCGACCGGATCGACCAGCGGGACCTGCCGCTGTCGACGACCTACACGTACGACACGAAGGCCGCGAACGTCACCGCGTACATCATCGACACCGGGATCCGCACCTCGCACGGCGAGTTCGGCGGCCGGGCCTCGGTCGGCACGGACACGGTCGGCGGCGGGCAGAACGGCCAGGACTGCCAGGGGCACGGCACGCACGTGGCCGGCACCGTCGGCGGCGCCACCTACGGCGTGGCCAAGGGCGTGAAGCTGGTGGCCGTCCGGGTCCTGGACTGCAACGGCTCGGGCACCAACGCCGGGGTCATCGCGGGCGTCGACTGGGTGACGGCGAACGCGGTCAAGCCGGCCGTCGCCAACATGAGCCTGGGCGGCGGGGCGAACACCTCGCTCGACGACGCCGTGAAGCGCTCGATCGCCTCGGGCGTCACGTACGCGATCGCCGCGGGCAACGGCAACTTCCTCGGCCTCCCGGCGAAGGCCTGCAACTACTCCCCGGCCCGCGTCCCCGAGGCGATCACGGTCGGCGCGACGGACTCCGCCGACAAGCGGGCCTCGTTCTCCAACTACGGCACCTGCGTGGACCTGTTCGCCCCGGGCGTCTCGGTCACCTCGGCGTGGAAGGACAACGACGGGGCGACCAACACGATCTCCGGCACCTCGATGGCCGCCCCGCACACCGCGGGCGTCGCGGCGCTCTACCTGTCGGCCAACCCGGCGGCCACCCCGGCGCAGGTGTCGGCCGCCCTGGTGGCCAACGCGACCAGCGGCAAGGTCCAGGACCCGAAGACGGGCTCCCCGAACAAGCTCCTGTACTCGCGCTGGTAGCCCGGCCGGACGGGCCGGCTCGATCCGATCCGATCCGATCCGATCCTGACGACAGGGCCTAGTAGGTCAGCTGCCCGAGGAGCCCGTTCCCCACGGGGTACGGCCGCTCCTCGGGCAGCAGCCGTCCGGCCCGCTCCAGGTCCCCGTCCCGGACCAGCGCGTGGATCTCGTGGGCGAGCGGGGTGACGTCACGGATGCCGACCGTCCACTCGTCCGCGTAACGGCGGGAGGCCTCCCCCGCCAGGCCCAGCTGGAGGGAGCGGTACGGGAGCGGGCCGAGCCGCAGGCTGCGCTCGGGGTCCCACTGGACGCGGGCCGGGGAGCGCTTCAGCTCGCGCTGCCAGGTGGCCTGGTCGGGGTGGATGCCGCGCACGTAGTGGGAGAGGCACGCGTGGCGCAGGGCCCACTCGAAGCCCTCGCGGGTGATCTCGACGGCGAGGACGGTCTCCTGGTCGGCCTTCAGGCCCCAGCCGCAGCGGTACATCATCCACAGGAACGAGGGCTTGATCCAGGTCATCCGCTCGCGCTTCCAGGCGGCGGGGAAGCGCCCGTCACGGGCGGCCGGGAGACCGAGGGCGGGGCGGTAGGCCTGGTAGACGGTCACCGTGGTGTCGGTGTGGAGCGCGCGGATCTGGTGCTTCGGCGGCTGCTGCGGGCGGTCGTCGTGGTGCGGTGGAACGGACATGGCCCCCAGGGTGCGTCGGAACGCGCCCCGGGGGCCAGTGGATTTCCGCGTGCGTCAGTGGTTGCGCGGGAAGCCCAGGTCGACGCCCGACGGGCCCTCGGACGGGTCCGGCCAGCGGGTCGTGACGACCTTGCCGCGGGTGTAGAAGTGGATGCCGTCGTTGCCGTAGATGTGGTGGTCGCCGAAGAGCGAGTCCTTCCAGCCACCGAAGGAGTGGTAGCCCACCGGCACCGGGATCGGCACGTTGACGCCGACCATGCCGGCCTCGACCTCCAGCTGGAAGCGGCGGGCGGCGCCGCCGTCGCGGGTGAAGATCGCGGTGCCGTTGCCGAACGGCGAGGCGTTGATGAGGGCCAGGCCCTCCTCGTAGGTGTCGGCGCGCAGCACGCACAGGACCGGGCCGAAGATCTCGTCCTGGTAGGCCTTGGCGGTGGTGGGCACGCGGTCCAGGAGGGACAGGCCGATCCAGTGGCCGTCCTCGAAGCCCTCGACGGTGTAGCCGGTGCCGTCCAGCACGACCTCGCAGCCCTCGGCCGCGGCGCCGTGCACGTAGGAGGCGACCTTGTCGCGGTGGACGGCCGTGATGAGCGGGCCCATCTCGGAGCTCGGGTCGTTGCCGGGGCCGATCTTGATCTTCTCGGCGCGCTCGCGGATCTTCTCGACCAGCTCGTCGCCGATCGCACCGACCGCGACGACGGCGGAGATCGCCATGCAGCGCTCGCCGGCGGAGCCGTACGCGGCCGAGACCGCCGCGTCGGCGGCCGCGTCCAGGTCGGCGTCGGGCAGCACCAGCATGTGGTTCTTGGCGCCGCCGAGGGCCTGCACGCGCTTGCCGTTGGCGGAGGCGGTGGTGTGGATGTGGCGGGCGATCGGGGTGGAGCCGACGAAGGAGATCGCGGCGATGTCCGGGTGCTCCAGGAGGCGGTCGACCGCGACCTTGTCACCGTGCAGGACGTTGAAGACGCCGTCCGGCAGGCCGGCCTCGGCGAGCAGCTCGGCGATCTTGAGGGACGGCGACGGGTCCTTCTCGCTCGGCTTGAGGATGAAGGTGTTGCCGGTCGCGATGGCGATCGGGAACATCCACATCGGCACCATGGCCGGGAAGTTGAAGGGCGTGATGCCGGCGACGACGCCGACGGGCTGGCGGATCGAGGCGACGTCCACGCGGTTCGACACCTGGGTGGACAGCTCGCCCTTGAGCTGGGTCGTGATGCCGCAGGCCAGGTCGACGATCTCCAGGCCGCGGGCGACCTCGCCGAGGGCGTCGGAGTGGACCTTGCCGTGCTCGGCGACGATCAGCTCGGCGATCGCGTCGCGGTTGGCGTCGAGCAGCGCGCGGAACTTGAAGAGGATCGTGGTGCGCTGGGCGAGCGAGGAGGTGCCCCAGGTCGCGAAGGCGTCCTTCGCGGCGGCGACGGCGGCGTCCACCTCCTCCACCGAGGCGAGGGCGACCTGCGTGGTCACGGCGCCGGTGGCCGGGTCGGTGACCGGGCCCCAGTTGCCCGACGTGCCCTCGACGCTCTTGCCACCGATCCAGTGGTTGACGGTCTTCGTCATGACGGAATGCTCCTTCTGGCTGCTACAGGTGGCGGCGTCGGGCGGTGACGTGCCGGTCGTACTCCTCGCGGGCCTTGACCGCCGACGGGCGGGTCGACGTCTCGGCCACGGGCACATCCCACCACGCCTGGGCGGGGGGCGGGCCCGACACACTGTCTGCCGTTTCGGTCTCGACGTAGACACATGTGGGAACCGTCGCCTCCCGGGCGTCCGCGAGGGCTTCTCGCAGGTCACGCATGGTGTGTGCACGCAGCACCCGCATGCCGAGGGAGGCGGCGTTGGCGGCCAGGTCGACGGGCAGCGGCGGCCCGGTGAAGCCGCCGTCGGGGTCCCTCAGCCGGTAGTCGGTGCCGAAGCGCTCGGCGCCGACGGCCGCCGAGAGGCCGCCGATCGAGGCGTAGCCGTGGTTCTGCAGGACGACCAGCTTGATGGGCAGGCCCTCCTGGACGGCGGTGACGATCTCGGTGGGATTCATCAGGTACGTACCGTCGCCGACCAGCGCCCAGACGGGCCGGCCGGGCGCGGCGAGGGCGACGCCGAGGGCGGCGGGGATCTCGTAGCCCATGCACGAGTAGCCGTATTCGACGTGGTACTGGTCGGCGGACCGGGCCCGCCACAGCTTGTGGAGGTCGCCGGGGAGCGAGCCGGCCGCGTTGATCAGGATGTCGTCCCCGGTGACCAGGGTGTCGAGTGCGCCGAGGACCTGCGCCTGGGTGGGGCGTGCGTCCTCGCTCTCCGGGGTGTACGCGGCGTCGGTGCGCGCCTGCCAGTCGCGCCGGGCGTCGGCCCATCGGGCGGGGTCGCGGCGGGGGTGGTCGCCGAGCGCCTCGGTGAGGGCGGTGAGGCCCTCGCGGGCGTCGGCGACGAGCGGCAGGGCGGCCTGTTTGTGGGCGTCGAAGCCGGTGATGTTGAGGTTGAGGAAGCGGGCCTCGGGGTGGAAGAGGGTGCCGGAGGCGGTGGTGAAGTCGGTGTGGCGGGTGCCGACGCCGATGATCAGGTCGCTGGTGCGGGCGAGCCCGTCGGCGGTCGCGGTGCCGGTGTGGCCGATGCCGCCGACCTCGCAGGGGTGGTCGTACGGCAGGACGCCCTTGCCGGCCTGGGTGGTGGCGACGGGCAGGCCGGCCCGCTCGGCGAGGGTGCGCAGGGCGTCCTCGGCGGCGCTGTACTTCACTCCCCCGCCGGCGACGACCAGCGGCCGCTCGGCGTCCCGGAGCGCCCGGACGGCGGCGTCGAGCTCGGCCCGGTCGGGGCGGGGGCGGCGCACGGTCCAGGTCCGTTCGGCGAGGAACTCCTCGGGCCAGTCGTACGCCTCGACCTGCACGTCCTGGGGCAGGGCGAGGGTGACGGCGCCGGTCTCGGCGGGGTCGGTGAGGACCCGTACGGCGGCGAGGGCGGCCGGGATCAGCGCCTCGGGGCGGGTGATCCGGTCGAAGTACTTCGACACGGGCCGCAGGCAGTCGTTGACGGACACCTCGCCCGCGTAGGGCACTTCGAGCTGCTGGAGGACGGGGTCGGCGGGGCGGGTGGCGAAGGTGTCGCCGGGGAGCAGGAGGACGGGCAGCCGGTTGACGGTGGCGAGGGCGGCGCCGGTGACGAGGTTGGTGGCGCCGGGGCCGATGGAGGTGGTGACGGCGTGCACCCGGAGCCTGCGGGACTGGCGGGCGTAGCCGACGGCGGCGTGCACCATGGCCTGTTCGTTGCGGCCCTGGTGGTACGGCATGAGCCCGGGGTGCTCGACGAGCGCCTGGCCGATCCCGGCGACGTTGCCGTGGCCGAAGATGCCCCAGGTCGCGGTGACGAGCCGGCGGCGCACGCCGTCGCGCTCGGTGTGCTGGGCGGCGAGGAAGCGCACCAGGGCCTGGGCGACGGTGAGCCGGACGCTCATGCGTATCCCTCCGTGTGGTCGGGGTGGAAGCAGATCTTCCATTCCCGTTCGGGACCGGGTCCCGCCATGACGTTCAGGTAATAGAGCGGATGGCCGGGCTGGGCGATGGAGGGGCCGTGCCAGCCGTCGGGCACGAGGACGGCGTCACCGGCGCGGACCTCGGCGAGGAGTTCGGCGCCGCCGGGCCGGGAGGGGGTGATGCGCTGGTAGCCGTAGGCGCGGCCGGGGGGCCTGCCCGGGGCCCGGCTCGCGTCCTGGCCGGGGGTGGGACCGGGGGCCTGGCCCGGGGCGGGACCGGGGGCCTGGCCCGGGGCCTCGGCCACCTCGTAGTAGTAGATCTCCTCCAGCACGGACTCCTCGCCGGGGCGGTGCTCGTCGTGCTTGTGCGGTGGGTAGGAGGACCAGTTGCCGCCGGGCGTGACCACCTCCACGGCGATCAGCCGGTCGCAGTCGAAGGCCCCGGCGGCGGCGAAGTTGCGCACCTCGCGGGCGCGGTTGCCGCTGCCGCGGGTCTCGACGGGAACCTCCGGCGCGGGGCCGTAGCGGGCGGGGAGTCGTCGCTCGCACTTCGCTCCTGCCAAAGCGAAGCGGCCTCCCGCACCGGAGGCGATCTCGACGTGGGCGCCCCTGGGCACATAGGCGAAGTCCGAGACCCCGTCGAACACACTGGCGCGGCCTACGAGTTCGAGGATTTCCCCGTCGACGCGCACCGTACCGCCACCGGACAGCGGAAGCACCACCCATTCGCTGATACCTGTCTCGAACCGGTGGGTGCCGCCGGGCGGGAGGTCGAGCACGCGCAGCGCGCTGTGGGTCCAGCCGGCCCGCTCGGGGTCGATGTCGACGGCGTACGGGCCGCGGGCGGCGGTCCCGGCGGGGAGGTGGAGCGAGCGTGCGGAGTCCATGGTCAGCTCCCTACCCGCGGCGGGGGTCCGGGAGACCGGCCGGGCGTCATGGCGTGCGCTCCGGGATCGAGCCGGTGCCGGTCGCCAGGGCGAGGGCGATCTCGTCCTCGTACGGCATGGCGGGCGAGCAGGCGAGCCGGCCCGCGACGATCGCGCCCGCCGCGTTGGCCTCGCGCAGGACGCGCTCCAGGTCCCGGCCGGCCAGCAGACCGTGGGCGAGCGCCCCGCCGAAGGCGTCGCCCGCGCCGAGGCCGTTGACGACCTCCACCGGCAGGGGCGGCAGCTCGGCGGCGGTGCCGTCGGCGGCCAGGGCGAGCACGCCCGCGGGCCCCTGTTTGACGACGGCGAGCCGCACGCCCGCGGCGAGCAGGGCGCGGGCGGCGGCGTACGGCTCGCGCTCGCCGGTGGCCACCTCGCACTCGTCCAGGTTGCCGACGGCGACCGTGGCGTGCCGCAGGGCCTCCCGGTAGAGCGGCGGGGCCTCGTCGGGGTCCTCCCAGAGGGCGGGCCGCCAGTCCAGGTCGAAGACGGTGAGCGCGCTGTCGGGGTCGAGCCGCTCGGACCGCTCCCACAGCGCCGCGAGGGTGGCGGTCCGGCTGGGCTCGGCGCTCAGCCCGGTGCCCGTCATCCACAGGGCGCGGGCGGCGCGGAGCGCGGGGAGGTCCAGCTCGTGGGGGTGGATCTCCAGGTCGGGGGCCTTGGGACGGCGGTAGAAGTGGATCGGGAAGTGGTCGGGCGGGAAGATCTCGCAGAAGGTGACCGGGGTCGGGTGGGCGGCGACGTCGGTGACCCACCGGTCGTCCACGCCGAACGCCCGCAGTTCGCGGTGGAGGTACTCGCCGAAGGGGTCGGCGCCGGTCCGGCTGACGAGGGCGGTCCTGCTGCCCAGGCGCGCGGCGGCGACGGCGACGTTCGCCGGGGAGCCGCCGAGGAACTTGCCGAAGCTCTCGACCCGGGCCAGCTCCACCCCGCTCTGCAGCGGATAGAGGTCCACGCCGAGCCGGCCCATCGTGATCAGGTCGTACGGCTCCGACGTCATGCCACGTCACCTCTCGCCTCGGCGCCCCCGCCCCGCACCCAGGTCTAGTCGCCGGTCCGGAAGGCTGTCAACGGCATGTCCTTACATTCGGACCTGTGTCATCGTGGCGGTCATGACGAAGCCGTCGCAGCCGTCGAGTCCGTCGCCGTCGAGTCCCTCGTCCCTGTCCCGCATCCGGGTCGGTTCCGCCCCGGACTCGTGGGGCGTCTGGTTCCCCGACGATCCGCGGCAGGTGCCGTGGCAGCGCTTCCTCGACGAGGTGTCGGGGGCCGGGTACGAGTGGATCGAGCTCGGCCCGTACGGCTATCTGCCGACCGATCCGGCGCTGCTCGCCGAGGAGACCGCCGGCCGGGGGCTGAAGGTGTCCGCGGCGACCGTCTTCACCGGGCTCCACCACGGCCCGGCGGTCTGGGAGCGCACCTGGGCCCATGTCGCCGAGAACGCGGCCCTGGCCCAGGCCATGGGCGCCCGGCACCTGGTGGTCATCCCGTCCTTCTGGCGCGACGACAAGACGGGCGAGGTCCTGGAGGACCGCACCCTCACGCCGGAGCAGTGGCGGCATCTGACCGGGCTGACCGAGCGGCTCGGCCACGAGGTCCGGGAGCGGTACGGGCTGCGGGTGGTCGTCCATCCGCACGCGGACACCCATGTCGACACCGAGGAGAACGTCACCCGTTTCCTCGACGCCACCGATCCGGAGCTGGTCGCGCTCTGTCTGGACACCGGGCACTACGCCTACTGCGGCGGCGACAGCGTGAAGCTGATCGAGACCTACGGCGAGCGGATCGGCTACCTCCATCTCAAGCAGGTCGACCCCGCGGTCCTGGCGCAGGTGGTCGCCGAGGAGCTGCCCTTCGGCCCGGCGGTGGCGCGGGGCGTGATGTGCGAGCCGCCGGCCGGGGTGCCGGCCCTCGAACCGGTCCTCGCGGCGGCGCGGGCGTTGGACGTGGACCTGTTCGCGATCGTGGAGCAGGACATGTACCCCTGCGAACCGGACCGGCCCTACCCCATCGCGCTGCGCACCCGCCGTTTCCTCCGCTCCTGTGGCGCCTGATGACCGTGCGTCACTTACGTCACATCCGTCGCCCCTTCGTCACGCATGTCTCCGTTACGCGGGATTTCCGTCACAGGCGCTCGACAGGCGCTCCCCTCCCGTCAGGAGGCGTCGTTCACCGGGCACAGGCTCAGTGATCGCGAGTGCACACCCGGCAGCTCCCCCGACGGCGCCCCCGCCGCCGCTGCCGGGTTCGCAGGGAGGTGCCACGCATGACGGACAAACGGCTCTGGTCGTACAAGGACATCGCCGCCCACATCAAGGTGCAGCCGGACACGGTCCGCTCCTACCGGAAGCACGGACTGCTGCCGGCCCCCGACCACGTGGAGTCGGGCAAGCCCTACTGGTACGCGGACACCATCCGCGCCTGGGTCGCGAACCGTCCCGGAAACCGGAGCCGCCGGGACTGACGGACTTCCCCCCGCTTCCACGCTCCTCCCCCTTACGGGCCCCGCACCCCCCGAACCGTGGTGCGGGGCCCTCCGGTCATCCGACGCGCTCCTCCTCCCGGGCGGCACCCCGCTCCGGCCCGGCGGTCCCGGCGGTCCCTTCGCCCTCCGGGTCCCCGTCGGGCCCGGGGGTCCCCGCGGTCCCGGGGCTGCCGCCCTCGCTGATCCCGAAGCGGTCGTGGAAGCGGCGCAGCGGACCCGGTGCCCACCAGGTGAGGCGGCCGGTCAGCTTCATCACGGACGGCACGAGCAGGCTGCGCACCACCATGGCGTCCATGAGCACGGCCAGGGCGACCCCGAGGCCCAGCATCTTGGTGTTGGTGACCCGGGAGGTGCCGATGGCGACCATCACCACCGCGAGGATGACGGCGGCCGCGGTGATCAGCCCGCCGGTGCGCCGCAGCCCGAAGCGGACCGCGTGCTCGTGGTCGCCGGTGGCGTCGTACTCCTCCTTGATCCGGGAGAGCAGGAACACCCCGTAGTCCATGGAGAGTCCGAAGGCCACGCAGAACATCAGCACGGGCAGGGTGGTCTCGATGTCCCCGGTGGACGTGAAGCCCAGCAGGCCGGAGAGGTGTCCCTCCTGGAAGACCCAGACGACCGCGCCGAACATGGCGGTGAGGCTGAGCGCGTTGAGCACGACCGCCTGGATCGGGATGAGCAGGCTTCCGGTGAGCAGGAAGACCAGGGCCAGGGTGACGACGACGATGATCGCGGCGGCCCAGGGCAGCCGCTCGCCGATGGCGTCCTTGGAGTCGACGAGGACGGCGGCCGCGCCGGTCACGGAGGTGTCGAAGGGGGCCTTCTCCGCCCGCAGTTCGCCGACCACGCGCTGGGCGTCGGGGCCGACGGTCTCGCCCTCGGGGACGACGGTGAAGTAGGCGTGCCCCCGCCCGCCGGCCGGGGAGGTCACCGGGCCCTCGACCCGCGCGACCCCGTCGAGGGACTCGATCCGCTCGCGGTACCCGGCGTACTGCCCGGGGGTGGCCGCGCCCTCGGCGAGGACGGTGATCCCGCCGCCGGGGTTGCCGGGGAAGCCGTCCCGCAGCCGGTCCTGGACCACCCGGGACTCGGCGGTCGCCGGGAGCTGGCGGTCGTCGGCGGTGCCGAACTTCACGCCGAGGAAGGGCAGTCCGAGGAGCACGAGCCCGGTGGCCGTGGCCACGGCGAAGAGCGGAGCCCGCCGCATCACCAGGGCCGCCGTGCGCGCCCAGCCGGCCCCGGTCTCCCGCTCGGCGGCCCCGGCACCGGCCGCTTCGGACCCGGCACCCGACCGGCGCCGGAAGAGCCGCCGCAGGTCCAGGGCGTTGACCCGGTCGCCGAGCAGGAGGAGCGCGGCCGGCAGCAGGATGAGCGCGGCCGCGGCGGCGAGCAGGACGACCGCGATGCCGGCGTAGGCGAAGGAGCGCAGGAAGTACTGCGGGAAGACCAGCATCGCGGCGAGCGAGACGGCGACGGTGAGGGCGGAGAAGAGCACGGTCCGCCCGGCGGTGCGCAGGGTGGTGGCGACGGCGGTCCCGGTGTCGGCGCCGCCGGCCAGCTCCTCGCGGAAGCGGCGGACCACGAACAGGGCGTAGTCGATGGCGAGGCCGAGTCCGAGGGCGGTGGTGAGGTTCTGGGCGAAGACGGAGACGTCGGTGAGTTCGGTGATGCCGCGCAGCACGGCGTTGGTACCGAGGATGGCGACGATGCCGATGCCGAGCGGGAGCAGGGCGGCGACGGCGCTGCCGAAGACCATGACGAGCAGGACGAGGGTGATCGGCAGGGCGATCATCTCGGCCCGGAGCAGGTCCTCCTGGATGACCGTCTGCATCTCGTGGCGCACGGCGAGCGGGCCTCCGACGGAGACCTCCACCGGTCCGTGGGTGCCCCGGAACTCGGGGGCGATGCGCTCCAGGACCTCGCCGGCGGCCTTCTCCTCGCCGTCGATCCGGGCGGCGATCACGGCCCGGCGCCCGTCCTCGGAGCGGAGCGCCGGGGAGCCGGTCTGCCAGTAGGAGCCGACTCCGCCGACGCCGGGCTCGGCGTCGAGCCGCTCGGCGAGCCGGCGGGCCTCCGCGGCGACGGCCGGGGAGTCGACCCCGGCGGCTCCCGCATCGACGAGGAGCAGCAGATTGGGCTGGGAGGCGGGGAACTCCCGCTCCAGGACCTCCAGCGCATACGTGGACTCGGCGTCCGGGTCCTCCCAGCCGCCGCTGCCCATCCGGTCGCCGACGCCGCTGCCGGCGAGGACGGCGAGCGCGGTGATCACGAGCGCGACGAGGAGCGAGAGGCGTGGCCTGGCCGTCACGAACCGGGTCCACCCCCCGCCGGCGGACGGTTTCTTGACTTCGGCCATGACGCGGTGTCCCCTTCACCGTGACCCAGGCGCTCGCTTCCCGGCAGGTCGCATGGGTCGCCCATTGCCATAGACTGGCAAACACGAGTGATCACTCGCGTTTCTCAAGAATGCGAGCGACCTCTCGTGTTTGTCAAACGCGTTGAAGGGAGCTGGGGACAGCCATGTCCGGAGGAAGGTCCGAGGGCGGGCCCGCAGACAGGTCCGCGGACGGGCCCGGCAGGACCGCGGGCGGGGCCGCGGACGGCGTCGGGGACGGGGCCGAGGAGCCGAGGCCGCGCCGCCGCCAGGCCCGCGGCGAGCGCCGTATCGCACAGCTGCTGCAGGCCGCCGCCAACGTCTTCTGCGCCTACGGGTACACGGCGACCAGCACCAACGCGATCGCCCGCGAGGCCAGCGTCTCCCCCGGCACGCTCTACCAGTACTTCCCCAACAAGGAGGCGATCGCCATAGAGCTCGGCGAGCGGCTGCTCACCGAGATGCGGGAGGCGCACGGGCAGGCCTTCACCCCCGAGAACCTGGCGCTGCCGCTGCCGCAGATGCTGGACGCGGTGCTCGACCCGATGATCGAGTTCAACTGCCAGAACCCGGCCTTCCTCGCCCTGATGCACGGCTCGGAGGTCCCCGGCCGGATCGCCGAGGAGCACGACGCCCTGCACGCCTCGCTGCTGGCCCGGGTCGGCGACCTGCTCGCCCACTACCTGCCGGACAGCGGGCCCGCCGAGCGGGCCCGGATCGCCGACATGACCTTCGCCGTCGTCAAGGCCGGTCTCGCGCTCGTGCTCGCCGCACCCGAGGGCCCCGAGCGGGACGCGGTGGTCGCCGAGATGAAGAAGGCGGTGCTGCGCTACCTCGACCCGGTCGTCGGGGACGCGCTCACCAGGATTCCGAGCCCGTGACCCGCTCGGCCGGCAGCGCCTTCTCGCCGGCCCGCGCGCGCAGCTTCAGGGCGAGCAGCGGGAAGACGAGGACCGAGACCATCCCGGCCCCCACGAGGGCCGCCGCCTCTCCCGCCGTCAGCGCCTCGTCGTCCACGCCGATGGTGGTGATGGCGACGACGAGCGGCAGCGCCGTGGAGCCGTAGAGGACCAGCGCGCCCCGGTCCCGCCGGCCGAGGTCGCGCGGGGCGAGGAACCAGACGGGGGCGCCCCGCACCACCAGGAACAGCGCAAGGAAGAGCGGCAGGAGCAGCAGCGTACGGCCGCCGGCGAGCAGCGAGTCGAGGTCGAACTCGATGCCGGTGACGACGAAGAAGACGGGGACGAGGAAGCCGAAGCCGACCGCCTCGACCTTCTCCAGGATCAGCTCGCCGGATTCGGGGGCGGCCCCGGTCAGGACCAGACGGGTGATCAGGCCGGCCGCGAACGCGCCCAGCAGCACGTCGAGTCCGAGCGCCGTGGACGCGCCCAGCATCAGCGCGAGCAGCAGGAAGACGAAGCGGACAGCGAACTGTCCGCTGGTGTGCAGGGTCCTGGCGATGATCCGGGAGAACCAGGGCCTGCGCGGCCTCAGCGCCCAGTAGACCGCGCCCGCGGTGAGCGCGGCGAAGGCGGCGAGCAGGGCGGTCGACTGGGCGGGGTTGCGGCCGCTCAGCAGCAGCGCCATGGCGATGATCGGCCCGAACTCGCCCACCGCGCCGAAGGCCATCACCACCGACCCGAACCGGCCGTGCAGGTCGCCCGCGTCGCGCAGCACCGGCAGGACCGTGCCGAGCGCGGTACTGGTCAGCGCCACGCCGATGAAGACGCCCTTCTCGTACCCGCCGCCCAGCAGCACGCCGGCCCCGAGGCCGAGCACGAGGGCGGCCGCCCAGGCCCACCCGGAGCGCTTCAGGGTGTCGCCGCGGACCTTGCCGAACTCGATCTCGTACCCGGCGAGGAAGATCAGCATCGTGAGGCCGAGCTGCGAGAGGCCGTCGATCAGCGCGCTCGGCTTCGCCCAGTCCAGGACGTCGGGCCCGACGACGATGCCGAGCAGGATCTCGAAGATGACGAGCGGCACGGGGAGCCAGCGGCCGGCCCCGTAGGCGAGCAGCGGCGCCAGGACGGCGATCGTCATGATCAGGATCAGCGTGGTCCCCGAATGCGACATATCGGGTATCTACCATAAGCTCCGGTCAGATGGCCCGTCGGCGGAGGGACTTGGAGGTCTCGCTGTGTACGACCAGCAACCCCGCACCCATACACCGCCCCCGCCCCCGCCCGTCGAGACGCCCCGCCCCGGCCTCTGGCGCCGCTGCCTGTGGGGCGGCCTCGCCCTGTGGGCGCTCACCGCGGTCGTCACGTACGCGACGGAGAACACCACGCTGCTGCCGACGCTGATCCTGCTCGGCAGCTTCCTGGTGCCCGCGGTCTTCGTGCTCTGGGCCTACGAGCGGCACGGCCGGGACTTCGGGGTGCCGGTCATCCTCGGCTGCTTCGTCACCGGCGGGGTGCTCGGGGTGCTCGGCGCCTCCGTCATGGAGTACTACCTGCTGCACCCCTCCCTGTGGATGTTCCTCGGGGTCGGCCTGATCGAGGAGGCGGTGAAGCTCGCGGCGCTGATGTTCGTGGTGCGCCACCGGCCCTGGCTGCGCGGGGTGCGGGCCGGCCTGGTGCTCGGCGGCACGGTCGGCTTCGGCTTCGCCGCGTTCGAGAGCGCGGGGTACGCGTTCAACGCGGCCGTGACCATGGACGGCATCGACCTGCGCTCGCTGCTGGAGACCGAGATCCTGCGCGGGGTCCTCGCCCCCTTCGGCCACGGCCTGTGGACGGCCGTCGCGGGCGGGGTCCTGCTGGCCTACCGGCGGACCGACGGTCGCTTCCGCTTCACGGGGCCGGTCGTCGGCGCGTACCTCGGGGTGGCCGTGCTGCACGCGCTGTGGGACTCGATGCACGGCATCGCGCTGTGGCTGGTGCTCCGGCTCACCACCACGGACCTGGACCGGTCGCTCTTCGCCCAGGGCTACCTGCCGGACCCGACCGCGCGGCAGGAGCACCTCTTCACCCTCTTCTCGGTGGGCGGTCTGGTGCTGGTCACGGCGGCGGGACTGGTCTGGCTGAGGTCGCTCGCGAGACCCGGGCGGGGCGCTTCCTGGATTCATACCCCCTAGGGGTATAATATGTGCTAGTACGGCATAGGCGCACCGAAGCGCACCACCCCGGAAGAGGAGAACGTCATGGCCGAACTCACCACCGTCTACCAGGTCAAGGGCATGACCTGCGGGCACTGCGAGGGCGCGGTCTCCAGTGAGATCTCCGAGATCTCCGGGGTCTCCTCCGTCAAGGCCGTCGCCGCCACCGGCGAGGTCACCGTGACCTCCGCCGCCCCGCTCGACCCGGAGGCCGTCCGCGCCGCCGTCGACGAGGCCGGCTACGAGCTGGTCGGCCCGGCCGCCTGATCCCCGCGCCACCCGTGCAGGGCCGTACCGTTGCGGTACGGCCCTGTACTCGTTTCGGAAGCCCTGGG
Source organism: Streptomyces showdoensis (assembly GCF_039535475.1). Classification (NCBI taxonomy): domain Bacteria; kingdom Bacillati; phylum Actinomycetota; class Actinomycetes; order Kitasatosporales; family Streptomycetaceae; genus Streptomyces; species Streptomyces showdoensis. The sequence continues at coordinate 2,800,922 of NZ_BAAAXG010000026.1, read as the reverse complement.
ACCCCCACATGACCTCCACGACCACCGAGCTGACGATCGGCGGGATGACCTGCGCCTCCTGCGCGGCCCGCGTCGAGAAGAAGCTCAACCGGATGGACGGCGTGACCGCGACGGTCAACTACGCCACGGAGAAGGCGCGCGTCGAACACCCCGCGGAGGTCACGGTCGACGAGCTGATCGCCACCGTCGTCAGGACCGGCTACACCGCCGAGGAACCCCTGCCGCCGGAGCCCGAGCCGCAGACGGAAACGGAGCCGGAGACCGGGCCGGGAAGCGCCGCCGCGGCCGGGAACCCCGCACTCGCCGCGCTCCGGCAGCGACTGACCGTCTCCGCCGTCCTCTCCCTCCCGGTCGTGCTGCTCGCCATGGTCCCGGCCCTCCAGTTCGACAACTGGCAGTGGCTCTCGCTCACCCTCGCCGCCCCCGTCGTCGTCTGGGGCGGACTGCCCTTCCACCGCGCCGCCTGGACCAACCTGAAGCACGGCGCCGCCACCATGGACACCCTCGTCTCGGTCGGCACCCTCGCCGCCTTCGGCTGGTCGCTGTGGGCGCTCTTCCTCGGCGACGCCGGCACCCCCGGCATGCGGCACCCCTTCGACCTCACCGTCACCCGCGACCACGCCTCCTCCACCATCTACCTGGAGGTCGCCGCCGGAGTCGTCACCTTCATCCTCCTCGGCCGCTACCTGGAGGCCCGCGCCAAGCGGAAGGCCGGCGCCGCCCTGCACGCCCTGATGCGCCTCGGCGCCAAGGACGTCGGCGTCCTGCGCGGCGGCACGGAGGTACGGATCCCCGTCTCCGCCCTCCGCACCGGCGACCGCTTCGTCGTACGCCCCGGCGAGAAGATCGCCACCGACGGCACCGTCACCGAGGGCGCCTCGGCCGTCGACGCCTCGATGCTCACCGGCGAGTCCGTCCCCGCCGACGTGACCGCGGGCGACCCCGTCACCGGCGGCTGCGTCAACGTCTCGGGCCGCCTCGTCGTCGAGGCCACCCGAGTCGGCGCCGACACCCGGCTGGCCCGGATGGCCAAGCTCGTCGAGGACGCCCAGAACGGAAAGGCCGAGGTCCAGCGGCTCGCCGACCGGATCTCCGCCGTCTTCGTGCCCGCGGTGCTCCTGATCGCCCTCGGCACCCTGGTCGGCTGGCTGCTGGCGACCAGCGACACCACGGCCTCCTTCACCGCCGCCGTCGCCGTCCTGATCATCGCCTGCCCCTGCGCCCTCGGCCTCGCCACCCCGACCGCCCTCATGGTCGGCACCGGCCGCGGCGCCCAGCTCGGCATCCTCATCAAGGGCCCCGAGGTGCTGGAGTCCACCCGCCGCGTCGACACCGTCGTCCTCGACAAGACCGGCACGGTCACCACCGGCCGGATGACCCTCACCGAGGTGTACGCGTACGAGGGCGTCGACGAGGCCGAACTGCTGCGCCTCGCGGGCGCCCTGGAACACTCCTCCGAGCACCCGGTCGCCCGCGCCGTGGCGGCCGGCGCCGCCGCGAGGACCGGCGAGCTCCCCGTACCGAAGGCCTTCGAGAACGTGCCCGGACTCGGCGTGCGCGGCTCGGTCGACGGACACCTGGTGCTGGTCGGACGCGCCGCGCTGCTGGCGGCCGAGGAGATCGGCGTACCGGACGGGACGACCGGGCCCGGGGTCGTGCACGTCGCCTGGGACGGGCTCGCCCGAGGGACGCTGACGGTCGCCGACACGGTCAAGGAGACCAGCGCGGAGGCAGTCGCCCGGCTGCGCGGCCTCGGGCTGCGGCCGGTGCTGCTCACCGGGGACGGCCGGGAGGCGGCCGAGCGGGTGGCGGCGGAGGTCGGCATCGACGAGGTGATCGCCGAGGTGCTGCCGCAGGACAAGGTCGACGTGGTCCGCGGGCTCCAGGAGCGGGGACGCACGGTGGCGATGGTCGGCGACGGGGTCAACGACGCCGCGGCGCTGGCGACGGCCGATCTGGGCCTGGCCATGGGCACCGGTACGGACGCGGCGATCGAGGCGAGCGACCTGACGCTGGTCCGCGGGGACCTGCGGGTCGCGGCGGACGCCATCCGGCTCTCCCGGCGCACGCTGGCGACGATCAAGGGGAACCTGGGCTGGGCCTTCGGCTACAACGTGGCCGCGCTGCCGCTGGCGGCGGCGGGACTGCTCAACCCGATGATCGCCGGACTGGCGATGGCGTTTTCCTCCGTTTTCGTCGTGACCAACAGCCTGCGGCTGCGGCGCTTCACGTGAATTCACCTACACGTGACGCACAGGACCTTCACAAAGAGATCTAGATCACAGATATTTGGGGGTAACCATCTGGGCTGTTCGCGAGTCTAAGTGGGCGATGCCGAGAACGTCTTGGGGGACGTTCATGGGATGTCTTGGGGGACGTCCCAGGCAAGCGCGGCCGGGGCACGTGCACGGGGAGCTTTGAGCGGCCCTCCCGTACGTACCCCGGCAGACCGCGCGAGCAGACGCCCGGCCCGGATCCCGTGGGGGGAATCCGCACCGGGATATGGAAAGCGCCCCGACCGCCGACCCGTGGGGGGATCGGCGGCGGGGCGCTTTTCGCACCGCGGGGCCCGCCGGGGCGGGCCGTACCGGTCGTGCTCCTCGCGCGCTGCGCGTCAGCGGGACTCGACCGGGACGAAGTCGCGCTCGACGACTCCGGTGTAGATCTGGCGCGGGCGGCCGATGCGGGAACCCGGCTCCTTGATCATCTCGTGCCACTGGGCGATCCAGCCCGGCAGGCGGCCGAGGGCGAAGAGCACGGTGAACATCTCGGTCGGGAAGCCCATCGCGCGGTAGATCAGACCCGTGTAGAAGTCCACGTTCGGGTACAGGTTGCGCGAGACGAAGTACTCGTCGGAGAGCGCGTGCTCCTCCAGCTTCAGCGCGATGTCCAGCAGCTCGTCGGACTTGCCGAGGGCCGAGAGGACGTCGTGCGCGGCAGCCTTGATGATCTTGGCGCGCGGGTCGAAGGACTTGTACACCCGGTGGCCGAAGCCCATCAGGCGGACGCCGTCCTCCTTGTTCTTCACCTTGCGGATGAAGGAGTCGACGTCGCCGCCGTTGGCCTTGATGCCCTCGAGCATCTCCAGCACCGACTGGTTGGCGCCACCGTGCAGCGGGCCCCACAGCGCCGAGATGCCGGCGGAGATCGAGGCGAACATGTTCGCCTGCGAGGAGCCGACCAGACGGACGGTGGAGGTCGAACAGTTCTGCTCGTGGTCCGCGTGGAGGATCAGCAGCTTGTCCAGCGCCGAGACCACGACCGGGTCGAGCTCGTACTCCTGCGCCGGGACCGAGAAGGTCATGCGCAGGAAGTTCTCGACGTACCCGAGGTCGTTGCGCGGGTAGACGAAGGGGTGGCCGATCGACTTCTTGTACGCGTACGCGGCGATTGTCGGCAGCTTCGCGAGCAGCCGGATCGTGGAGAGGTGACGCTGCTCCTCGTCGAACGGGTTGTGGCTGTCCTGGTAGAAGGTGGACAGCGCGGAGACCACGGAGGACAGCATCGCCATCGGGTGGGCGTCACGCGGGAAGCCCTGGAAGAAGCGCTTGACGTCCTCGTGCAGCAGCGTGTGCTGGGTGATCTCGTTCTGGAAGGCCGCGAGCTCGTCGGCCTTCGGAAGCTCACCGTTGATCAGCAGCGAAGCCACCTCAAGGAAGGTGGACTGCTCCGCCAGCTGCTCGATGGGGTAGCCGCGGTACCGCAGAATGCCCTGCTCACCATCGAGGTAGGTGATGGCGGATTTATAGGCGGCGGTGTTGCCGTATCCGCTGTCCAGGGTGACCAGACCGGTCTGGGCTCGGAGCTTCCCGATGTCGAAGCCCTTGTCGCCGACGGTGCTCTCGACCACCGGGTAGGTGTATTCACCGTCCGCGTACCGCAGTACTACAGAGTTGTCGCTCACGTCATCCCTCACCGACGTAGTGCCTCTTCTTCGAGGTGCCCTGACTGTCTCTACCATCCCCCATTTGGCTCAGGAGAGTGCACTCGGGGTCGACCTTTGGGCCAATCGGCGGCACTCAGTGCCGCCAACCTGCTCATCCTGCCCCCTTCGCCCCGGTTCCGGAAGTCCTCCGTGATCTTTCACACCAGACTGCCCCCTGTGAGCCGATGTGCGAGTGCGGTAAAGCGCCGTCCGGCCGAAACCGTGCGGACCGCCTGGGCGATCGCGCGGCGGGAGCCGACCAGCACCACCAGCTTCCGGGCGCGGGTGACGGCCGTGTACAGGAGGTTGCGCTGGAGCATGGTCCAGGCACTCATGGTGACCGGGATCACCACCGCCGGGTACTCGCTGCCCTGGGAGCGGTGGATGGTCACAGCGTAGGCATGGGCGAGCTCGTCCAGCTCGTCGAAGTCGTACGGGACCTCCTCGTCCTCGTCGGTGCGCACGACGAGCCGCTGGTCGACGGGGTCGAGGGAGGTGACGACGCCGACGGTGCCGTTGAAGACGCCGTTGGCGCCCTTCTCGTAGTTGTTGCGGATCTGGGTGACCTTGTCGCCGACGCGGAAGACCCGGCCGCCGAAGCGCTTCTCGGCCAGGTCCGGGCGGGCCGGGGTGATCGCCTGCTGGAGGAGCCCGTTGAGCGAGCCGGCGCCGGCGGGGCCCCGGTGCATGGGGGCGAGGACCTGGACGTCGCGGCGGGGGTCGAGGCCGAACTTGGCGGGAATCCTGCGGGCGGCGACCTCCACGGCGACCCGGGCGGCGTCCTCGGTCTCCTCCTCGGCGAAGAGGAAGAAGTCCGGCAGCCCGGTCGTGACGGGCGGGAGGCCCTCGTTGATCCGGTGGGCGTTGGTGACCACCCCGGACTGCTGGGCCTGGCGGAAGATCCGGGTCAGCCGGACGGACGGGACCGGGCTGCCCGGGGCCAGCAGATCGCCCAGGACCTCGCCGGCGCCGACCGAGGGCAGCTGGTCCACGTCGCCGACCAGGAGCAGATGGGCCCCGGGTGCCACCGCCTTGACCAGCTTGTTCGCCAGCAGCAGGTCGAGCATGGAGGCCTCGTCGACCACGACCAGGTCCGCGTCGAGCGGCCGGTCCCGGTCGTAGGCCGCGTCGCCGCCCGGCTTCAGCTCCAGGAGGCGGTGGACCGTGGACGCCTCGGCCCCGGTCAGCTCCGCCAGCCGCTTGGCGGCCCGCCCGGTGGGCGCGGCGAGCACCACCTTGGCCCGCTTGGCGCGGGCCAGCTCCACGATCGAGCGGACCGTGAAGGACTTGCCACAGCCCGGGCCGCCGGTGAGCACGGCGACCTTGCGGGTGAGGGCGAGCCGCACGGCCTCCTCCTGCTCGGGCGCCAGCGAGGCCCCCGTCCGGTCCGCGAGCCAGGCCAGCGCCTTGTCCCAGGCCACGTCCCGGAAGGCCGGCATCCGGTCCTCGGCCGCCCCGAGCAGGCGCCGCAGCTGCCCGGCCAGGGAGAGCTCCGCACGGTGGAACGGGACCAGGAACACGGCGGTGACGGGCAGCCCCTCGGGCCCCGGCACCGTCTCGCGCACGACCCCCTCGGGATCCTCGGCGAGCTCGGCCAGGCACTCGATGACCAGGCCCGTGTCGACCTGGAGCAGCTTCACCGCGTCGGCGATGAGCCGCTCCTCGGGGAGGTAGCAGTGGCCCTGGTCGGCGGACTGCGACAGCGCGTACTGGAGGCCGGCGCGGACCCGGTCCGGGCTGTCGTGCGGGATGCCGACGGCCTGGGCGATCCGGTCGGCGGTGAGGAAGCCGATGCCCCAGACGTCGGCGGCGAGGCGGTAGGGCTGGTTCCGCACGACGGAGATCGAGGCGTCGCCGTACTTCTTGTAGATCCGCACGGCGATGGAGGTCGAGACGCCGACGCCCTGGAGGAAGACCATCACCTCCTTGATGGCCTTCTGCTCCTCCCAGGCCGCGGTGATGTTCTTCGTGCGCTTCGGGCCCAGGCCCGGGACCTCGATCAGGCGCTTGGGCGCCTCCTCCAGGATCTGGAGCGTGTCCAGGCCGAAGTGGGTCGTGATGCGGTCGGCGAAGACGGGGCCGATGCCCTTGACGAGGCCGGAGCCGAGATAGCGCCGGATGCCCTGGATGGTGGCGGGCAGGACGGTCGTGTAGTTCTCCACGGTGAACTGCCGCCCGTACTGCGGGTGGGAGCCCCAGCGGCCCTCCATCCGCAGCGACTCCCCCGGCTGGGCGCCGAGCAGCGAGCCGACGACCGTGAGCAGGTCGCCGGAGCCCCGGCCGGTGTCGACCCGGGCGACCGTGTAGCCGCTCTCCTCGTTGGCGTAGGTGATCCGCTCCAGGACCCCTTCGAGCACTGCCAGATTCGACATGACCCGAAGGTAGCGAAGGGCTCGGACATCCCGCCGGGCCTGTGGACGAACGCGGGCGTCCCCCTGTGGACAACTCCGGGATGCCGGGCCGCGGGTGGAACCGTAGCGTTTCCGTCATGAGTGACGAATCATTCCAGGACGACGTCCTGAGCGAGCTCGGCGACGACCGGCTCCAGGAGATCGCCGGTCTGCTCGGCACGGACTCCGACGGGGCCCGGGAGCTCGTGGGCAGCTCGGTGGCCGAGCTCTCCGGCGAGCTGCGCTCGGCCGCCGCGGAACCGGCCAGCGCGGACGAGGTCCGGGCCGCCGTCACCGAGGTCTCCACCGCCGAGCCGCCGCTCCAGGGCGTCGCGGCCTTCGGCGGCCTGGTGGGCGGCGGCCTGATGGCCGGCGTCCTCGCCAAGCTGGCCAAGCCCGCCGCCAACGCGGTCGCCAAGAAGACCGGCATCCCCGCCCCGACCGTCAACCGCGCGGTCGAGCTCCTGGTGCCGGTGGTCCTGGCCGTGATCACCAAGCGGGCGGCCACCCGGAAGGGCGGCGGGCTCGGGGACCTCCTGGGCGGCACGAAGAAGTAGCGGCGGCGCCGAGGGGCGGGCGGGGACCCACGACGCCCCGGCGCCCCGGGCTCCCTCCGCCCCGGCTCACACCGCCAGGAACGCCTCCAGCGTCTCCTCCAGGACCTCCGCCCCGTCCCTGGCCCACAGGCCGTCGTTGAAGAGCTCGACCTCCACCGGTCCGGTGTATCCGGCCCGTTCGACGAGGGCCGCCCAGCCGGGCAGGTCGATCGCGCCGGTGCCCAACTGGCCCCGGCCGTGCAGGACTCCGGCCGGCAGCGGGGTGGTCCAGTCGGCGAGCTGGAAGGAGTGGATGCGGCCCGCCGCGCCCGCGCGGGCGACGGCCGCCGGGGCGCGGTCGTCCCACCACAGGTGGTAGGTGTCGACGGTGACGCCCACCCGCTCGGCGGGGAACCGCTCGGCGATCTCCAGGGCCTGGTCCAGGGTGGAGACGGCGCAGCGGTCGGAGGCGAACATCGGGTGCAGCGGCTCGATGGCCAGGCGGACGCCGCGCTCCTCCGCGTACGGGGCGAGGGCGCCGATCGCGTCGGCGATGCGGGCGCGGGCGCCGGGCAGGTCGCGGCTGCCCTCGGGGAGGCCGCCCGAGACGAGGACGAGGGTGTCGGTGCCGAGCGCCGCCGCCTCGTCGATCGCCGCACGGTTGTCCTCCTCCCAGCCGTCGGTGGTGAAGAAGCCGCCCCGGCACAGGGTGGTGACGGCGAGCCCCGCGTCCCGTACGAGGGCGGCGGCGTCCTCGGTCCCGTACGCGCGGACCGGTTCGCGCCACAGGCCGATGCCGGGGATGCCGAGCCGGACGCAGTGGGCGACGAGTTCGGGCAGGGGCAGCTGCTTGACGGTCATCTGGTTGATGCTGAAGCGGTCGGGGTTCACGCGGGGACTCCGTACACCGTGAGCAGGGAGCGCATCCGGGAGGCGGCGAGCTCCGGGTCGGGGAACAGGCCGAGGCCGTCGGCGAGTTCGTAGGCGCGGGCGAGGTGCGGCAGGGAGCGGGCCGACTGGAGGCCGCCGGCCATCGCGAAGTGGTCCTGGTGGCCGGCCAGCCAGGCGAGGAGGACGACCCCCGTCTTGTAGAAGCGGGTCGGGGGCTCGAAGAGGTGGCGGGCGAGCGGGACGGTGGGGTCGAGGAGGGCGCGGAAGCCCTCGGTGCCGCCGGTGCCGCCGGCGTCCCGGGTGTCCCGGGTGTCCCCGGTATCCGGGGCGCCCCCGGTGTCCCGGGTGTCCCGGGTATCCGGGGTGCCCCCGGTGTCCCCGGTGTCCCGGGTGCCTCCGGTGCCCCCGGCGTCGAGGAGCCGGACCGCCTCGGCGGCCAGGGGGCCCAGGGGGTCGAAGACGCCGAGCAGGGCGTGGCTGAAGCCGTGTTCGTCGCCGGCGATCAGTTCGGGGTAGTGGAAGTCGTCCCCCGTGTAGCAGCGCACGCCGCGTGGCAGCCGGCGGCGCAGGTCGACCTCGCGGCGGGCGTCGAGGAGGGAGACCTTGATGCCGTCGACCTTGCCGGGGTGGGCGGCGATGACCTCCAGGAAGGTCTCGGTGGCGGTGTCGAGGTCGGCGGAGCCCCAGTAGCCGTCGAGGGCGGGGTCGAACATCGGGCCGAGCCAGTGCAGGATCACCGGTTCGCCCGCCTGGCGGAGCAGCTGCCCGTAGACGTCGAGGTAGTCCTCGGCGGACGTGGCGGCGGAGGCGAGGGCGCGGGAGGCCATGAGGACGGCCTGGGAGCCGGTCTCCTCGACGAGGGCGAGCTGTTCCTCGTAGGCCGCGCGGACGGTGGGGAGGTCGGCGGGGCCGGTGAGCTGGTCGGTGCCGACGCCGCAGGCGATCCGGCCGCCGACCGCCTTGGCCTCGGCGGCGGAGCGGCGGATCAGTTCGGCCGCGCCCGCCCAGTCGAGGCCCATGCCGCGCTGGGCGGTGTCCATGGCCTCGGCGACGCCGAGGCCGTGCGCCCACAGGTGGCGGCGGAAGGCGAGGGTGGCGTCCCAGTCGACGGCGGCGGGGGAATCGGGGCTGGTGTCGGCGTACGGGTCGGCGACGACGTGCGCGGCGGAGAAGACGGTACGGGAGACGAGGGCGCCGCCGACGGCCCCGAGGCGCGCGGGCTCGGCCCGCGGCCGGTACTCCCGCAGACCGCCGCCCGCGCGGGGGAGGCGGATCGGGGCCGGGCCCGCCGGGCTCACAGGGTCACCTCCGGGACCTCCAGGCGGCGGCCCTCCGCGGCCGAGCGGAGGCCGAGTTCGGCGAGCTGGACGCCCCGGGCGCCCGCGAGCAGGTCCCAGTGGTAGGGCTCGCCGAGGGCGACGTGGCGCAGGAAGAGCTCCCACTGGGCCTTGAAGCCGTTGTCGAACTCGGCGTTGTCCGGGACTTCGTTCCACTGCGAGCGGAAGGAATCGCCGGCGCCGAGCGGGAGGTCGGGGTTCCAGACCGGCTTGGGGGTGGCCGAGCGGTGCTGGACGCGGCAGCCGCGCAGTCCGGCGACGGCGGAGCCGTGGGTGCCGTCGACCTGGAACTCGACGAGTTCGTCGCGGTGGACGCGTACCGCCCAGGAGGAGTTGATCTGGGCGACGGCGCCGCTCTCCAGCTGGAAGATGCCGTACGCGGCGTCGTCGGCGGTGGCCTCGTACGGCTTCCCCCGCTCGTCCCAGCGGCGCGGAACGTGGGTGGCGACGTGGGCGGTGACGGCGGTGACCCGGCCGAAGAGCTCGTGGAGCACGTACTCCCAGTGCGGGAACATGTCGACGACGATGCCGCCGCCGTCCTCGGCGCGGTAGTTCCAGCTGGGGCGCTGGGCCTCCTGCCAGTCGCCCTCGAAGACCCAGTAGCCGAACTCGCCCCGTACGGACAGGATCTCGCCGAAGAAGCCGCCGTCGATCAGGCGCTTGAGCTTGCGCAGTCCGGGGAGGAAGAGCTTGTCCTGGACGACGCCGTGGCGGATGCCGGCGTCGCGGGCGAGGCGGGCGAGCTCCAGGGCCTCGTCGAGGCCGGCGGCGGTGGGCTTCTCGGTGTAGACGTGCTTGCCCGCGGTGACGGCCTTCCTGATCGCCCCGGCGCGGGCGGTGGTGACCTGGGCGTCGAAGTAGATCTCCACGGTGTCGTCGGCGAGGACCGCGTCGAGGTCGGTGGACCACTCGGTGAGCCCGTGCCGCTCGGCGAGGGCGCGCAGGGCCGGCTCGCGGCGGCCGACGAGGACCGGCTCGGGCCACAGGGTCTCGCCGTTGCCGAGGTCGAGGCCGCCCTGGTCGCGCAGGGCGAGGATCGAGCGGACGAGGTGCTGGCGGTAGCCCATGCGTCCGGTGACGCCGTTCATGGCGATGCGGACGGTTCTGCGTGTCACGGAGCTCTTCCTCTCACCGGCTGTCGCGCGCTTCCCGGTCCGCCGGGCAACCGCGGCCCCAGCCGATAGAAAGCGCTTTCTATCGGCGATGACGCTAGCCTGCCGACATCACCGCCGACAAGGGCCTGGAGGTACGTACGCGATGACCGTCACCCTGGCGGACGTGGCCGACCGCGCGGGGGTCTCCCCGGCGACCGTCTCGCGCGTCCTCAACGGCAACTACCCGGTCGCCGCCGCCACCCGGGAACGGGTGCTGGCCGCGGTCGACGAGCTGGACTACGTCCCCAACGGGCCCGCGAGCTCGCTCGCCGCGGCCACCTCCGACCTGGTCGGGATCCTGGTCAACGACATCGCCGACCCCTTCTTCGGCATCATGGCCGGGGCGGCGCAGAGCGCGATCGGCGAGGGCGGACCGGGCCGGGCCGGGGGCGGCGAGAAGCTGGCCGTCGTCTGCAACACGGGCGGTTCGCCCGAGCGCGAACTCACCTATCTGACCCTGCTCCAGCGGCAGCGCGCCGCGGCCGTGATCCTGACCGGCGGCTCCCTGGAGGACCCGGGGCACCTCGCGGCGACCGCGGCCAAGCTGGCGCGGCTGGCCGACGGGGGCACCCGGGTGGTGCTGTGCGGGCGGCCCCCGCTCCCCGGCGACACGACGGCGGCGACGCTCGCCTTCGACAACCGGGCGGGCGCGCGCCGGCTCACCGAGCACCTGCTGGAGCTCGGGCACCGGCGGATCGGCTACGTGGCGGGGCCGGCGGACCGCACGACGACCCGGCACCGCCTGGAGGGCCACCGGGCGGCGCTCGCCGCGGCGGGAGTGCCCGAGGGGCCTGCCGCGCACGGTCGCTACGACCGGTCCTCCGGCTACGAGGCGACCAGCGAACTCCTGCGCCTCGACCCGGAGTTGACCGCCATCGTCGCCGCCAACGACACGGTCGCCCTGGGGGTCTGCGCGGCCCTGCGGGACCGGGGCCTGAGCATCCCGGACGACGTCTCCGTCGCGGGCTTCGACGACCTGCCCTTCTCGGTCGACGCGGTCCCCGCGCTCACGACCGTACGGCTCCCCCTGCACGAGGCGGGCGTCCGCGCGGGCCGCCTGGCCCTCGGCACGGAACCGGCCCCGCCGGGCGGCCTGGCGACGGTCCCGGCGGAGCTGGTGGTGCGGGGATCGACGGGGCGGCCGCGGGGGTGGCCGGCCGACGCCGGGGGCTGAGCTACTTCTCCGGCGTCAGGCCGGTCGCCGCGAGGACCGCGGCGACGGTCTCCTCGACCGTCTGGTCCGCGTTGTCGATCCAGACGCCCTCGCCGGAGAGCTCTTCGCGCATGGCCTCGTCGAGGAAGGCCCAGTTGGTCGTGAGCTTCTTGTGGCGGGCGTTGTTGCGCTCCCAGGCCTTCTCCGGGCCGGGGGCCAGGACCACCACGTGGAGCGGGCCCGCCTTCACGTGGGCGCGGTAGAAGTCGAGGTGGGAGCGGCGGACGACCACGTCGTCCATGACCGCCAGGAAGCCGGCCCCGACGAAACTGTCCGCCAGGAGGCAGCCGTTGCGGGCGCGCAGCAGGATCTGCCGGTCCGCCTCCGGGTCGCCGTCCGGGCTGGGCCAGCGGCCGCCCTGGACGATCAGCTCCTGGAGGTGGTCGACCTCGATGTGCGCGGCCCGGTCGAACCGGGCCGCGACGGCCGCCGCGACGGTGCTCTTGCCGCTGCCCGGGATGCCGACGAGGAGCAGGGTGCCGGCGGCGGGGGCGGGGGTGTCGACGGTGACGTTCTCGAAGGTCATGCACGCTCTTTCGGTACGGGGTCCGCGAGGGCCGCGGGGGTCGTGACGCCCGCGGGGGCCCCGGAGTTCGGGACGCCTGCGGCGTTCCGGGCGTTCTCGGGGGTCTTGATCAAGGGCACGTGCACGTTACGTTCCCGGTCCCCCGCCGCGCCAGCCCTTTCCGCGGCCGGCCGCCGGCCCGCCGTCACCGAGGTCAGGGCGACGCCCCCGACGAGGAGGGCGGCGGCGCACCAGCGCAGGGGGCTGACCGCCTCGCCCAGGAAGAGGGCCGCGGAGGTCATGCCGAAGACCGGGACCAGGAGGGAGAAGGGGGCCACCGAGGAGGCGGGGTGCCGGCGGAGCAGCCAGCCCCAGGCGCCGAAGCCGAAGACGGTCGTGACCCAGGCGACGTAGACGATGACGCCGGCGCCGGTCCAGTCGAGCCCGCGCAGCGCCGCCAGGTCCCGCTCCGGGCCTTCGAGGAGGAGGGAGAGGGCGAGCAGCGGCAGGACGGGCACGGTGCTGACCCAGACCATGAAGTTGAGGGCGTCGGGCGGGGCGGCCTTGCGGGTGAGGACGTTGGAGACGCCCCAGCACGCGGCGGCGGCGATGATCAGGGCGAAGCCGGTGAGGGGGCCCGAGGCGCCCTCGTCGACGGCGGCGACGCCGATGCCGGCCAGGGCGACGCCCATGCCGAGCAGCTTCACCCGGCCCGGTCGTTCCCCGAGCGCGAGGAAGGCGAACAGGCCGGTGAAGACGGCCTGGACCTGGAGGACCAGGGAGGACAGGCCGGCCGGGGCACCGAGGTCCATGCCGGTGAAGAGCAGTCCGAACTTGGCCACCCCGAGGGCGAGTCCGACGCCCACGATCCACTTCCACGCCACCTTGGGGCGCCCGACGAAGAAGACCGCGGGGAGGGCGGCGACGAGGAAGCGGAGGGCGGAGAAGAGCAGCGGCGGGAAGTGGTCGAGGCCGATCTCGATGACGACGAAGTTGACTCCCCAGACGGCGGCGACCAGGGCGGCGAGGGCGAGGTGGGCGGGGCGCATACGGACGAGGATCACCCGGCCGGACCGTGTAGCACCAGCACGGATCCCTTCATGGTTGGATGAAGTACCGCTACATCCACAGGAGCGTCCCGGGAGGCCCCCGTGCTCGATCTCGGACGTCTGCGCGCCCTGCACGCCGTCGCCGTCCACGGCAGCGTCGGCGCGGCCGCCGCCGCCCTCGGCTACACGCCCTCCGCCGTCTCGCAGCAGATCGCCAAGCTGGAGCGGGAGACCCGCACGACCCTGCTCGAACGCAGCGGCCGCGGCGTCAGGCTCACCGACGAGGCGCACCAACTCGCCGACACCGCGCAGCAATTGATGTCGCTCGTGGAGGCGGCGGAGGTCCGGCTCGAAGAACGCCGGGGGCTTCCCGCGGGGCGGCTGACCATCGGCTGTTTCGCGAGTGCGGCGCGCGGCCTGATGCCCCGGGCGCTCGCCGGTCTGGCCCGCCGCCACCCGGATCTGGACGTCCGCCTGTCGGAGGTGGACCCGCACCTGTCCGTGGACCTGGTCGGGCGGGGCGTGATCGACCTGGCCGTCGCGCACGACTGGGACATCGCCCCGCTCCCCGTACCGCCCGGGGTGGAGCAGGCGGTGATCGGGGACGACCTGTGCGACGTCCTCGTGCCGGCGGGGCACCCGCTGGCGGCGCGGGAGTCGGTGCGCCGGGAGGAGCTGACCCAGGAGCGGTGGATCACCCAACCGCCGGGGACGGTGTGCCACGACTGGCTGATGCGGACGCTGCGGGCCACCGGCTGCGAGCCGCTGATCGCCCATCAGGCGGAGGAGAACCACACCCAGGTCGCCCTGGTCGCCGCCGGGCTCGGGGTCGCCCTCGTGCCGCGCCTGGGCCGCGGGGCGCTGCCGCCGGAGGTGGCCCCGGTGCACCTCGATCCGATGCCGACCCGGCGGCTGCGGGCGCTGTGGCGGACCGGGGCGGCGCGGCGGCCCGCGATCACCGAGACCGTCCGCACCCTCCAGGAGCTGTGGCCCGAGGTGGCCGCCGCGTCCTGAGGCGGCCACCCGCGGAAGCCCGGAGCCGGAGCCGGCCCGGAGCCGGACCCGCCCGGAGCCGGACCCGCCCGGAGCCGGCCCCGAGCCGGGTGGGGACAGGGCGCGAAGGGTGGCATAAGCACGGCAAGCGCCCGTGTTTCTGTGCGGGTCCTTGACCTGGCAGTTACTTTCGGGCTATCCGTGGCTTCTTGGAAGTTTCCTTCACTCTTCCTCCCACCACCCTGCACGGCCGGAAGGAGCAACAGTTGCACCACCGCGCCCCCTCCTCGGATCCCTCGTCCGACCGCTCGCCCTCCCCCTCCCGCCGGACCCTCCTCACGGTGACCGCCGTGGCCGCGGCCGCCGCCGTCACGGGCGTGACCGTCCCCGCCGCCCACGCCGGCGAGCGGCGCCACGGCGACCGCGCGCTCCGGGACCTCGTCTCCGGGATGTCGCTGGAGGAGAAGGTCGGCCAGCTCTTCGTCATGCGGGTGTACGGCCACTCCGCCACCGCCCCCGACCAGGCCGACATCGACGCCAACCTCAGGGAGATCGGCGTCCGCGACGCCGCCGAGCTCGTCGAGCGCTACCACGTCGGCGGCATCATCTACTTCGGCTGGGCCCACAACACCCGCGACCCGCACCAGATCGCCGAGCTCTCCAACGGCATCCAGCGCGCCGCCCTCGCCCAGGCCACCCCGATCCCGCTGCTCCTGTCGACCGACCAGGAGCACGGGGTCGTCGCCCGGATCGGCGAGCCCGCCACCCTGCTGCCCGGCGCCATGGCGCTCGGCGCGAGCGGCTCGCACGAGGACGCCCGCGCGGCCGGCCGGATCGCGGGCGCCGAGCTGGCCGCCCTCGGCATCCGGCAGGACTACGCACCGGTCGCCGACGTCAACGTCAACCCGGCCAACCCGGTCATCGGCGTCCGCTCCTTCGGCGCCGACCCCGAGGCCGTCGCCGGACTGGTCGCGGCGCAGGTCAAGGGCTACCAGCGGGCCGGGGTCGCGGCCACCTCCAAGCACTTCCCAGGCCACGGCGACACGGCCGTCGACAGCCACAACGGGCTGCCCGTCATCACCCACACCGCCGAGCAGTGGGCGGCCATAGACGCACCGCCGTTCCAGGCCGCGATCCGGGCCGGCATCGAGTCCATCATGACCGCGCACATCGTCGTCCCCGCGCTCGACCCGAGCGGGGACCCGGCGACCCTGTCCCGGCCGATCCTCACCGGCATCCTGCGCGAACGGCTCGGCTTCGACGGCGTGGTGGTGACCGACTCGCTCAGCATGGAGGGCGTGCGCACCAAGTACGGCGACGACCGCGTCCCCGTCCTCGCCCTCAAGGCGGGCGCCGACCAGCTGCTCAACCCGCCGAAGCTGGACCTCGCCTGGAACGCGGTCCTGAAGGCCGTCAAGGACGGCGAGCTGACCGAGGCGCGGCTCGACGAATCGATCCTCCGGATCCTGCGGCTGAAGGCCCGGGTGGGTCTGTTCGAGGACCCGTACGTCACCTCCGACGGAGTGGACCGCACCGTCGGCACCCGCGCCCACCTGGACCGCGCCGACCGGATCGCCGAGCGCACCACGACCCTGGTGGTCAACGAGGAGGGCTTCCTCCCGCTGAGCCGCCGCACCCACCCCAAGGTGCTGGTCGTCGGCGCCGACCCGGCCTCGCCGTCCGGTACCACCGGCCCGCCGACCACGGTGCTGGCCGCCGCCTTCGCCGAGCTCGGCTACACCGCCACGTCGGTGTCCACCGGCACCGTCCCCACCGCCGCTCTGATCGAGCGGGCGGTGGCCGCCGCGGCCGGCCAGGACGTCGTCGTCGTGGGGACGTACAACCTCACGCCGACCACGAGCCAGCTCACCCTGCTGGCCCGGCTCACCGCGACCGGGGTGCCGGTGGTGACCATCGCGCTGCGCAATCCGTACGACGTCGCCAGGATCACAGGACAGCGGGCCAGCCTCGCCACCTACTCCTGGACGGACGTCGAAATGCGCGCCGCCGTACGGGTGATGGCGGGCCGGGTGAAGCCGCGCGGCCGGCTGCCCGTGGCCGTGCAGAGCGCCGCGGACCCCGCGCAGGTGCTGTACCCGGTCGGCCACGGCCTCTCGTACCGCTGACGCTCCCCCGGACGGCCGTGAGCCGACACCCCGCCTCCCGCGGGGTGCCGGCTCACGGCTTCGTGCGGCGTCGTAGGGCGCCGCGGAGCTACGGGCGCAGGCCGTGCTCGCGGGTCGCGTCCTCGTCGACCGCCCGGTCGATGCGGGCGTCGAAGCGGGCCAGCGGCTTGGCCGCCGCGACCGCCGGGGCGTCGACCCCGGCCCAGGCGAGGATGCGGGCGGTGGCCTTGGCCTTCTCGGCCTCGACCAGACCGGCCACGTTGGCACCGTGGTTGGCGCCCGGCGCGTAGTACACGTAGCTGTCGCGCGCGCCCTTGCCGAGGTGGAAGGGCTCGGAGCCCCACGGGTCGTTGCCGCCGTAGACGAACAGCATCCGGTTCGCGTTCTTCCGGACCCACTGGTCCACGTCCCGCATGACCCACGGCTTGAACTTCATCGGGATCTCGCGCGGCACGAAGTTGCGGGCGGGCTGGTAGCCGTAGCGGCTCAGGCCGGCCAGGTGCGGCTGCTTGATGCTGGGCGAGCCGAGCTCGGTCGCCGCCTGGTAGTAGTACGGCGTGTACGGCTCCAGGCCCTGGTCGGTGTAGGCGGACCAGCCGGAGTAGGCGTCGATCGTGTCGTAGACGACGTCGTCGCTCGCGGTCTTGGCGTCCGGGATCTGGTCGCAGACGTCCTGGCCGTAGTACTGCCAGAAGCCCCACACGAAGTCCAGGGCCACGGCCTCGTAGGCCTTGTCGAGCGAGCCGATGGTGTTGAAGGTGGCGCCCTCGGCATTCGCCCAGGCCTCGTACTTCTTCTCCAGCGGCTCACGGCGCACCAGCGCCTCGCGCTGCATGGCGTTGAGGCGGTCGCGGCAGTCCTTGGTGCCGACGTTCTCGAAGAACCGGTCGTACGCCGAGTCCTCCTTGTCCACCACGTCGTTCGGCGCCACGTAGGCGACGACACCGTCCATGTCACGGGGGTAGAAGCGCTCGTAGTAGGTGGCCGTCATGCCGCCCTTGGAGGCGCCCGTGGAGAGCCACTTCTTGCCGTAGATCGACTTCAGCGCGGTGAAGATGCGGTGCTGGTCGCTGGCGGCCTGCCAGATGTCCAGCTTCGACCAGTCGGCGGGCTGCGGCCGGGACGGCGTGAAGAACCGGTACTCCATGGAGATCTGGTTGCCGTCGATGATCCGGGTCGGCTCGGCCCGGCTCGGGGTGGTGCTCAGCCCGTAGCCGCTGGTGCGGAAGACGGTGGGCCGGTCCGTGTCCTTGTGGAGGACCGAGATGCGCTGCTTGAACGTGCCCGCCCAGGGGCGGTGGTGGTCGATCGGCTGCTCGTAGTTCAGGACGAAGTAGCGGTAGCCGGCGTACGGCTTCTCCTCGATCAGGCTCATCCCGGGGATCGCCAGGATGCGGTCCTTGATGTCCGTGCTCTGCGCGTCGGCGACGGCGGTGCCGGCCGTCTCCGTGTCCGCGGCGGTGGCCACGCCCGTGGATCCGACGGTGCCTATGAGCACCGAAAGCGACACCAGCCATCTGAGCGACTTACGCATTCACCCTCCCCTTGATTCACAACGGTGTCGTGAACCTAGCCGGGTCAACGTGCGGACCGCCAGACCTGGTTGGGCATTACATACGGTTCAGCACAGGATCCAGCCGGTCGCGGTGCCCCGGCCGGCGATCGCGGCGGAGGCGCGGACGCAGCGGTTGAGCGCGTGGACCGTGACCGGCCCCGCCTGCCGGGCGAAGCGCCCCGAGTTCACCGCGGCCCGGCCGCCGCGCGGCTGAAGCGACACCGTCATGACCCGCGGGCCGCCCGGCCGTCGGGCGACGACGAGCGCGCAGACGTAGTGACGGGTGCGGTAGAGGCGCAGCTCGCCGGTGGCGAATCCGACCGTACGGGTGGGCCGCCCGTGGCAGACGGAGGCGGCCTCGGCCGGGCTCGCGGCGGGCCCGGCGACCACCAGGCCGCCGGCGGCGAGCAGCAGGGCGAGCAGGTACGCGCACAGCCGCCGTCTCGTCCCGCTCCGGAGCTCACCGCGCATGTGCGTCCCTCCCCTCGCTCCTGCCGTACGTGCATACGACGCACCGGAGGCCCGTTCGGTTGCCTACGCGAAGGTGGTGACGACCAGCAGGAGGAAGACCAGCTCGGCGGCGACCTGGGTGCCGAGGGCCGCCCTGCGGACCGTCTCGCGGGAGGCGGCGAGCGCGACGACCAGGGCGACGGCGGCCAGACCGAGGCTGGCGCCGTACGTCCAGCCGGGGTTGGAGCCGCAGTTCTCGGCGTAGCCGAGGCAACGGCCGGCGTGGTCCGCGCTGAGCGCGAGGATCCCGGCGAGCACGGTGGCGGGCACCAGCAGCCCGGCCGAGACCAGGGCCCAGACGCGGACGCGGCGGCCGGGCGCGGGGGCGGGAGCGGGAGCGGCGGGGACGGGGTTGCTCATAGCCGCATCAGACCGCATCCCGGGTCCCCGCGCATGGGCGCGGGTACTCATCTTCGCCCCGCGCCCGGAGCCCCCGCCGGAACCCCGCGTCGGGAGCCCGCGCCGGAAGCCGCCCCCGAAGCCGCCCCCGAAGCCCGCGCCCGCGCCCGCGCCCCGGCGTACCGGTCACACCCGCTCGGGCTCCGCCTCGTCGGCGTCCTCGGCGCCCTCGGCCCCCTCGCCGATGAAGGTCCGCCACAGTGCGGCGTACACCCCGTCGAGGGCCAGCAGCTCCTCGTGGGTGCCGTCCTCGGCGACCCGGCCGTGGTCCATCACGATCACCCGGTCGGCCCGGGCCGCCGTGGTGAGCCGGTGGGCGACGACCAGGGTGGTCCGGCGACCGGCGAGCCGGTCGGTGGCCGCGTTGACCTGCGCCTCGGTGGCCAGGTCCAGGGCCGCGGTGGCCTCGTCGAGCAGCAGCACGTCGGGGTCGACCAGCTCGGCGCGGGCCAGGGCGATCAGCTGGCGCTGGCCCGCCGACAGGTTCCGGCCGCGCTCGGCGACCTCGTGGAGGTAGCCGCCGTCCAGCGTGGCGATCATGTCGTGGGCGCCGACCGCGCGGGCCGCGGCCTCCACCTGGGCGTCGGTGGCGTCCGGGCGGCCGTAGGCGATGGCGTCGCGGACCGTCCCGGCGAACAGGTACGCCTCCTGCGGCACGACACCGAGCCGGTGCCGGTACGCGGTGAGGTCGAGCGCGCGCAGGTCGGTGCCGTCCGCGGTGACCCGGCCGCCCGTCGGGTCGTAGAACCGGGCGACCAGCTTGACCAGCGTGGACTTGCCGGCGCCGGTCTCGCCGACGAAGGCGACCGTCTGGCCGGCCGGGATCCGCAGGTCGATGCCGGTGAGCGCCTCCTCCTCCGTCCCGTACGCGAAGGACACGTCCTCGAAGGCGATCTCGCCGCGCAGCGACAGCACGTCGAGCGGGGCGTCCGCGGCGGCGGTGGAGGTCGGCTCCTGGAGCAGCTCCTGCATCCGCTTCAGCGAGACGGCGGCCTGCTGGTAGCCGTCGAAGACCTGGGAGAGCTGCTGCACCGGGGCGAAGAACAGGTCGATGTAGAGCAGGTAGGCGACCAGGGCGCCGGTGGTCAGGGTGCCGGCTTCGATGCGGTTCGCGCCGACGATCAGGACCGCGGCGGCGGCCACCGAGGACAGCAGGGTGACGAACGGGAAGTAGACCGATATCAGCCACTGGCCGTGCACCCGGGCCTCGCGGTACTCCTCGCTGCGGGCCGCGAAGCGCTCGGCGCCCGCCCGCTCGCGCCGGAAGGCCTGCACGATCCGCAGCCCCGCGACCGACTCCTGGAGGTCGGCGTTGACCCCGCTGATCCGCTCGCGGGCCAGCTCGTACGCCTTCACGCTGGCGCGGCGGAAGTAGTAGGTCGCGACGGCGAGCACCGGCAGGGTCGCGAAGACGACCAGCGCGAGCTCGACGTCGAGGACGAGCAGGGCGCCCATGATGCCGAAGAAGGTGACGACGGAGACGAAGGCGGTGACCAGACCGGTCTGCAGGAAGGTCGACAGGGCGTCGACGTCCGTGGTCATCCGGGTCATGATCCGGCCGGTGAGCTCGCGCTCGTAGTAGTCGAGGCCGAGCCGCTGGAGCTGGGCGAAGATCTTCAGCCGCAGCGCGTACAGGATCCGCTCGCCGGTGCGGCCGGTCATCCGGGTCTCGGCGGTCTGCGCGACCCACTGGACGAGCACGGTCACCAGGGCGAGCGCGGAGGCCGCCCAGACGGCGCCGATGGCGAGCTGGTTCACGCCCTTGTCGATGCCGTGCCGGATCAGCACCGGCAGCAGCAGGCCGGCGCCCGCGTCCAGGGCGACCAGGCCGAGGCTGATCAGCAGCGGCGCGCCGAAGCCGCGCAGCAGCCGGCGCAGCCCGTAGGACTCCTCGGGGGAGACGGCGCGGGCCTCGTCGATGCCGGGGGTGTCGGTGGCGGGCGGCAGGGCCTCGACGGCGGCCAGCAGCTCGGGGGTGGCCCCCGGGGCGCCGGGTATCGCCGCGTCCCGGTCCTCGGTCTCCTCGCGCACCCACAGGGCGGGGGTGATCCCCCGCTCGGCGTCGAACTCGGCGTCCAGCTCGGCCCGCAGGGTGCGGTCCTCCGGGACCTCGGCCGGGAGGGTGTGCCCGGGCGAGACGGCGCCCAGCTCGTCGGGGTCGGTGAGCAGGCGCCGGTAGAGCGCGGAGCGCTCCTCCAGCTCCTCGTGGGTGCCGATGTCGGCGAGCCGGCCCTCGTCGAGGACGGCGATCCGGTCGGCGAGGCCGAGGGTGGAGCGGCGGTGGGCGATGAGCAGGGTGGTGCGGCCCGCCATGACGGACTTCAGGGCCTCGTGGATCTCGTGCTCGACCTTGGCGTCGACGGCCGAGGTGGCGTCGTCGAGGAGCAGCAGCCGGGGGTCGGTGAGGATCGCGCGGGCCAGTGCGACGCGCTGGCGCTGGCCGCCGGAGAGGGTGAGGCCGTGCTCGCCGACCTTGGTGTCGTAGCCCTGGGGCAGCTCGGCGATGAAACGGTCCGCCTGGGCGGCGCGGGCGGCCGCCTCGATCTGCTCCTGGGTGGCGTCGGGGACGCCGTACGCGATGTTGGCGCGGACCGAGTCGGAGAACAGGAAGCTGTCCTCGGGGACCAGGCCCACGGCGGCGCGCAGCGAGTCGAGGGTGAGCTCGCGGACGTCGAGGCCGCCGACCAGGACGGCGCCGTGGGTCACGTCGTAGAAACGGGGCAGCAGCAGCGAGACGGTCGACTTGCCGGAGCCGGAGGCGCCGACGACGGCGACGGTCTCGCCGGGCCGGATCTCCAGGGAGAAGCCGTCCAGGACGGTGCGGCCGTCCTCGTACGCGAAGGAGACGTCGTCGAACTCGACGCCGGCGGGCACGTCGGCCGGGAGCTCCTTGGTGCCGTCCTTGAGGCTCGGCTCGGTGTCGATCAGCTCCAGGACCCGCTCGACGCCGGCGCGGGCCTGCTGGCCCACGGTGAGCACCATGGCGAGCATGCGGACCGGGCCGACGAGGGAGGCGAGGTACGAGGAGAAGGCGACGAAGGTGCCGAGGGTGATCTGGCCCTTGTAGGCCAGCCAGCCGCCGAGGGCGAGCACGGCGACCTGGCCGAGGGCGGGGACGGCCTGGAGGGCGGGGGTGTACTTGGCGTTGAGCCGGATGGTGCGCAGCCGGCCCGCGAAGAGCTTCCGCCCGGCCTCGCGGATCTTGCCGGTCTCCTGCTCCTCCTGCCCGAAGCCCTTCACGACCCGGACCCCGGTCACGGCCCCGTCGACGACGCCCGCGACGGTGGCGGCCTGCGCCTGCGCGTACCAGGTGGCGGGGTGGAGGCGGGTGCGGCTGCGGCGGGCGATCCACCACAGGGCGGGCGCGACGGCGACGGCGACGAGGGTCAGCGGCAGCGAGAGCGCCGCCATCACGGCGAGCGAGATGAGGAACAGCAGCACGTTCCCGATGGTCATCGGGAGCATGAACAGCAGGCCCTGGATGAGCTGGAGGTCGCTGGTGGCGCGGCCGACGACCTGCCCGGTGGACAGCTCGTCCTGGCGCCGGCCGTCGAGCCGGGTAATGGTCCCGAACATCTCGGTGCGCAGGTCGTGCTGCACGTCGAGGGCGAGCCGTCCGCCGTAGTAGCGCCGGACGTACGTGAGGGCGTAGACGACGACGGCGGACGCGACGAGCAGCCCCGTCCACAGCCCCAGCGATCCGGTCTTCGCGCCGATGACGTCGTCGATGATCACCTTGGTGATCAGGGGGACGAGCGCGAGCACGGCCATGCCCGCGAGGGAGGACCCCAGCGCGAGCACGACGTTCGCCTTGTAACGCCACGCGTACCCCGAGAGCCGGCGCGCCCAGCCCCGCTCCCCCGCCTGTTTCTGCCCCACCGCCGCCACGTGGCGCCTCCCGTCCGTCCTGCTCTACCGGAAGGGCCAACGCGGGCGACGTGCGATTTCATCCCGCCGCAACAAAGTGGCGGACGGGCGGGTGGGCGTCAGAGGTGGGTGGGCTCGAACATCCGGAGCAGGGCCGGGAGGACCACCACCGACGGGCCGGGGGTCTTCAGGGCCGCCGCCAGGTCGTCGGCGAGGGTGTCCGGGCTCGACAGCACGGCCGGGACGCCGAAGGACCCGGCGAGGGCGACGAAGTCCGGACGGGCCAGCTCGGTGGCGGTGGCCTCGCCGAAGGCGTCCGTCATGTACTCGCGCAGGATGCCGTAGCCGCCGTCGTCGACGATCAGCCAGGTGACGTCGAAGCCGTACTGCTTCGCGGTCGCCAGCTCCGCGATCGAGTACATCGCGCCGCCGTCGCCCGAGACCGCGAGGACGGGCCGCGTCGGGTCGGCGGCGGCCGCGCCGAGCGCCGCCGGGAAGCCGTAGCCGAGGCCGCCGGCGCCCTGGGCGGAGTGCATGGTGTTGGGCCGGCGGGGGTCGAAGGCGGACCAGGCCCAGTAGGCCAGGATCGTCATGTCCCAGAAGCTGGGCGCCGCGTCGGGCAGCGCCGCCCGGACGGCGTCGACGATCCGCCGCTCCAGGCCCAGGTCCTGGGCGTCGAGCCGCTCGCCGACCTTCGCCAGCACGGTGCGGACCCGCTCGGGCGCGGTCGGGTCGGGGCGCTCCGGCACCGTCTCCAGGAGGGCCTGGAGGGCGAGCCGGGCGTCGGCGTGGATGCCGAGGGCCGGGTGGTTGGACTCCAGCTTCCCGGCGTCGGCCTCGATCTGGATCACCCGGCCGCGGGGGGCGAAGGTGTGGTAGTTCGAGGACAGCTCGCCGAGGCCGGAGCCGACCACGAGGAGGACGTCGGCGTCCTCCAGGAAGTCGGTGGTGTGCCGGTCCTCCAGCCAGGACTGGAGCGACAGCGGGTGCTCCCAGGGGAAGGCGCCCTTGCCGCCGAAGGTGGTGACCACCGGGGCGTTCAGCCGCTCGGCGAGCGCGAGGAGCTTGCCTGAGGCGTCGGCGCGGACGACCCCGCCGCCCGCGATGACCGCGGGCCGGGCCGCCTTCGCGAGCAGGTCGGCCGCGACCGCCGTCAGCTCGGGGCGCGGGGCGACCTCCTCGGGCGTCGCGTCCATCGCGGTCACGACCGGCAGGGCGGTCTCCGCGAGCAGGACGTCCTGCGGGATCTCCACCCACACCGGCCCGTGCGGGGCGGTGAGCGCCGACTCCCAGGCCGCGGCGATCGCGGACGGGATCTGGGACTGGGTGCGGACCGTGTGGACCGACTTGACGACGTCCCGGAACGAGGCCTGCTGGTCGCGCAGCTCGTGCAGGTAGCCGTGCCGGCCGCCGCCGAGCCCGGCCACCGGGACCTGGCTGCCGATCGCGAGCACCGGGGCGGAGGCGGCCGCCGCCTCCTGGAGGGCGGCGAGCGACATCAGGGCGCCCGGCCCGGTGGAGAGCAGCAGCGGGGCCGCCTCGCCGGTGACCCGGCCGTACGCGTCGGCGGCGAAGCCCGCGTTGTTCTCGACGCGCAGTCCGACGTAGCGCAGCGAGGAGCGGCGCAGGGCGTCGAACATGCCGAGGGCGTGCTGGCCGGGGAGGCCGAAGACGGTGGTCGCGCCGAGCCCGGCGAGGGTCTCGACGACGAGGTCGCCGCCGTTGCGCCCGGCGGGCGGGTTGAGGGCGGCGGCCGTCTGGGCGGCCGTGGGGCGCAGGACCAGGTCGTGGTCGTGGGTCATGGAGGTCCCTTGGCGTGGCTCGGTGGTCGGGTGCGGCCCGGTGGGGGGATGGGGGTGATCGTTCCGTCCCGCGGAACGATCACCCGCACCCTCCTCGTCGCGCTACTTGGCCGCGCGGCTCGCCGCGATCTGACGGGACATGATCGTCGTCAGCTCGTACGCCGTGTGGGAGGCGGCGACGGCGGTGATCTCGGCGTGGTCGTACGCGGGGGCGACCTCGACGACGTCGGCGGAGACCAGGTTGCAGGAGGACAGGCCGCGCAGGATCTCCAGCAGCTCGCGGGAGGTCATGCCGCCGGCCTCGGGGGTGCCGGTGCCGGGGGCGTGGGCCGGGTCGAGGCAGTCGATGTCGATGGAGATGTAGAGCGGGCGGTCGCCGATGCGCTGGCGCAGCTGGTCGGCGACCTCGTCGGCGCCGCGGCGGTAGATGTCCGCCGAGGTGACGATGCCGAAGCCCATCTTCTCGTCGTCGGTGAGGTCCTGCTTGCCGTACAGCGGGCCGCGGGTGCCGACGTGGGAGAGGGCGGAGGTGTCGAGGATGCCCTCCTCGACGGCGCGGCGGAACGGCGTGCCGTGGGTGTACTCGGCGCCGAAGTAGGTGTCCCAGGTGTCGAGGTGGGCGTCGAAGTGGAGCAGGGCGACGGGGCCGTGCTTCTTCGCGACCGAGCGCAGCAGGGGCAGCGCGACGGTGTGGTCGCCGCCCAGGGTCATCATGCGGGCGCCGGTGGCGAGCAGGTCGTCGGCGGCGGCCTCGATGGTCTCGACGGCCTCGTTGATGTTGAACGGGTTGGCCGCGATGTCACCGGCGTCGGCCACCTGGGCGAGGGCGAACGGGGAGGCGTCCTGCGCCGGGTTGTAGGGGCGCAGCAGGCGGGAGGCCTCGCGGATGGCGTTGCCGCCGAAGCGGGCGCCGGGGCGGTAGGAGACGCCGCTGTCGAAGGGGATGCCGACCACGGCGACGTCGGCGGTGCCGACCTCGTCGAGCCGCGGCAGCCGGGCGAACGTCGCGGGACCGGCGTACCGCGGGATGCGGGACGAGTCGATCGGGCCGCGGAAGGCGTTCTGGTCGCTGCTGCTCATGGTCGGGTCCTCCTGGGGTGTTTCGGTGGCTCCGGCCGGCCCCGGGTCACGGGGCCCGCCGGACGTCTGCGGTGCGGCCGCCGTCAGGCGGTCGCGGGTGCCGGGACCGGGGGGTCGGGCTCGGCGGGGGTGTCCTGGCCTGCCAGCCGGGCGCGCCAGTTCGCGAGCACGGCGGCGTCCGTCGGGCGGGTCGCCAGGGAAACGATCACATATGCGGCGAGCGAGGCCAACAAACCATAGTAAACAGGCTCATTTGCCAAGATTCCGTAAGCCCACATCAGGCCGATCACGGCCAGGCCGCCGACACCGACCGCGGCGAGCGCGCCCTGGACGGTGCCGCGGCGCCACAGCAGGCCGCCGAGGATCGGCACGAGCAGGCCGGCGACCAGCAGGTTGTAGGCGACGGTGAGGGCCTGGACGACGTCGTTGAGGGCGAGGGCGATGCCGATGACGGCGACGCCCATGACCAGGATGAAGAGCCGGTTGCCCTTCACCTCGTCGTGCTCGCCCTCGGCCTTCTTCACCACGGCCCCGCGCAGACGTGACCAGATGTCGTTGTTGGCGACGGTGGCGCAGGCGATGAGGGCGCCGGAGGAGGTCGACATCACGGCGGCGAGCGCGGCGGCGAGGACCAGGCCCCGGACGCCCATGGGCAGCTCGTCCTTGACGATGGTGGCGAAGGCGTGGTCGGCGCTGGGCAGCTTGGGGTACATCACCTTGGCGGCGGTGCCGATGACGGCGCCGGCCAGCGCGTACGCCAGGCAGTAGGTGCCGGCGACGGTGCCGCCCCACTTGGCGACCCTGTCGGTGCGGGCGGTGAAGACCCGCTGCCAGATGTCCTGCCCGATCAGCATGCCGAAGGTGTAGATCAGCACGTAGGTGAAGATCGTCTCGCCGCCGATGCCGAGGGGCTCGAAGTACGAGGTGGGCAGCGCGGCCTTCATCTCGGCGAAGCCGCCGGCCTTCACCACGGCGATCGGCAGCAGCAGGAGCAGCACGCCGACGGTCTTCACCACGAACTGCACCATGTCGGTGAGGGTGATGGACCACATGCCGCCGAGCGTCGAGTAGGCGACGACGATGGTGCCGCCGAGGACGATCGCGACCGTGCGGGGCAGGTCGAAGAGGACGTCGAAGATGGTGGCGTACGCGATGGTCGAGGTGACCGCGAGCATCAGGGTGTACGCCCACATGACGACGCCGGAGATGACGCCGGCCCGGCCGCCGTAGCGCAGGTCGAGCATCTCGGAGACCGTGTAGACCTTCAGCCGGGCGATCCGCGCGGAGAAGAACACCGACAGGGCGAGCAGCCCGAGGCCGATGGTGAAGACCATCCAGGCACCCGAGAGCCCGTACGTGTAGCCGAGGCCGACGCCGCCGATGGTGGAGGCGCCGCCGAGGACGATCGCGGCCATGGTGCCGGAGTACATCCAGGGCCCGAGGCGGCGGCCCGCGACCAGGAACTCGCTCTTGGACCTGGCGCGGCGCATGCCCCACCAACCCATCGCGAGCATGCCGGCCAGATACAGGACGATCACTGTGTAGTCGACGGCCATGGGGCCCTCCTTCGCTCACCTCGGTGGCGTGTCGTGCAGGGGAAGTGACCGGAAGCTGGTCGCGGGGACATCCGCCCGTACCCGCGGCCTCCGGATGGCACGACAGTAGGTGGCCGGAATGAGACGCTGAAGTGTACGTTTCATCCACTGCTCACACGCTGGATGTACGAAGGGTCCACCCATGGCCGCCCCCGACCCCGCGACACCCCCCGCGCCCCCGGTCCCGCTGACGGCCCTGCTGGCCCGCAAGGAACTGGGGCTGCGGCTCCTGGCGGGCCCCGGCGAGGTCTCGCTCCACTGGGTGCACACCTCGGAGATGGCCGACCCCTACCCGTACCTCCTGGGCGGCGAGCTGCTCATGACGGCGGGCGTGCAGCTCACCGATCCGGCGCACTACGTGGCGCGGGTCGTGGCGGCGGGGGCGGCGGCGCTCGGCTTCGGGGTGACACCGGTGTACGACACGGTGCCGACGGCGCTGATCGAGGCCTGCGAGCGGCACGGCCTGCCGCTGCTCGAAGTGCCGCCCGCGACCCCGTTCACCGCTGTCGCGCGGGCCCTGTGGCGCCTGATGGCCCAGGCCCGGACGAACGAGCTCCGCAGGGTGAGCGAGGCCCAGCAGTCCCTGGCCGCGGCCGCCGCGAGGCCGGCTCCGGTCCCGGCGGTCCTGGGCGCCCTGGCCGCCCGGCTCGGCGGCCGGGCGGTGCTCTTCGGGCCGGAGGGTACGGAACCGACGGCGGCCGGCCGCGAGATCCCCGCCGAGGCGGCCCGGGCGCTCACCGAGCTGGCCGGCGTGCTGGGCCCCCGCCCCGGCGGCCCGGCCACGGCGAGCGGCGACGGGGGCGGGCTGCGCCTCACCGCCTACGCGCTGGGCGGCGGCGAGGGCCTGACCCTGGGCGTGGCGACGGAGACCCGCGAACCGGGCGACCACACCATCGCGGGCGTCGCCGTCGTCCTGCTCTCCCTCCTCACGGCCCCGCACCGGGCGGCCGACGTGACGCCCCGGGACACGGCCCTGGTCCGGCTGCTCCTGGGCGCCTCCCCCGCGGACGCGCTCGGCCCGGGCCCCTGGACGGTGGTCCACGCGCGGGGCGGCGACGGCACCCCGTTCGCGGCGGCGAGCCTGGCCGCCGCCCTGGGCACGGCCCTGCTGGACCCGGGCACCGCGCCCGACGACGACGGGGAGGACCACGCGACCCCCGTCCGCCTGGTCCTCCCCGGCTCCGCCCCGCTCACCGCCCAGCCCGGCTGGACCCTGGGCGCCGGCGCCCCCGCCGGGCCCGGCGCGCTCGCCGCCGCCGACGCCCAGGCGGCCCGCGCCCTGCGCCGGGCGGAGGCGACCAGGACCCCGCTGGTCCGGCACCGGCCGTCCGGCCTGGCCGGTCTCGTCGACGAGGACGAGGCCGCCGCGTACGCCCGCGAACTCCTGGCCCCGCTCACCCCGCCCCTCGCCGAGACCCTGCGCACCTGGCTGTCGCTGCACGGCAGCTGGGACCGGACGGCCGCGGCGACGGACATCCACCGCAACACGGTCCGCCAGCGGATCGCCCGCTGTGCGGCGCTCCTCGGCCGGGACCTGGACGACCCGGACGTACGGATGGAGCTGTGGTTCGCGCTCAGGTGAGCCCGACGCTCAGTGGAGCTTGTTCACGGCCGTCTTCGTCGTCGTCTTGAAGGCGGTCAGCGGGGCGTCCTTGAGGTCGCCCATCTGACCCCAGCGGACGAAGGTGACGGTCCTGCCGTCCCGGCCCACCGCGAACAGGTGGATGTCGGTGTTGCCGACCTGCGGGTCCGCGGTGTCCAGGCTGTAGACCCAGGCGCCCTCCTCGACGGCGACCTTGCCGTGGAAGGCGCTGACGGCCTTCAGGCCCGGGTTCTGCCGCTCCAGCAGGGGGCCGCAGCCGGCGAGGGACTTGCGGAGGGTGTCGACCAGCTTCACGGCGTCGGCCTCGGTGCGGGCGACGGTGGTGATCTGGACGCCGTTGGTGTCGAGCTGGGTGCTGAACTCGCGGTAGCGGGTGTTCTGCGCCGGGATCTTGTACGGGGCGCAGAGGGCGCCGCCGTTCTCCGGGACGCCGTCGAAGACCTGGGTGGCGGTCCACGGCGTCGACGACGGCGGCATCTGGGAGGCGGCGAGGAAGGCGGGCTGGGCGGCGGCCTGCGCCGGGGCCGTCGCGAGGGCCGCGAGGCCCAGGGCGGCCGCGGCGGCGGTGGCGAGTGCGGTACGGAAGCCGTTCATGGTGGTGGATCCCCCGTCGGGTCGTTCGGTCAGTGCTCCACCAGCGTCGGGCCGGCGCCCGCCGCCTGCAACGGGGACGCGCCCACCACCCGTCCCGGAACCATTCCACCCCTGCTGACGTGCAAGGACGTGAAGGGTGGAACGCAGGGGCGAGGGGGATGGAATGCCGAAGGACGCCGCCGTCGAGGAGTTCGCGCGGCTCGTGCGCGCGCTGAAGGCACGGGACGGACGGAGCTACGAGGCGCTGGGCCGGCGCCTGAGCGTCAGCGCGTCCACCCTCCACCGCTACTGCTCGGGCGCGACCGTCCCGGAGGAGTTCGCCGTGATCGACCGTCTCGCCCTGCTGTGCGGGGCGGACGAGGAGGAGCGGCGGGCCCTGGAGGCGGCCTGGACCCTCGCGGACGGCGCCCGCCGCCCTCCGACGGCGGCGCCCGATCCCGAGCCCGAGCCGAGGCCCGGCACGGCGCCCGAGGCAGCGCCCGACGCAGCGCCTGAGCCCGGCCCGGCGCCCGATCCCGAGCCCGTTGCGGCGCCCGCGCCTGAGCCCGAGCCGACACCCGCACCCGCGCGCGGGCCGGGCCTCCCGTCCGAGCGGCGGAGGCGCCGGTGGGGGCGGGTGGGCGTGGTCGCCGGAGCGCTGGCGGCCGTGGGGGTGGTGACGCTCGGAGCCGTGCTCCTGCCCGGGAAGACCCGGGAGCGGACGGCCGAACCACCGGCGCCGCTGACGTGGACGGTCGCCTCGCACCTCTGGAAGAACGGGTGCGGGCACACCTATCTCGTGCGGCGGACGCCCCCGCCCCCGCCGGAGGCGGCCGACGCGGGCCGCTGGGCGGCGGCGCAGGGGGCGGTGCACGGCGGGGAGACGCTGGTGCGGGTGTCGGTGCAGGGCAAGGGCGCGGCGGCCGTGGTGCTCCAGGCCCTGCACGTGCGGGTGGTGGAGCGGGGCGCGCCGCTGCCGTGGGCGGCGTACCGGATGGACGACGGGTGCGGCGGGGCGGTGACGCCGCGCCGTTTCGAGGTGGACCTGGACCGGCCGCGGCCGGTGGCGCGGGCGCTGGACGGGTACGACGCCTCCGGGCAGGAGGGCCGGACGCTCCCCGCGGTCTCCTTCCCGTACGCGGTCAGCGTCGCCGAGCCGGAGGAGCTGCTGGTCTCGGCGGGGGCGGTGGGCTGCGACTGCCGCTGGTACCTGGAGCTGGAGTGGAGCTCGGAGGGCCGCACGGGCACGGTCCGGATCGGGGACGAGGACGGGAACCCCTTCCGGACGAGCGGGGCGAAGGGGCGCCCGACGCACGGGTACGACTCCGCACGCCGGGCCTGGATCACAGACGCGGAGTCTGGACAGGCCGGGTGACCGCTGGGTAACTTCGAAGGCGACAGACTGAGCAAGCGCTTAGACAGCTGGCCGCCCGCACACCGGAGGAGACGCACCGTGCGCCGTACCGTATTCAACGAGGACCACGAGGCGTTCCGGGAGACCATCCGCGCCTTCATCGAGGCCGAGGTCGTCCCGGTCTACGACGAGTGGTTCGCGGCCGGCCAGGCGCCCCGCGAGTTCTACGACAAGCTCGGCGAGCTGGGCATCTTCGGCATCAACGTGCCGGAGGAGTTCGGCGGCGCCGGCCTGGACACCCACAAGTTCGAGGCCGTCCTCTACGAGGAGACCTCCCGCGCCGGCGTGCAGTTCGGCGGCTCCGGCGTGCACGTGCTGCTGGCGCTCCCCTACATCAAGATGCTCTCCACCGACGAGCAGAAGAAGCGCTACCTGCCGAAGTTCGTCACGGGCGAGGAGATGTGGGCGCTCGCCATGACCGAGCCGGGCACCGGCTCCGACGTCGCGGGCATGAAGACCACCGCCAAGCTCTCCGAGGACGGCACCCACTACGTCCTCAACGGCGCCAAGACCTTCATCACCGGCGGCGTCCACGCCGACCGCGTGATCGTCTGCGCCCGCACCTCCGCCGCCTCGGCCGAGGACCGCCGCTTCGGCATCTCGCTCTTCGCCGTCGACACCAAGTCCGAGGGCTACTCCATCGGCCGCAAGCTGGACAAGCTGGGCCTGCGCACCTCCGACACCGCCGAGCTGGCCTTCGTCGACGTCAAGGTCCCGGTCGAGGACCTGCTCGGCGAGGAGGGCAAGGGCTTCTCCTACCTCGGCCACAACCTGGCCTCCGAGCGCTGGGGCATCGCCTTCGGCGCCTACGCCCAGGCCAAGGCCGCGGTGCGCTTCGCCCAGCAGTACGTCACGGACCGCACGGTCTTCGGCAAGCCGGTCGCCTCCTTCCAGAACACCAAGTTCGAGCTGGCCGCCTGCCAGGCCGAGGTCGACGCCGCCGAGGCCGTCGCCGACCGCGCCCTGGAGGCCCTGGACGCGGGCGAGCTGTCCCCCGCCGAGGCCGCCAGCGCCAAGCTGTTCTGCACCGAGGTCGCGCACCGCGTCATCGACCGCTGCCTCCAGCTGCACGGCGGCTACGGCTACATGAACGAGTACCCGATCGCCCGCCTGTACGCCGACAACCGCGTCAACCGCATCTACGGCGGCACCAGCGAGATCATGAAGTCGATCATCGCCAAGTCGATGGGCCTGTAAGTGCCCGAAGCGCACACCGCACTGGATGACCTGCTCGATCTGCTCGACCTGGAGCGGATCGAGCGGGACATCTTCCGGGGCGAGTCCCGCCCCTCCATCGTCCCCCGCGTCTTCGGCGGCCAGGTGGCCGCGCAGGCGCTGGTGGCGGCCGGGCGGACCGTCCCCGAGGACCGCCTCGCGCACTCGCTCCACGCGTACTTCCTGCGCGCCGGGGACCCGGGCGCGCCGATCGTCTACACGGTCGACCGGATCCGCGACGGACGTTCCTTCACCACCCGCCGGGTGGTGGCCGTCCAGCACGGGCAGCCGATCTTCCACCTCTCCGCGTCCTTCCAGACGTACGAGGAGGGCCTGGACCACCAGGCGGCCATGCCGCCCGCCCCGGACCCGGAGTCCCTGCCGGCCCCGGCCGAGATGCTCCCCCGCCACCTCCCCCGCGAGGTCGCGGACCGGCTCGTCGAAGCCCGTGCGGCGGTCGACCTCCGCTACGCCGAGGTCCCCCCGTGGGGCACCGTCGGGCAGCCCCGCGAGCCCCGCTCGCAGGTCTGGTTCCGCACCAACGGCAAACTCGCGGACGACCCCCTCCTCCACATCGCCCTGGCGACCTACGTATCGGACATGACGCTCCTGGACTCGATCCTCCTGGCCCACGGCCGGGGCGGCTGGGCGGTGGGCGACGTGGTCGGGGCGTCACTGGACCACGCCATGTGGTTCCACCGCCCGTTCCGGGCCGACGAGTGGCTCCTGTACGACCAGGAGTCGCCGACCGCCTCCGGCGGGCGCGGGCTCGGCCAGGCGCGCATCTTCACGCAGGACGGCCGGCTGGCGATCTCGGTCATCCAGGAGGGTGTCGTTCGCGTTCCGCGCCGATGACCGGACATACCGTCCGATCATGGCGGAGAACGGCGAGAGCACCTTCACAGTGATCGTGGCGGCGATGGCCAACCTGGGCATCGCCGCCGCCAAGGCCGTCGCGGGCGTGGTCAGCGGCTCCAGCGCGATGCTGTCCGAGGCCGCGCACTCCCTCGCGGACACCGTCACCGAGTTCATGCTGCTCACCGCGCTCAAGCGCAGCGAGAAGCCGGCCGACGAGGACCATCCGCTCGGCTACGCGAACGAGCGCTACGTCTGGGCGATGCTGGCCGCGGTCGCCACCTTCGTCGGCGGCGCCGTCTTCTCCCTCTACGACGGCATCCACACCCTCGTCGAGGGCGAGGAGCTGGGCGACCCGCTGATCTCGTACATCGTCCTGGGCGTCGCCTTCGTCCTGGAGGGCTTCAGCCTCCGCACGGCGGTCAGGCAGGTGAAGGGCGAGGCGGCCCGCGTGAAGACGCCGTTCAGCCGCTATCTGCGGCTCACCCCCGACACCACCGTCAAGGCCGTGGTCATGGAGGACTCGGCGGCCCTGGCCGGCCTGATGCTGGCGGCCGGCGGTCTGCTGGGCGTCGAGATCACCAGGTCGAGCGTCTGGGACGGAGTGGCGTCGATCCTCATCGGCCTCCTCCTCGTCTACGTGGCCTGGGTGCTGGGCCGCTCCAACGCCGAACTCCTCATCGGCCGCCCGCTCCCCCGCGTCATGCGGCAGCGGGTCCGCGAGGAGCTGCTCGCCGTGGACCACGTGGTCGGCGTGCTGGACCTGACGACGCTGATCCAGGGCCCGGACGAGGTGATGGTGGCGGCGAAGGTCGACTTCAGGGACATGGCGACGGCGGCACAGGTCGAACAGGCCTGCGAGACGGCGGAGGAACGCCTCCGCACCCGCTTCCCGGCCATCCGCCGCGTCTACCTGGACCCGACCCCGGGCCGCACCCGGCCGACGGACGCGAGGGGGCCGGAGCCGGAGCGGGGGTAGGGGTGTCCGGACGTGGCGGCGC
Source organism: Streptomyces showdoensis (assembly GCF_039535475.1). Lineage (NCBI taxonomy): Bacteria > Bacillati > Actinomycetota > Actinomycetes > Kitasatosporales > Streptomycetaceae > Streptomyces > Streptomyces showdoensis. Next base: position 2,767,334 of record NZ_BAAAXG010000026.1, on the reverse strand, counting down.
CCGGAGCGGGCGAAGCGAAGTGAAGGTCGCAGTCCGGGCACCCCTGCCCCCGCGGAGGTTCCGGCCCCCGGCCCACGACGGGGTTCGGACCGCCGCCCCGCGTCGGGGCTCAGCCGCCCAGGCCCGCCGCGTCCAGCAGGTACGCGGTCAGCGGCTCGTAGTACCGCGGGTCCACGACGTGGTCGTCCAGCGGCACCGTGACCTGCATGGTCCCCTCCGCCTCCGCCAGGAACAGCGCGGGGTCGTTGCAGTCCGCGTACCCCACGGACTCGATCCCCCGCTGGGCCGCCCGCCCGGCCCAGCCGTGGTCGGCGACGACGAGGTCCGGAGCGGCCTCGCCGAGCGCGGCCAGGCCGTCGAGGATCGCGTTCATCGGCTCCGGGGAGTGGGTGTGCCAGAGGCTGGCGCCCCGCTCGAAGACGGCGACGTCGGCGAACTGCACGACGTACCCCTCGTCGGCGGTCAGCCCGCCGGGGATCCGCACGACGTCGCACCCGCGGGCCCGCAGCGCGGCGGCGACCCGGCTGTGCGCGTCGATCAGGGCGCCGGGGTGGCCGGTCGCGAACAGCACCCGCTCCTTGGAGGCGGCGGCCTTGGCGAGGCGGGCGGCCAGGCGGTCGAGGGCGGCGACGGTCAGCTCGGGGTCGATGGTGTCCTGCCCGGCGCGGTGCGCCGGGTCGTCGACGACGCCGCACCGCTCGGCCATGACCGCGAGCACGTCCTGCTCGTCGGTCCACCGGTCGCCGAACTCCAGGCCGAACCAGTAGTGCCGGTCGCCGTTGGCGAGCCTTCGGTAGTGCGCCAGGTTGTTGTCGCGCGGGGTGGCGACGTCTCCCGCGATGCGGGTCCGGACGAGGTGCTCGACGAGGGCGGGGCGGCTGAGTATCGGCATGGGGCCATTCTGCCGGGTGGGTCCGCGGTACGGCGGGGTCCGGGTCCGTCGTCGGCGATCAGGCCCCCGGCCGCCCCAGCGCCCCGAACGCCCCGTGGGCCAGGGAACGCAGGAGGCGTTCCATCTCCGTGCGGCCCAGCGGTGCGCCCAGGTGCGGGGTCGAGTTGAGGAGGCCGAAGACCGCGTGGACGCCGGCGCGCACCTCGTACTCGCCGGCCGCCGGGTACAGGTCGCGGACGACGGCGACCCACAGCTCGACGTACTGCCGCTGGAGCTGCCGGACCCGCTTGCGGTCCTCGTCCTTGAGCCGGTCGAGCTCGCGGTCGTGGAGGGTGATCAGCGGCCGGTCGTCGAGCGCGAAGTCGATGTGGCCGTCGATGAGGGAGCCGAGGACGGCACGGGGGTCTCCGTCGGATTCGGCGACCCGCAGGCGGCCGCCGTCGAGGAGCCGCTCGCTGATGCCGACGAGCAGCTCGGCGAGCATCGCGTCCTTGCCGGGGAAGTGGCGGTAGAGCCCGGGGCCGCTGATGCCGACGGCGGCTCCTATCTCGTCCACCCCCACGCCGTGGAAGCCGCGCTCGGCGAAGAGGCGGGCGGCTTCCTTGAGGATCTGCTCGCGTCGCGTCAGGGCGTCGGTCCGTCCGGTCGGGGTCGGCGTCGTGGTCATGGATTCGATTCTAGACAACCCCGTTAGCGGTCGTTAACCTGAAGCCCATACGTTAACGCTCATTAACCAAGCGGACCGAGTGGACCGAGCAAGGGAGCTCGACGGATGCAGCAGGCACCTGTGCTGACGAGCGCGGCGGACCCCGCCTCGCCGGCCTGGCAGGCCAACGAGGCGGCCCACCACGAGCTGGCCGCGACGCTCCGCGCCAAGCTGGCCGCGGCCGCGCTCGGCGGCGGCGAGAAGTCCCGCGCCCGGCACACCGCGCGCGGCAAGCTGCTGCCGCGGGACCGCGTGGACACGCTGCTGGACCCGGGCTCGCCCTTCCTGGAGCTGGCCCCGCTCGCGGCGAACGGGATGTACGGCGACCAGGCCCCCGCGGCCGGCGTCATCGCGGGCATCGGCCGGGTGAGCGGCCGCGAGTGCGTGATCGTCGCCAACGACGCGACCGTCAAGGGCGGCACGTACTACCCGATGACGGTGAAGAAGCACCTGCGGGCGCAGGAGGTGGCGCTGGAGAACCGTCTCCCCTGCCTCTACCTGGTCGACTCCGGCGGCGCCTTCCTGCCGATGCAGGACGAGGTCTTCCCGGACCGCGAGCACTTCGGCCGCATCTTCTACAACCAGGCCCGGATGTCCGGCGCCGGCATCCCGCAGATCGCGGCGGTCCTCGGCTCCTGCACGGCCGGCGGGGCGTACGTCCCGGCGATGAGCGACGAGGCCGTGATCGTCCGCAACCAGGGGACGATCTTCCTCGGCGGCCCGCCGCTGGTGAAGGCGGCGACCGGTGAGGTCGTGACGGCGGAGGAGCTCGGCGGCGGCGAGGTGCACTCGCGGATCTCCGGCGTCACCGACCACCTCGCGGAGGACGACGCGCACGCCCTGCGGATCGTGCGCAACATCGTCGCGACCCTCCCCGAGCGGGGCCCGCTGCCCTGGTCGGTGGAGCCGGCCGAGGAGCCGAAGGTGGACCCGGCGGGGCTGTACGGAGCGGTGCCGGTCGACTCGCGGACTCCGTACGACGTGCGCGAGGTGATCGCGCGGGTCGTGGACGCCTCCCGCTTCCAGGAGTTCAAGGCCGAGTACGGGCAGACGCTGGTCACCGGCTTCGCCCGGATCCACGGGCACCCGGTCGGCATCGTCGCCAACAACGGCATCCTGTTCGCCGAGTCCGCCCAGAAGGGCGCGCACTTCATCGAGCTGTGCGACCAGCGCGGGATCCCGCTGGTCTTCCTGCAGAACATCACCGGCTTCATGGTCGGCAAGGCGTACGAGCACGGCGGCATCGCCAAGCACGGCGCCAAGATGGTGACGGCGGTGGCCAGCACGCGGGTGCCGAAGCTGACGGTGGTGGTCGGCGGTTCGTACGGCGCGGGCAACTACTCGATGTGCGGCCGGGCGTACTCCCCCCGCTTCCTGTGGATGTGGCCCAACGCCAAGATCTCGGTCATGGGCGGCGAGCAGGCCGCGTCGGTCCTCGCCACGGTCAAGCGCGACCAGCTCGGCGACGCGTGGAGCGCCGAGGAGGAAGAGGCCTTCAAGGACCCGATCCGCGCGCAGTACGAGACGCAGGGCAGTGCCTACTACGCGACGGCCCGGCTCTGGGACGACGGGGTCATCGACCCCATGGAGACCCGGCAGGTCCTCGGCCTCGCCCTGACCGCCTGTGCCAACGCGCCCCTGGGTGACCCCCAGTTCGGCGTCTTCCGGATGTGAGGGTTCCCCAGGAGATGCAGAGCGAGATGCAGCAGATGTTCGACACCGTTCTCGTGGCCAACCGGGGCGAGATCGCCGTCCGGGTCATCCGCACCCTGCGGGAGATGGGCGTCCGCTCGGTGGCCGTGTACAGCGACGCCGACGCCGACGCCCGGCACGTGCGGGAGGCGGACACGGCGGTGCGGATCGGCCCGCCGCCGGCCGCCGAGTCGTACCTGTCCGTGCCGGCCCTGCTCGACGCGGCCCGGCGCACCGGCGCGCAGGCCGTCCACCCCGGCTACGGCTTCCTCGCGGAGAACGCCGGGTTCGCGCGGGCCTGCGCGGACGCGGGCCTGGTCTTCATCGGGCCCTCCGCCTCGGCGATCTCCCTGATGGGCGACAAGATCCGGGCGAAGGAGACCGTGAAGGCGGCCGGGGTCCCGGTCGTCCCGGGCGCCGCCGATCCCGACATCGTCGAGGCCGCCCGCGAGCTGGGCGCGCCGGTGCTGCTCAAGCCGAGCGCGGGCGGCGGCGGCAAGGGCATGCGGCTGGTGCGGGACCTGGCGGTCCTGGAGGAGGAGATCGCTGCGGCGCGGCGCGAGGCCCGGTCCTCGTTCGGCGACGACACGCTCCTCGTGGAGCGCTGGATCGACCGCCCGCGGCACATCGAGATCCAGGTGCTGGCGGACGCGCACGGCAACGTGGTGCACCTGGGCGAGCGCGAGTGCTCGCTGCAGCGGCGCCACCAGAAGATCATCGAGGAGGCGCCGAGCGTCCTGCTGACCCCGGAGCTGCGGGCGTCGATGGGCGCGGCGGCGGTCGAGGCGGCGCGGTCCTGCGGCTATGTGGGCGCGGGCACGGTCGAGTTCATCGTGCCGGGCGGCGACCCGTCCTCGTACTGCTTCATGGAGATGAACACCCGGCTCCAGGTCGAACACCCGGTGACGGAGCTGATCACGGGCCTGGACCTGGTGGAGTGGCAGCTGCGGGTCGCGGCGGGCGAGCCGCTGGGCTTCGCGCAGGAGGACGTGCGACTGGACGGCTGGGCGATCGAGGCGCGGATCTGCGCCGAGGACCCGGCGCGCGGCTTCCTGCCCTCGGGCGGCACGGTGCTCGCGCTGCACGAGCCGCAGGGCGGCGGGGCGCGCACGGACTCGGGGCTGAGCGAGGGCTCGGAGGTCTCCTCGCTCTACGACCCGATGCTGTCGAAGGTCATCGTGCACGGGCCGGACCGCCCGACGGCCCTGCGTCGGCTGCGCGCGGCCCTGGCCCGGACGGTGACCCTCGGCGTCCCCACCAACGCGGGCTTCCTGCGCCGCCTCCTCGCCCACCCGGACGTCGTCACGGGCGACCTGGACACGGGTCTGGTGGAGCGGGACGCGGAGTCCCTGGTCCCCCGGGGCGTGCCGGAGGAGGTGTACGCGGCGGCGGCCGCGGTGCGTCTCGCGGGGCTCGCCCCGGCGCCCCGGGACGGCTGGACGGACCCGTTCTCGGTGCCGAGCGGCTGGCGGCTGGGCGGCACCCCCGCTCCGACGGCCTTCCCGCTGCGGGTGCCGGGGCTCGAACCCGTGACGGTCGGGGCGCCCGCGGACGCCGCGGTGTCGGACCGGTCGGTGACGGTGGCGGTGGACGGGGTGACCCATCACTTCCACCGGGCCGGCGCCTGGCTCGGCCGGGACGGCGACTCCTGGCACGTGCTGGACCACGACCCGGTGGCCGCCGCGCTCAGCGGGGCCCGGCACGGCGGGGCCGACACGCTGGCCGCGCCGATGCCCGGCACCGTGACCGTCGTGAAGGTGGCGGTCGGGGACGAGGTGGAGGCCGGGCAGAGCCTGCTGGTGGTGGAAGCGATGAAGATGGAGCACGTCATCTCCGCCCCGCACGCCGGCACGGTCACCGAACTGGACGTCACTCCCGGCACCACGGTCGCCATGGACCAGGTCCTGGCCGTCGTCGCCCCGCGCGAGGAGAAGGAGGAGCAGGCATGAGCGGTCTGCCGATGACGGTGACCGATCCGGCGCTCCCGGCCCGGGTGCGGATCCACGAGGTGGGGCCCCGGGACGGGCTGCAGAACGAGAAGACGGTCGTCCCGACCGGGGTGAAGGCCGAGTTCGTGCGGCGGCTGGCGGCGGCGGGTCTGTCGACGGTCGAGGCGACGAGCTTCGTGCATCCCAGGTGGGTCCCCCAACTGGCGGACGCGGAGGAGCTGTTCCCGCAGGTCTCCGGGCTGCCGGTGCGGCTTCCGGTGCTGGTGCCGAACGAGCGGGGCCTGGACCGGGCGCTCGCGCTCGGCGCCCGTCACGTCGCCGTGTTCGCCTCGGCCACCGAGTCCTTCGCCAAGGCCAACCTGAACCGGACCGTGGACGAGGCGCTCGCCATGTTCGAGCCGGTGGTGACCCGGGCGATAGAGCAGGGCCTGACGATCCGCGGCTATCTGTCGATGTGCTTCGGCGACCCGTGGGAGGGCGCCGTCCCGGTCGAGCAGGTCGTCCGGGTGACGAAGGCGCTCGCCGAGATGGGCTGCGACGAGCTGAGCCTGGGCGACACGATCGGCGTCGCCACCCCGGGGCACGTCCAGGCGCTGCTGACGGCGCTGAACGAGGCCGGGGTGCCCACCTCCCGCATCGCCGTGCACTTCCACGACACCTACGGGCAGGCCCTGTCCAACACGCTCGCCGCGCTCCGGCACGGCGTGACCACGGTCGACGCCTCCGCGGGCGGCCTCGGCGGCTGCCCGTACGCGAAGAGCGCGACCGGCAACCTGGCCACCGAGGACCTCGTGTGGATGCTCGACGGCCTCGGCATCGAGACCGGGGTCGACCTGGCCGCCCTGACCGCCACCAGCGGGTGGATGGCCGAACAACTGGGCCGTCCGAGCCCGTCCCGTACCGTAAGAGCGCTCTCCCACAAGGAGTCCTGAGCATGTCCCTCGACCACCGGCTCTCCGAAGAGCACGAGCAACTCCGCCGCACCGTCGAGGAGTTCGCCCACGACGTCGTCGCCCCGAAGATCGGCGACTACTACGAGCGCCACGAGTTCCCGTACGAGATCGTCCGCGAGATGGGCCGGATGGGCCTGTTCGGCCTGCCGTTCCCCGAGGAGTACGGCGGGATGGGCGGCGACTACCTCGCCCTCGGCATCGCCCTGGAGGAGCTCGCCCGGGTGGACTCCTCGGTGGCGATCACCCTGGAGGCGGGCGTCTCGCTGGGCGCGATGCCGGTCTACCGCTTCGGCACCGAGGAGCAGAAGCGCGCGTGGCTGCCCCGGCTGTGCTCGGGCGAGCTGCTGGGCGCGTTCGGCCTGACCGAGCCGGGGGCCGGCTCCGACGCGGGCGGCACGCGCACGACGGCGGTCCGGGACGGCGACGAGTGGGTCATCAACGGCTCGAAGTGCTTCATCACCAACTCCGGTACGGACATCACGGGTCTGGTGACGGTCACCGCGGTGACCGGCCGCAAGGCGGACGGCCGCCCGCTGATCTCCTCGATCATCGTGCCCTCGGGCACGCCCGGCTTCACGGTCGCGGCGCCGTACTCGAAGGTCGGCTGGAACGCCTCGGACACCCGTGAGCTGTCCTTCCAGGACGTGCGCGTCCCGGTGGCGAACCTGCTCGGCGAGGAGGGCCGCGGCTACGCGCAGTTCCTGCGGATCCTCGACGAGGGCCGGATCGCGATCTCGGCGCTGGCGACGGGGCTGGCGCAGGGCTGTGTCGACGAGTCGGTGAAGTACGCGAAGGAACGTCACGCCTTCGGCCGCCCGATCGGCGACAACCAGGCCATCCAGTTCAAGATCGCGGACATGGAGATGCGGGCGCACATGGCCCGGGTCGGCTGGCGCGACGCGGCGTCCCGGCTGGTGCTGGGCGAGCCGTTCAAGAAGGAGGCGGCGCTGGCGAAGCTGTACTCCTCGACGGTCGCGGTGGACAACGCCCGCGAGGCGACCCAGATCCACGGCGGCTACGGCTTCATGAACGAGTATCCGGTGGCCCGGATGTGGCGGGACTCGAAGATCCTGGAGATCGGCGAGGGCACCAGCGAGGTCCAGCGGATGCTGATCGCGCGGGAGTTGGGCCTGTCCGCCTGACCCACGACCGCCCCGGCGAAGCCCGTCGTCCCCCTCGGGGGCGGCGGGCTTCGTGGTGCCCGCGGGCGCTTTCGACCCCGGCCCTGTCGATCCTGATGAGGTTAGGCTAACCTACCTTCGACTACCCAGGCCGACCCCGGCTCGTACCGAAAGCGACTTCGCCATGCCCAGCACCGCCCGAGCCACCTTCCTCACCCGCCGCGGCCTGCTCGCCGCGGGCGGCGCCCTCGGGCTCGTCGCCACGCTCACCGCCTGCGGCGGCGGCGACGGCAAGGCCGGCGACGCGCCCGCCAAGGCCGCCGAGAAGGCCGGCCCGTGGAAGTTCACCGACGACCGCGGCATCGCCGTCGAGGCGAAGACCACCCCGAAGAACATCGTCGCCTTCACCGGAACCGCCGCCGCCCTCAAGGACTTCGGCGTCGAGGTCAAGGGCGTCTTCGGCCCGACCACGGTCAAGGACCCGAAGACCGGCGCGGTCACCCCCGACGTGCAGGCCGGCGACCTCGACATCAACAAGGTCAAGGTCATCGGCAACGTCTGGGGCGAGTTCAAGATCGAGGAGTACCTCAAGCTCCAGCCCGAGCTCCTCGTCACGGACATGTGGGAGAAGAACGACCTCTGGTACGTGCCGGCGGAGCAGAAGGACAAGATCACCAAGATCGCGCCGAGCGTCGCCCTGTGGGCCGCCGACAAGTCCATGCCGGCCGTCCTGCAGCGTCACGCCGACCTCGCCGCCTCGCTCGGCGCCGACGTGAACACCGAGCAGATCAAGAAGGACAAGGCCCGCTTCGAGGCCGCCGCCGAGCGCGTCCGCAAGGCCGCCCAGGGCAAGAAGGACATCAAGGTCCTGATCGGCTCCGGCTCCCCGGACCTCTTCTACGTGTCCACCCCGGTCCGCCCGACCGACACGCTCTTCTTCAAGGAGCTCGGCGTCAACATCGTGACGCCCACCAAGCTGGACCAGGGCGGCTGGTTCGAGGGTCTGAGCTGGGAGAACGTCGACAAGTACAAGGCCGACATCATCATGCTCGACAACCGCACCTCGGCCCTGCAGCCCGAGGCCCTGAAGGCCAAGCCCACCTGGGCCGCGCTGCCCGCCGTCAAGGCCGGCCAGGTCATCCCGCGCGTGACCGAGCCGATCTACTCGTACGCCAAGTGCGCCCCGCTCCTGGAGGACCTGGCCAAGGCCCTCGAGAACGCCAAGAAGGTGTCCTGACCCATGACGCACGCCGAGACCGCCCCGTTCCAGTTCTTCAGCCTCCAGGTCGACCGGACGCGGCGGCTCGGCCCGACCCTGGTCCGCGTCACCTTCACCGGTGAGGACCTGAAGGGCTTCGCCGCCGGGGGCCGCGACCAGTCGCTCTCCCTCTTCCTGCCGCACCCGGGACAGGACGCCCCCGTCCTGCCGCCGCTGGACGACCCGGACATGTACGCCGTCCTCGGCGCCTGGCGGGCCATGCCCGACACCGAGCGGGCCGTGATGCGCTCGTACACGGTCCGCGCGCAGCGGCACTCCCCCGCGCCCGAGGTCGACATCGACTTCGCCGTGCACGAGGACGGCGGCCCCGCCTGCCGCTGGGCGCAGCACGCCAAGCCCGGCGACCGGGTGGTCGTGCTCGGCCCGGCGGTCGCCGAGAACACCGGGGTGCGCTTCCGGCTCCCCGAGGACGCCGACTCCGTGATGATCTGGGGCGACGAGACGGCCCTGCCGGCCGTCTCCGGGATCCTGGAGTGGCTGCCCGCGGAGACCCGCGCCCACGTCTACCTCGAAGTCCCCTACTCCGGCGACCGCATGGAGCTGGCGACCGAGGCCGACGCGACGATCACCTGGCTGGTGCGGGAGGAGGGCGCGCCCTCCGCCGTCGACGCCGTCACGGCCGCCGAGCTCCCGGGCGAGGCCCCGTACGTCTGGATCGCGGGCGAGTCCGGCGCGGTGAAGGCGCTGCGCCGGCACTTCGTGCGCGAGCGCGGCCTGGACAAGCGGCGGGTCACCTTCGTCGGCTACTGGCGCAAGGGGCTGTCCGAGGACGCCCTGCGCGAGGTGCCGGACGAGACGACCCAGGACGCGGCGCAGGACACCCCCCAGGACGCGGCGCAGGACGGCGCTCCCGCGGCGGCGTGACCGCCGGGGCTCGTGCCCCCATACCCCCCCCACAGGGCCGACGGCCCCTCAACCTTCGCGGGTTGGGGGGCCGTTGTTGTGCATTGAGATTAGGTTAGGCTAACCTTACTTTTGCCTTGACCGACCGCGTCCCCCACCCCGGAAGGGCCCCCACATGCGTTCCCACCTGCTCAACGACACGACGGCGGAGTCGTACCGACGCTCCGTCACCGAAGGAGTGGAGCGGGTGGCGAGGAAACTGGCCACGACGCAGGGCCCGTTCAGCGGGGTCACGCCGGCCGAACTCGCCCCCGTGGTCGACGCCGTGGACCTCGACCGGCCGCTCGGTGACGCCTCCGCCGCCCTCGACGAGCTGGAGGACGTCTACCTCCGCGACGCGGTCTACTTCCACCACCCGCGCTACCTGGGGCACCTCAACTGCCCCGTGGTGATCCCCGCCGTCCTCGGCGAGGCCGTCCTCTCCGCCGTCAACTCCTCCCTCGACACCTGGGACCAGAGCGCAGGCGGCACCCTGATCGAGCGCAAGCTGATCGACTGGACGACCGGCCGGATCGGCCTCGGCCCCTGCGCCGACGGCGTGTTCACCAGTGGCGGCACCCAGTCCAACCTCCAGGCGCTGCTGCTGGCCCGCGAGGAGGCGAAGGCCCCGGCCGGCCTCTCCGGCCCCGCCGACCTGGCGAAACTGCGGATCTTCTCCTCCGAGTGCAGCCACTTCAGCGTCCAGAAGTCGGCCACCCTCCTCGGCCTCGGCGCCGACGCCGTCATCTCCATCCCGGTCGACCGGGACAAGCGCATGCAGTCGGTCGTCCTCGCCGCCGAACTGGAGGCCTGCCGCGCCGAGGGCCTGGTCCCGATGGCGATCGTCGCCACCGCCGGCACCACCGACTTCGGCTCCATCGACCCGCTGCCCGAGGTCGCCGCCCTGGCCGCCGAGTACGGCGCCTGGATGCACGTCGACGCGGCCTACGGCTGCGGACTGCTCGCCTCTCGTACCCGCCGCGAGCTGCTGGACGGCATCGAGCTGGCCGACTCGGTCACCGTCGACTTCCACAAGTCCTTCTTCCAGCCGGTGAGTTCCTCCGCCCTGCTGGTCCGCGACGGCGCCACCCTGCGCCACGCGACCTACCACGCCGACTACCTCAACCCGCGCCGCACCGTCGCGGAGCTGATCCCCAACCAGGTCGACAAGTCCCTGCAGACCACCCGCCGCTTCGACGCCCTCAAGCTGTGGATGACCCTGCGCGTCATGGGCGCCGACGGCGTCGGCGAACTCTTCGACGAGGTCTGCGACCTGGCCCGGGCCGGCTTCGAGCTGCTCGCCGCCGACCCGCGCTACGACGTGGTCGTCCAGCCGCAGCTGTCCACCCTGGTCTACCGCTACATCCCCGAGACCGTCACCTCGCCCGCCGAGATCGACCGCGCCAACCTCTACGCCCGCAAGGCCCTGTTCGCCTCCGGCGAGGCCGTGGTCGCCGGCACCAAGGTCGACGGCCGCCAGTACCTGAAGTTCACCCTGCTCAACCCCGAGACGACCGTGGCCGACATCGCCGCCGTCCTCGATCTGATAGCCGGCCACGCCGAGCAGTACCTGGGAGAGAACCTTGTCCACGCCTGAGACGACCTACGACTTCATCGGCATCGGTCTCGGTCCGTTCAACCTCGGCCTGGCCTGCCTGACGGAGCCCATCGACCAGCTGAACGGCCTGTTCCTGGAGTCCAAGCCGGACTTCGAGTGGCACTCGGGCATGTTCCTGGAGGGCGCCCACCTCCAGACGCCGTTCATGTCGGACCTGGTCACGATGGCCGACCCGACCTCCCCGTACTCCTTCCTCAACTACCTGAAGGAGAAGGGCCGGCTCTACTCCTTCTACATCCGCGAGAACTTCTACCCGCTGCGGACGGAGTACAACGACTACTGCCGCTGGGCCGCCGGGAAGCTCTCCACCATCCGCTTCTCGACCACCGTCGCCGCCGTGTCCTTCGACGAGGCCGCCGAGGAGTACGTGGTGGCCACCGAGACCGGCGAAACGTTCCGCTCGCGCCGGATCGTGCTCGGCACCGGCACCCCGCCGCACATCCCCGACTCCTGCGCCGGGCTCGGCGGCGACTTCCTCCACAACTCGCGCTACCTCCCGAACAAGGAGGCGCTGCAGCGCAAGAAGTCGATCACCCTGGTCGGCAGCGGCCAGAGCGCCGCCGAGATCTACTACGACCTCCTCGCGGAGATCGACGTCCACGGCTACCAGCTCAACTGGGTGACCCGCTCCCCGCGCTTCTTCCCGCTGGAGTACACCAAGCTCACCCTGGAGATGACCTCCCCCGAGTACGTGGACTACTTCCACGCCCTCCCGGAGGCCACCCGCTCCCGCCTGGAGACCGCGCAGAAGGGCCTGTTCAAGGGCATCGACGGCGAGCTCGTCGACGCGATCTTCGACCTGCTCTACCAGAAGAACCTGGCCGGTCCGGTCCCCACCCGCCTGCTCACCAACTCCGCGCTGCGCTCCGCCGCGTACGACGAGACCGCCGGGAGCTACGCCCTCGGCTTCCGCCAGGAGGAGCAGGAGAAGGACTTCACCGTCGAGACCGAGGGCCTGATCCTCGCGACCGGCTACAAGTACGCCGTCCCCGCCTTCCTGGAGCCGGTCCGCGACCGCCTCCGCTGGGACGCCCAGGGCCGCTTCGACGTGGCCCGCAACTACTCGATCGACACGACGGGCCGCGGCGTCTTCCTGCAGAACGCCGCCGTGCACGCCCACTCCGTCACCTCTCCCGACCTGGGCATGGGCGCGTACCGCAACGCGTACATCATCGGGGAGATGCTGGGTGCCGAGTACTACCCCGTCGAGAAGACCATCGCTTTCCAGGAGTTCGCGGTATGACCGTATCGATACGCCCGCTCGACCCGCTCAAGGACGCGGAGCTGATCCACCCCTGGGTCACCCACGCCAAGGCCGCCTTCTGGATGATGCAGGACGCGAAGCTCCAGGACGTCGAGCGCGCCTACATGGAGATCGCCGCCCACCCGCACCACGACGCCTTCATCGGCCTCGTGGACGGCGAGCCCGCCTTCCTCATGGAGCGCTACGACCCCGCGGAGGCGGAGCTGGTCGGCCTCTACGAGGCGCAGCCCGGCGACGTCGGCATGCACTTCCTCGTGGCCCCCACCGACACCCCCGTGCACGGCTTCACCCGCCTGGTGATCACCGCCGTCATGCGCGAGCTGTTCGCCGACCCGGCCACCGCCCGCGTGGTCGTCGAGCCGGACGTCCGCAACACCGCGGTGCACGCGCTCAACGCCGCCGTCGGCTTCGTCCCCGAGCGGGAGATCCAGAAGCCGGAGAAGGCCGCCCTGCTGAGCTTCTGCACCCGCGCGCAGTTCGAGGCCGCCACGGGAGCAGCCGTATGAGCACCTTCACCGACCCCGTCGCCCACCTCACCCCCGAGCGCTGGGCCGACGCCAACCGGGCGCTGATCCGCAAGGGCCTCGCCGAGTTCGCCCACGAGCGGCTGCTCGACCCGCAGGAGCTGGGCGAGGGCCGCTACCGGGTGCTGAGCGACGACGGCCGCACCGAGTACCGCTTCACGGCCGACCGCTTCGCCCTCGACCACTGGCAGATCTACCCGGACTCCATCAGCTGTCACCAGGGCAGCGAGCAGCTCCCCCTCGACGCGCTGCGGTTCATCACCGGGCTGCGCGGGGCGCTGGGCCTGAGCGACGAGATCCTCCCGGTCTACCTGGAGGAGATCTCCTCCACCCTGGCCGGCACGGCGTACAAGTCGACCAAACCGCGCGTGACGGCCGCGGAGCTGGCCCGCTCGGACTTCCAGGCCATCGAGACCGGGATGACCGAGGGCCACCCCTGCTTCGTCGCCAACAACGGGCGGCTCGGCTTCGGCGTCGACGAGTACCGCGCCTACGCCCCCGAGGCTGCCACCCCGGTCCACCTGGTGTGGCTGGCCGCGCACCGCGACCGCACCACCTTCACCGCCGGGGCCGGCATCGACTACGAGTCCTTCGTCCGGGCCGAGCTCGGCGACCGGGCCGTCGACGGCTTCGCCGCCGCCCTCGCCGCCCGCGGCCTGGACTTCGCCGACTACCTGCTCGTGCCGGTGCACCCCTGGCAGTGGTGGAACAAGCTGTCCGTCACCTTCGCCGCCGAGGTCGCGCAGGAGCGCCTGGTGTACCTGGGCGAGGGCGACGACGCCTACCTGGCGCAGCAGTCCATCCGCACCTTCTTCAACAGCTCCGACCCGGCGAAGCACTACGTCAAGACGGCGCTTTCGGTCCTCAACATGGGCTTCATGCGCGGGCTCTCGGCCGCCTACATGGAGGCCACGCCCGCCATCAACGACTGGCTGGCCGGGCTGATCGAGTCGGACTCCGTCCTCAAGGCGGCCCGCTTCTCGATCATCCGCGAGCGCGCGGCGGTCGGCTACCGGCACCTGGAGTACGAGGCCGCCACCGACCGCTACTCGCCCTACCGCAAGATGCTCGCCGCGCTGTGGCGCGAGTCGCCGGTGGCCTCCCTCGGCGAGGGCGAGCGGCTGGCGACGATGGCCTCGCTGCTGCACGTCGACCACGCGGGGGCGTCCTTCGCGGGCGCGCTGATCAAGGAGTCGGGCCTCACCCCGACCGAGTGGCTGCGCGGCTACCTGGACGCCTACCTGCTGCCGGTGCTGCACTGCTTCTACGCGTACGACCTGGTCTACATGCCGCACGGCGAGAACGTGATCCTGGTCCTCGACGAGCGCGGGGCGGTCGCCCGGGCGGTCTTCAAGGACATCGCCGAGGAGATCTGCGTCATGGACCCGGACGCGGTCCTGCCGCCGGCGGTGGAGCGCGTCCGCGCCGAGGTCCCCGAGGACATGAAGCTGCTGTCGGTCTTCACCGACGTCTTCGACTGCTTCTTCCGCTTCCTGGGCGCCACCCTGGCCGCCGAGGGGGTCCTGGACGAGGACGACTTCTGGCGCGCGGTCGCCGCCTGCGTGAAGGGCTACCAGGCGGCCAACCCGGCGCTCGCGGACCGCTTCGCGCAGTACGACGTGTTCGCGGAGACCTTCGCGCTGTCCGCGCTGAACCGGCTCCAGCTGCGCAACAACCGGCAGATGGTGGACCTGGCGGACCCGTCGGGGGCGCTCCAGCTCGTCGGCGACCTGGTGAACCCGATCGCGCGGTTCGCCTGACGGACCCCACGGCCCGGCGCGGGCCCCGGCGGAGTACGGTCCTCCGCCGGGGCCCGCGCCGTCGTGCGTCCCGCTACTCAGCCGCCCACGGGACCTGCGGCGAGCGGTAGTAGTCGATGCCCAGGGCGGTCAGCCGCGGCCCCTGCTGGGCGAGCCGCAGCCGGTACGCCTCCCAGTCGTGGGCGGCCGCCGGCGACCAGCCCAGTTCGGCGATGCCCGGCAGGCGCGGGAAGGCCATCTGGTCGATGTGGGCGCTCTCGGAGACCGTCTCGGTCCACAGCGGCGCCTCGACGCCCCGGACGGCCGACTCGGGCACGCCCGGCAGCAGGGCGGCGGGGTTCCAGTCGTAGGAGCGCCGCACCTCGACGTATCCGGCCCAGGACAGGCCCAGCTTGGTGTCCTTGGTGTACTTCATGTCGAGGTAGGCCCGGTCGGCCGGCGAGAGGATCACTCCGGTGCCGTTCCGCGCCGCGGCCGCGACCTGCTCCTTCTCCGCCGCCGAGCTGCGGTCCAGGCCCCAGTACTGGACGAGTGCGCCCTCGGCGGGCCGGGCACCGGTGAGCTGGTGCCAGCCGACGACGGTCTTGCCGTACTTCGCGACGATCGGCTGCACCCGGTCCATGAAGGCCGTGTAGTCGGCGTGGCTGGTGGAGTGCGCCTCGTCGCCGCCGATGTGCAGGTAGCGGCCCGGGGTGAGGGCGGCCAGTTCGCGCAGGACGTCGTCGACGAAGTCGTAGGTGATCTCCTTCGGCACGCACAGGGAGCTGAAGCCGACGTTCGTGCCGGTGTAGAGCGGCGGGGCGACGCCGTCGCAGTTGAGCTCGGCGTAGGAGGCGAGGGCCGCGTTGGTGTGGCCGGGCAGGTCGATCTCGGGGACGACCTCCTGGTAGCGGGAGGCGGCGTAGCGGACGATCTCCCGGTAGTCGTCCTTGGTGTAGAAGCCGCCGGGTCCGCCGCCCACCTGGGTGGAGCCGCCGTAGGTGGCGAGCCGAGGCCAGGAGTCGACGGCGATGCGCCAGCCCTGGTCGTCGCTGAGGTGCAGGTGCAGCTTGTTGACCTTGTAGAGGGCGAGCTGGTCGATGTAGCGCTTGACCTGGTCGACGGTGAAGAAGTGGCGGGAGACGTCGAGCATCGCGCCCCGGTAGGCGAAGCGCGGGGTGTCGGTGACGGTGCCGCCGGCCACCTCCCAGGGCCCGGCCTGGACGGTCCGCTTCTCGACGGCCGCGGGCAGCTGCTGGCGCAGGGTCTGGACGCCGCGGAAGAGCCCGGCGGGCCGGTGGGCGGTGAGGGTGACGCCGCCGCGGCCGGAGCGCAGCTCGTACCCCTCCTCGCCGAGCGCGGTGGCGCGCGGGGAGAGCCGGAGCAGGATGCCGCCGCGGGCCTCGTCCTCGTCGACGACGGGCAGCGGGTAGCCGGTGGAGGGCCGCAGCAGTCCGGCGAGGTAGCGGCCGATGGCGCGGGACTCCCGCTCGCCGGCCCGGTCGGCGCCGTCGGCGTCGATGCGGACGGCGGTGGAGCGGGTGAGGGCGTACGGGGCTCCGCCGGGGGTGACGGAGGCGGGGGCGGGCACGATCGCGCCGAGCGGCCGTAAGGCCTCGGACCGCGGGGCGCCGGCCGCCCCGACGGTCGAGAGGCCGGCGGCGAGGAGCAGGAGGGAACCGAGGAGTCGCGGAAACGTTCTGCGCTGTCTCACGGGCATGTCCCTTTCGATGGGCGTGCGGCGAGCGGTGCGTATCCGAACAGTCACCATGCGTACCCTGCGCCCCAGCGGCGGTCAAGGTGTAGACCAATTAGCCCATCCGGGGGCGTGATCATGAGCTCTGTTGCCCGATATCGGGCAGGATTCTTGCAATGCCCCTCGGGTACCCCTCAGTATTCACGGGTGCTCGAACGTCGACCGTCGCACGACGACCTCATCGACCATCTGGTCCGCAGCACCGCGCTCCAGCGCGGTGAGGCCGCCCGGGTGGTGCTCGACGTGCTGGCGTACTTCGACGAGTCGACCGAGGAGTTCGTCCGGCGCCGTCATCGCGAGCTGCAGTCCGGCGGTTCCGTCAACGCCGAGATCTTCGAGCGGATCGCGGGCGAGCTCCCGCACCGCGCGGTGGCGCCACCGGAGCTCTCGCTCCGGCAGCTGCGCCGCATCGTCTACGGCTGAGACGGCCGGGCACATCCACTGACCTTGGAGGATCAACACCTGTGTGTGGAATCGTCGGTTACATCGGCAAGCGTGACGTGGCCCCGCTGCTGCTCGAAGGACTGCAGCGCCTGGAGTACCGGGGTTACGACTCCGCGGGCATCGTCATCACCAGCCCGAAGGCCGCCGGCCTGAAGATGGTGAAGGCCAAGGGCCGGGTCCGTGACCTGGAGGCCCGTGTCCCCAAGCGCTTCACCGGCACCACCGGCATCGCCCACACCCGCTGGGCCACCCACGGCGCCCCGAGCGACATCAACTCGCACCCGCACCTGGACCCCGAGAACAAGGTCGCCGTCGTCCACAACGGCATCGTCGACAACGCCCAGGAGCTCCGCGCCAAGCTGGAGGCCGACGGCGTCGTCTTCGCCTCCGAGACGGACACCGAGGTCATCACCCACCTCATCGCCCGCTCGCAGGCCGAGACCCTCGAGGAGAAGGTCCGCGAGGCGCTCAAGCACATCGAGGGCACCTACGGCATCGCCGTGATGCACGCCGAGTTCAACGACCGCATCGTGGTGGCCCGCAACGGCTCCCCGGTCGTCCTCGGCATCGGCGAGAAGGAGATGTTCGTCGCCTCCGACGTCGCCGCCCTGATCGCCCACACCCGCCAGGTCGTCACCCTCGACGACGGCGAGATGGCCACCCTCAAGGCCGACGACTTCCGCACGTACACGACGACGGGCGCGTCCACCACCGCCACCCCGGAGACCGTGGAGTGGGAGGCCGCCTCGTACGACATGGGCGGCCACGACACGTACATGCACAAGGAGATCTCCGAGCAGCCCGACGCGGTCGACCGCGTGCTGCGCGGCCGGATCGACGACCGCTTCTCCACCGTGCACCTCGGCGGCCTCAACCTGGACGCCCGCGAGGCCCGCTCCATCCGCCGGATCAAGATCCTCGGCTGTGGCACCTCGTACCACGCCGGCCTCATCGGCGCGGGCCTCATCGAGTCGATGGCCCGCATCCCCGCGGACGCCGAGCCGGCCTCCGAGTTCCGCTACCGCAACCCGGTCGTGGACCCCGACACGCTGTACATCGCCGTCTCCCAGTCCGGTGAGACCTACGACGTGCTGGCCGCCGTCCAGGAGCTCAAGCGCAAGGGCGCCCGGGTCCTCGGCGTCGTCAACGTGGTCGGCTCCGCCATCGCCCGCGAGGCCGACGGCGGCATGTACGTGCACGCCGGCCCCGAGGTCTGCGTCGTCTCCACCAAGTGCTTCACCAACACGGTGGTCGCCTTCGCGCTGCTCGCCCTGCACCTCGGCCGCATCCGCGACCTGTCCGTCACCGACGGCAAGCGGATCATCGAGGGCCTGCGCCGGCTGCCCGGCCAGATCGAGGAGATCCTCAAGAGCGAGGACGACATCAAGAAGCTGGCCAAGGAGTACGCCGGCGCCCAGTCGATGATGTTCATCGGCCGCGTCCGGGGCTACCCGGTCGCCCTGGAGGCCTCCCTCAAGCTGAAGGAGATCTCCTACATCCACGCCGAGGCCTACCCCGCCTCCGAGCTGAAGCACGGCCCGCTCGCCCTGATCGAGCCGGCCCTGCCGACGGTCGCCATCGTCCCCGACGACGACCTGCTGGAGAAGAACCGCGCCGCCCTGGAGGAGATCAAGGCCCGCAGCGGCCGCATCCTCGCGGTCGCGCACCAGACCCAGGAGAAGGCCGACCACACCATCGTCGTGCCGAAGAACGAGGACGAGCTCGACCCCATCCTGATGGGCATCCCGCTCCAGCTCCTCGCCTACCACACGGCGCTCGCCATGGGCCGCGACATCGACAAGCCGCGCAACCTGGCCAAGTCCGTCACGGTCGAGTAGCGGCGCCCCGGGCCTGTCCCCCGGAGCCCCGCACCTCGTGGGCCTGTCCCCCGCGAGGCTCGGCCGGACACCACAGCGGTCCCCGTGCATCCCAGGTGCACGGGGACCGCTGCTCTTCTCGGAGAGGGCTCAGCTCGCGGCCGCCGCCCCGCGGCCGGCGCGGGCCACGGACGTGGGCCAGCCCGCCACCGCGGCCGTGGCGCCGTACCAGGCGGCGAGCCCGGCGACCGCGGCGACCCAGCCGCCCGCCTTGTCGAGGCCCGCGTTGTCGGCGAGGGCGCCGATGCCGAGGAGCAGCAGCGCGACGAACAGCAGCCCGTACACGCCCTGCCCGAAGAGCCCGCTGCCGCCGGCCGCGAGGGTCAGGGTGAGCGCGAGCAGCGCCCACAGCAGCAGGAACAGCCCGGCGGCCTCGGACGAGCCGTCGCCGCCGACGCCGGTGCCCCAGGTGAACCAGAAGGCGCCGAGCGCCGAGTACGCCGTGCCCGTGCCGGCGTCGCCGGCGCGCAGGGCGAGCAGGCCGACGAGGAACAGGGCGACGCCTCCGACGAAGGTGGCGAGACCGGCGGCGTCGGAGGGGCCGACGTGGTCGATCACGCCGGTGGATCCGATGCCGAAGGCGAGCAGGGTCAGTCCGAGGGCGAGGTTTCCGAGCGTGGCGGTGGTGTTTCCCGCGGCGGCTTCATTGGACACGGCGGGCTCCCTTCAGGTGCGCAGTTGTGCTGCTTGGGCCACTTTGTTCCGGTGGTCTTTATGTACCCTTCACAAGCGCACAATTCACCTGACGAAGGCCGAAATATTGGCCGGATCAAGGGAGTTGAAGCAGATGCCGATGTGACGGCGACACGGGACGCGACGCCGCCGGGCCTACGGGATGACGACGACCGGACGCTGCGCGCGGCGCGCGAGCCGGCCGGCCACCGAGCCGAAGATCCGGCCGACGATGCCGTGGGTCGAGCCGACCACGATGGCGTCGGCCGCGTACTCCTTGCCGACCTCCTCCAGCTCGTGGCAGATGTCCCCGCCGCGCTCGACCAGGATCCAGGGCACCTCGGAGAGGTGCTCGGCACAGGCGAGCTCCAGGCCGAGGACCTCGGTGCGGTGGTCCGGCACGTCGACGAAGACCGGCGGTTCGCAGCCGGCCCACACGGTGGTGGGCAGCCGGTTGGCGACGTGCACGATGATCAGGCCCGACGCCGAGCGACGGGCCATGCCGATCGCGTAGGCGAGGGCGCGCTCACTCGACGTGGATCCGTCGAAGCCGACGACGACTCCGTGCCGGAAGGCCGGATCGCAGGCGTGACGTGGCTGTTCCACCGCGAGGGGGTCGACCGTGGAGTCGGCGACGCGCTTGCGGTCCGCGGGTTCGGGGAATTCGTGACCGGCCATCGGTGTCTCGGCGAAGAGAGTCCTCTTGGGAGGGACGGAAAGGGGAGGCGGAACAACGGTTGGCGGCTGAGCTGTGTCCGGGAATCATCTTCCCAAGCCCATACCCCCAAGGGTACGGCCGCACTCCTCCCGTGCCCAGGGGTGCCGCCGGACGCCCGTACGGCGTTCCAGGGAGCATGCACGAGCCCCGCGCCGAAGCGCAATGCCGCTTGTGCCCTACAGGTGTCCGGACGGGGGCCAAACGGACGCCCCCGGCAGTGACCGGAACGTTCCGTTCCTCGTTCCCACAGGTCACGCCACCGTCGCAGGGAGTCCGCCCGTGCCCGCACCCTCGCCCTCCGCCGCCGTCGCGCCCGCCGACGCCCCCGCCGCCCCCTCCGCCGCCGCCCGGCCCCCCGTCCCGCGCGGGCGCCGCCGGGCGACGGCGGCGGAGGGACCGGGCGCCCCCGGGCCGGACGCGGCGAGCGACGTGGTGCGCTGGGCGGTCTTCTGCTGCGTGCTCGTCCCGGTCGTCCTCGTGGTCTACGGGACCTCCCTCGGAGGCGCGGCCGGCACCGCCCTGGGGCTCGCCGCCGTGACGGCGGCCTGCCGGGTGTTGCTCCGGCGCTCGGAAAATGGGTTGCGTGCCGAGCGCGTGCGCCCGCGTACTGAGCCTGGACACCCTCGGAGTTGACAGGGTCGTACGGCGATTCCCATATGTTTTCAGCCAAGTTCCGGCTACCGGTGACCCCCTGGCCGAAGACCACTCAACCCGCGTAGTGCTTGGCCGCACCGCTCTGGACTGCATCGACCGATCGAACGCTTCACGCCAAGTGGCCATGTCGACAATCCGCCGGGCGGAGAACTTGTCACGCCGGCGGCACGGGACGCAGTAGATTCGATCATGGGTACCGAAGACTGGGGTCTCGTGCAAAACCGAGGGGAAACGTGGCACAGCGACACGACCAGGGAGACGCCAACACCGAGGGGGGCTTAGCGTCATGAGCCAGGACCACTCCGTCGCACCGGAGGCGGCACGGAAGCTGTCCGGGCGCCGCCGTCGCGAAGTCGTCGCGGTACTGCTGTTCAGCGGTGGGCCCATCTTCGAGAGCTCCATCCCGCTCTCCGTGTTCGGCATCGACCGTCAGGACGCGGGGGTGCCACGCTACCGGCTCCTCGTGTGCGCCGGCGAGGACGGCCCCCTGCGGACCACAGGGGGACTCGAACTCACCGCGCCGTACGGCCTGGAGGCCATCAGCCGCGCCGGCACCGTCGTCGTGCCGGCCTGGCGCTCGATCACCTCGCCGCCGCCCCCGGAGGCGCTCGAAGCGCTCCGCCGGGCGCACGAGGAGGGCGCGCGCATCGTCGGCCTCTGCACGGGGGCCTTCGTCCTCGCCGCGGCCGGCCTGCTCGACGGCCGCCCGGCGACCACGCACTGGATGTACGCGCCGACGCTCGCCAAGCGCTATCCGTCGGTCCACGTGGACCCGCGGGAGCTCTTCGTCGACGACGGCGACGTGCTGACCTCCGCGGGCACGGCGGCCGGCATCGACCTCTGCCTGCACATCGTGCGGACCGACCACGGCACGGAGGCCGCGGGCGCCCTGGCGCGCCGGCTGGTCGTCCCGCCGCGGCGCAGCGGCGGTCAGGAGCGCTACCTCGACAGGTCTTTACCCGAAGAGATCGGCGCCGACCCGCTGGCCGAGGTCGTCGCCTGGGCGCTGGAGCACCTCCACGAGCAGTTCGACGTGGAGACCCTGGCGGCCCGTGCGTACATGTCACGGCGGACCTTCGACCGCCGGTTCCGCTCGCTGACGGGCTCCGCCCCGCTGCAGTGGCTGATCACCCAGCGGGTGCTCCAGGCACAGCGGCTCCTGGAGACCTCCGACTACTCGGTCGACGAGGTCGCGGGCCGCTGCGGCTTCCGCTCCCCGGTGGCACTGCGCGGCCACTTCCGGCGCCAGCTCGGCTCCTCGCCGGCCGCCTACCGGGCGGCGTACCGGGCCAGGCGTCCGCAGGGCGACGGCGGGGCCGCGGTCCTCGACGCGGTCGTGCCGGCTCAGGTCGGTGCCGGGCCGCGCCGGCCGGTGAGCCCGCTGGAGCCGGGCAAGCTGCCGTCGGACGCCTTCGCCCACGGCCGGGCGGCCCTGCCGGGCCAGCGCAGCGCGCCGTAGGCCACCCCGTACCGCGCCGCCACAAGCCGCGCACCGAGAAACCGACGGGCCCCCGGGACACCTCCCCGGGGGCCCGTCGGGCATCCCCCGGGCAGGGGGACACCCCCTAAGGTAGGACGCATGAACGATCGCATGGTGTGGATCGACTGCGAGATGACCGGGCTCTCGCTGACGGACGACGCACTCATCGAGGTGGCCGCGCTGGTCACCGACTCGGAACTGAACGTGCTCGGCGACGGCGTGGACATCGTGATCCGCCCGCCGGACGCGGCCCTGGAGACGATGCCGGAGATCGTGCGCGAGATGCACACCTCCTCCGGCCTCCTCGACGCGCTCGCCGAGGGCACCACCCTCGCCGACGCCGAGGCCCAGGTGCTCGCCTACATCCGCGAGCACGTGAAGGAGCCCGGCAAGGCCCCGCTGTGCGGGAACTCGGTCTCCACCGACCGCGGCTTCCTGGCCCGTGACATGCCGGCACTGGAGAAGCACCTCCACTACCGGATCGTCGATGTGTCCTCGGTCAAGGAGCTGGCCCGCCGCTGGTACCCGAGGGCGTACTTCAACAGTCCGGAGAAGAACGGCAACCACCGGGCCCTCGCCGACATCCGCGAGTCCATCGCCGAGCTGCGCTACTACCGCGAGGCGGTCTTCGTCCCGCAGCCCGGACCCGACTCGGAGACCGCGAAGCAGATCGCCGCCAAGCACGTCGTCCCCGCGGAATGAGCCCCGCTCGCGCCCTTCGAACAACGCGGGCGCGAGCACCCTCAAACACCCTGTAGACTTCTTCTCGGCCGGTCGGGGAAACCTTCGGGAAAACCGCCGGTCGTGGTGGGTATAGCTCAGCTGGTAGAGCACCTGGTTGTGGTCCAGGATGTCGCGGGTTCGAGTCCCGTTACTCACCCTGATGACGAAGGCCCCGGTTCGAAAGAACCGGGGCCTTCGTCGTCGTGAGGGCCCTGCGGCACCCGTGCGGGTGAGTTCCCGCCCGCCCGGCGAGCTGCCGCCCGGCCGCGCGGCCGGGCGCCGGTACGGTCGGGGCCCATGGGGAGCGGGCGGAGGCGGGCGGGCCGGTACGGGATCGCCCTGGCACTGCTGCTGGCCGCGGGACTCTCCGCCGGCTGCGCGAGCGACCCGCCCGGTCCTGCCCGGGCGCGGGACGCCGGGGCGGGCGGGGAGCGACCGGTCACCCTCACCGTCGGGGTGTTCGGCAGCTTCGGGCTGAAGGAGGCCGGGCTCTACGACGCGTACATGCGGCTGCACCCGGACGTCGCCGTCCGGCAGAGCTCCGTGGAGCGCAACGAGAACTACTACCCGCAGCTGATCACCCACCTCGTCACCGGCTCCGGCCTCGCCGACGTGCAGGCCGTCGAGGTCGGCAACATCGCCGAGGTGGTCACCACCCAGGGGCACCGCCTGGAGGACCTGGGGGCGGCGCCCGGGGTCGAGCGGGAGGCGTTCCTGCCGTGGAAGTGGGCCCAGGGCACCGGCCGGGACGGGCGCACGGTCGCGCTCGGCACGGACATCGGGCCGCAGGCCGTCTGCTACCGCAAGGACCTGTTCGCCCGGGCCGGGCTGCCCACCGACCGGGAGGCCGTCGGGCGGCTGTGGGCCGGGGACTGGCGCCGGTTCCTGGAGGTGGGGCGGCGGTTCGCCGCGCGGGCCCCGAAGGGGGTGGCGTTCACCGACTCGGCCTCCGGGGTGATGGCGGCGGTCCTGGTCGGGGCGCCGCTGCGGTTCTACGACGGGCGGGGCGAGCTCGTCGTCGGCTCCAACCCGGCCGTGCGGGAGGCCTGGGACCTCGGGGCGGCCTTCGCCCGGCACGGACTGACCGCCCGGCTGCAGCAGTTCACCCCCGGCTGGGACCACGGCTTCGCCGACGGCGGCTTCGCGACCGTCGTCTGCCCGGCCTGGATGCTCGGCTACATCGAGGACAAGGCGGGTCCGGCCGGCCGCGGCCGCTGGGACGTGGCCGCGGCGCCGCGCTCCGGCAACCGGGGCGGCTCCTTCCTCGTCGTCCCGTCGGCCGGGCGGCACCGCGCCGAGGCGGTCCGGCTCGCGGCCTGGCTGACCGCGCCCGCCCAGCAGGCCCGGCTCTTCGAGCGCCGGGGCAGCTTCCCGAGCGCCTCGGCGGCCCTGGCGCTGCCCGTCGTGGCGGCGGCCCGCCACCCCTACTTCGGCGACGCCCCGGTGGGCGCGATCTTCACGGCGGCGGCGCTGGGCGTCCCCCGCGCCCCGGTCGGCCCCAAGGAGGGGCTGGTCGCCCAGCACCTGTCCGACGGCGGGATGCTCCAGGTCGAGCAGTCGGGGCGCGACCCGGACGAGGCCTGGGCGGGCGTGCTGAGGTCGATCGACAACGCGCTGGACCGGTGACGGGGTGACCAGCGAGGCCGGGGCCCTGCCCGCCGCCGCGCCGGGCGAGCACGCGCCGGGCGAGCACGCGCCCGCCGTACGGCGCCGGGCGCGCGGGGCGGCGCGCTGGGCCCCGTACGGGCTCGTCGCCCCCTTCTTCCTGCTCTTCGGCGCCTTCGGGCTGTTCCCGCTGCTGTACACCGGCTGGGCCTCGCTGCACCGGGTGGAGCTGACCGCGCCGGACGAGCGGCGGTGGGTGGGGCTGCGGAACTACACCCGGCTGCTGGACGACCCGTTCTTCTGGAACGCGCTCGGCAACACCTTCACCATCGGGGTCCTGTCGACCGTCCCCCAGTTGCTGCTCGCGCTGGGCATGGCGCACCTCCTCGACGTACGGCTGCGGGGGCGGGCCTTCTTCAGGCTGGTGGCGCTCGCCCCGTACGCCACCTCCGTGGCCGCGGCGACGCTGGTCTTCGCGCTGCTCTTCGGGCGGGAGCACGGCCCGGTCAACTGGGTGCTGGGCGGGGCCGGTCTGGCCCCGGTGGACTGGCAGAACGGGCCGTGGGCCTCGAAGGCGGCGGTGTCGGCGATCGTGGTGTGGCGGTGGACCGGGTACAACGCGCTGATCTACCTGGCGGCGATGCAGACGGTGCCGCGCGAGCTGTACGAGGCGGCGGCCCTGGACGGGGCGTCACGGTGGCGGCAGTTCGTGCACGTCACGCTGCCGGGGCTGCGGCCGGCGCTGCTGTTCACCGTGGTGGTGTCGACGATCGGGACGACCCAGCTCTTCGGCGAGCCCCTGCTGTTCGGCGCCGGGGCGGCGGCCACCGGCGGGGCGGACCACCAGTTCCAGACGCTGGGGCTCTATCTGTACGAGCAGGGCTGGGTGAACCTGCACCTGGGGCGGGCCGCGGCGATCGCCTGGGTGATGCTGCTGGCGCTGGGCGCGGTGTTCGGGGCGGCGCGGCTGCTGGGCGCCCGGAGGGCGGGCTGATGCGCACGGAGAAGGCCGGCCCGGGCACGTACGCCCTGCTGGTGGTGTTCGCGGCGGTCTCGCTCGGACCGCTGCTGTGGGCGGCGGTCGCGGCCTCCCGCACGTCGACCCGGCTGGCGGGCACCCGGCCGCCGCTGCGCTTCGGCCGGAACCTGCCGGAGAACCTGGCGGTGGCCTGGACCGACGCCCGTCTGGGCGCGGCGCTGGGGAACACGCTGCTGGTGGCGGGGACGGTGGCGGCGGGCACGGTCCTGGTGTCGACGCTGGCGGGCTTCGCCTTCGCCCGGCTGCGGTTCCGCTTCCGGGGCGCGCTGCTGGCCCTGGTGGTGGCGACGATGCTGATCCCCCCGCAGCTGGGGGCGGTCCCGCTGTACCTGCTGGTCGCCCGGCTGCGCTGGACGGACGGGCTCCAGGCGGTGATCCTGCCGGGCCTGGTGTCGGCGTTCGGGGTGTTCTTCATGCGGCAGCACCTGCTGCGGGCGCTGCCGGCCGAGCTGGTGGAGGCGGCGCGGGTGGACGGGGCGGGGGTGCTGCGGGTGGTGTGGCACGTGGTGTTCCCGGCGGCGCGGCCGGCGATGGCGGTGCTGGGCACGCTGACCTTCGTGGCGGCGTGGAACGACTTCTTCTGGCCGGTGCTCGTCCTGACGCAGCCGGGGAACCCGACGGTCCAGGTGGCGCTGACGGGGCTGGGGCGCGGCTACGTCCCGGACCAGACGGTGGTGATGGCGGGGGCGGTGCTCGGGACACTGCCGCTGCTGCTGGTCTTCGCCGTGCTGGGGCGGCAGATCGTGGGCGGGGTGATGCGGGGCGCGGTGAAGGGGTGATCCGCCCGGGGAAGCCGGACCTGGCGGCGGATCACCCTTTCGGGCGAAGCGAAAGGCTCCGCCGATCATCCGACTGTTAGCTTCCCCTTATGTCCGATATCTTCGCATTTCTCCGCCCGTGGGCGAGGTGAGGCCGGATGGGAGTCCTGCGTGACCATCCCGAACTGGCCCTCTTCCTCTGCCTCGCCGCCGGCTACCTCGTCGGCAAGCTCCGCGTCGGACCCATCACCCTCGGCGGCATCTGCGGCACGCTGATCGTCTCGCTGCTGCTCGGCGCCTGGGCGAAGATCACCATCTCCGACGACGTGAAGACGATCTTCTTCGCGCTCTTCATCTTCTCGCTCGGCTACATGGCCGGACCGCAGTTCTTCGCGAACCTCAACAAGAAGAGCCTGCGCTTCTTCACCCTCTGCGTCATCGAGGTCGTGTGCGTCGTCGGGATCGCCCTCGGCCTGGCGAAGGCCTTCGACCTTGACGTCGGCACCGCCGCCGGCATCCTGGCCGGTGCCGCCACCGAGTCGGCGGTCGTCGGCACGGCCACCGAGTCCATCGGCAAACTCGGCAACCTGACGCAGGCGCAGATCACCGAGTACCAGGGGCACGTGGCCACCGCGTACACGGTCTGCTACCTCTTCGGCCTCATCACCATCGTGATCTACACCAGCCAGATCATGCCGATGATGATGCGGATCAACCTCCGGGACGCCTCGCGCGAGCTGTGGGAGAAGATGCGCGGCGGCTCGGGCGGCCTGGAGGACGACGAGCGCGAGGCGCTGCCCGGCATGGTCGGGCGCACCTTCCTGGTCACCCACGCCGACGGCACCCTCGTCTCCCAGCTGGAGCGGTCCAACGGCAGCCGGGTCACGGTCGAGGCGGTGAAGCGGGGCAGCAAGGTCCTCACCCCTCCCCCGCCCGACTTCGAGCTGACCCTCTCCGACCTGGTGCTGATGGTCGGCCGGCGGTCCAACATCATCGACGCGGGGCGGCACGTCGGCCCCGAGACCCCGGCCATCCCGGGCCTCGACACCCCGCTCGCCACCACCCAGGTCTCGCTCACCGACAAGACGGTGGAGGGCAAGTCGCTCGACACGCTCACCACCGAACACCCGGAGATCGCGAACGGCGGGGTGTACGTGACCGACGTGCTGCGCAACGAACAGCACCTGCCGGCCACCCCCGAGACCGTCGTGCACCGCGGCGACGTCCTCACCCTGGTCGGCTCCCGCTCGGGCCTGGGCCGGCTCGCCTCGAAGGTCGGCGCGATCGTCAAGAACGACTCCACCGACTTCGTCTACCTCGGCCTCGGCATCGTCGTCGGCTCGCTCATCGGCCAGATCGTGGTCCGCTTCGGCGACGTCCCCATGTCGCTCGGGACCGGCGGCGGCTGCCTCATCTCGGGGCTGCTCTTCGGCTGGTTCCGCTCCCGCAAGCAGACCTTCGGCGCCTTCCCGCCGCAGGCCGCCACCACGATCAAGGACCTGGGCCTGGCGGTCTTCATCGCCTGCACGGGCCTGGTCTCGGGCCCGCAGGCCGGACCGCTGCTCAAGGAGTACGGGGCGCTGCTGCCGTTCGCCGGGATCGCGATGGTCCTGGTCCCCGCGACGATCTCGCTGATCGTCGGCCGCAAGCTGCTGAACATCGAGAAGCCGATCCTCATCGGCGCCATCGCGGGCCAGCAGTGCTCGACCCCGGCGATCACCTCCGTCACCCAGGTGGCCCAGAGCTCGGTGCCGATGCTCGGCTACACGATCACGTACACGCTCTCGAACTTCCTGCTCCCCCTGACCGGCCCGCTGCTCGTCGGAATCCTCGGAGCGTGAGAGGACGCATGGTGAGAGGACACACGTCCCAATGATCGACTTCCTCAACCGGAACATCTTCCAGCCCCACCCCGAACTGCTGATCTTCATCACCGTCGCGCTCGGCTTCCTGTTCGGCAAGCTCCGCTACAAGGCCATCGCGCTCGGCGCGGTGACGGGCTGTCTGGTGGCGGGACTGCTGCTGGGCGCCCAGTTCAAGGTCACCATCGACGGCACGGTGAAGAACCTCTTCTTCACGCTCTTCCTCTTCGCGCTCGGCTACAAGGTCGGCCCGCAGTTCTTCCGCGGACTGAAGAAGGACGGCATGCCGCAGGTGCTCAACGCGGTCGTCGTCTGCGTCACCGGCCTGCTGGTCTCCTGGGGCTTCGCCGTGATGCTCGGCTACGGCCCCGGGCTCTCGGCCGGACTGCTCGGCGGCGCGCTCACCCAGTCCGCCGTCATCGGCGTCGCCCAGGACGCCATCGGCAACCTGCCGGGGCTGTCCGCCGCCCAGATGAAGAACGAGGAGAACCTGGTCGCGATCGGCTACGCGGTCACCTATCCGCTCGGCACGATCCTCTGCGCCATGCTCCTCGCCAACTTCCTGCCCAAGCTCTACAAGCGCGACCTGGCCGCCGAGTCGGCCCGGCTCGCGAAGGAGATGGACGCCCCCGGGGACAACCCCGACCTGGCCGAGGGCTACTACGAGGTCGTCCTGCGCGCGTACGAGATGGACCACTCCCCGCTGGTCGGGCGGACCATCGACGACTTCGAGAACCAGCAGAAGGAGCTCGGGCACCGGATCTACATCACCCGGGTCCGGCGGGAGGGCCGAATCCTCGAACACGACCAGCAGACGGTGCTGCGCTCGGGCGACGTGGTCGCCGTCAGCGCCCTGCGCGGTTCGCTGATCGAGTTCGACGCCCGCACCCACATCGGCCCCGAGACCGACGACGTGGAGCTGCTCGGCTACCAGACCGAGAGCCTGCACGTGGTCGCCTCGGACAAGGCGCAGCTCGGCAAGACCATCGCGGAGCTGCGGCGCGAGCCGTTCATGGTCGGCGTGTACATCGACAAGCTGTACCGCTCGGGCGCCGAGTTCCCGTACCGGCTCACCACCCAGCTGGAGCGCGGCGACACGGTGGTCCTGAACGGCCCGAAGCGGCTGGTCGACCCGGCGGGCGCGGCGATCGGCAAGCCGGTCCCGACCTCGTTCGCCACCGACATGCTCTGGGTCGGCCTCGGCGTCTTCCTCGGCGGCTGCATCGGCATCCCGGCACTGACCGTCTCGGGCGTGCCGATCTCGCTGTCCACCTCCGGCGGCGCGCTGATCATGGGTCTGGTCTTCGGCTGGATCCGCGGCAAGTACCCCACGTACGGCAACGTGCCGCCGGGCGCCCAGTGGTTCATGGACACCCTCGGCCTGTGCCTGTTCGTCGCGGTCGTCGGCATCAACGCCGGCCCGAGCTTCACCAGCGGGCTCTCGACGGCCGGCTGGGGGCTGCTGGTCTGGGGCGCGGTGGCCACGGTGATCCCGCTGATCGTGGGCTTCCTGGTGGGCCACTACGTCCAGAAGATCCGCTTCCCGATCCTGATGGGCGTGCTGGCCGGCGGCCAGACCACGACCGCGGCGATCGGCGCGATCAACGAACAGTCCCGGTCGCAGATCCCGACGCTCGGCTACACGATCCCCTACGCGGTGGGCAACGTGCTGCTGACCATCTGGGGCGCCGTGATCGTCATCCTCAACCACTGACCCGACCCGGAAGGACCCCCGTGCCCAAGACCACGTTCACCCGTCAGGAGATCCAGTCCTTCGCGCAGCTCTCGCCCTTCGAGCTGAAGGACAAGTTCATCCAGATCGCGCAGGCGGCGCAGGCCGACAAGCCCGGCCAGAAGGAGAAGTCGCAGACCCAGATGCTCAACGCGGGCCGCGGCAACCCGAACTGGGTCGCCACCGGTCCCCGCGAGGCGTTCTACGCGCTCGGCTACTTCTCCCTCTCCGAGTCGCGCCGGGTCTGGACCGCCGACAACCTCGGCGGCATGCCCGAACTCGCCGGCGCCGGCGCCCGCTTCGACACCTTCGTGCGGCAGCACCCGGACCTGCCCGGCATCGAGCTCCTGCAGAACAGCGTCGCGTACGCGATCGAGCGCTTCGGCTTCGACAAGGACGCCTTCGTCCACGAGCTGACCGACAGCACGATCGGCGACAACTACCCGGTGCCGGACCGGATCCTGCACCACACCGAGCAGATCGTCCGGGGCTACATCGCCGACGAGATGTTCGACAAGCGCCCGCCGGCCGGGAACATCTCGTACTTCGCGACCGAGGGCGGCACCGCCGCCATGTGCTACATCTTCGACTCCCTCATGAAGAACGGGATCCTGAAGAAGGGCGACCGGATCGCCCTGATGGTGCCGGTGTTCACCCCGTACATCGAGATCCCCGAGCTCGACACGTACGAGTTCGACGTCGTCAACGTCAACGCGAGCCTCTTCGCCGAGACCGGCGTCCGCGAGTGGCGCTACCCGGCCGAGGAGGTCGAGAAGCTCGCCGACCCGTCGGTGAAGCTGGTCTGCGTCGTGAACCCGTCCAACCCGCCGTCGCTCGCGATGAGCCAGCGGGTGGCGGACCAGATCAAGGACATCGTCGCGACCCGGAACCCGAACCTGCTGGTCGTCACGGACGACGTGTACGGCACCTTCGTCGAGGGCTTCCGCTCGCTCGCGGCCGACCTCCCGCGCAACACGCTGCTCGTGTACTCCTACTCGAAGCACTACGGCTGCACCGGCCACCGGCTCGGCGTCATCGGCCTGCACGACGACAACGTCATCGACGAGATGATCGCGAAGCTGCCGCGGCCGGAGAAGGAGCGCCTGAACAAGCGGTACGGGACGCTGACCCTGGAGCCCGAGAAGATCCGCTTCATCGACCGGCTCGTCGCCGACTCCCGGCAGGTCGCGCTCAACCACACGGCGGGGCTCTCGCTGCCGCAGCAGGTGCAGATGTCACTGTTCTCCCTCTTCGACATGCTGGAGGAGGGCCAGGCGTACAAGCACAAGATCCGGGCCATCGTGCGCCAGCGCCTCGACCTGCTGCTCGAAGGCGCCCAGATGAAGATCGCCGACGACCCGAAGCGGGCCGGCTACTACATCGAGCTGGACCTGCTCGCGGAGGCGGAGCGGGTGCACGGGAAGGACTTCGCGGACTTCCTGGAGAAGAACTACGAGCCGGTGGACCCGCTGTTCCGGCTGGCCGAGCAGACCAGCGTGGTGCTCCTGAACGGCGGCGGCTTCGACGGCCCCGAGTGGTCGGTGCGGGTGTCGCTGGCCAACCTGGACGACCTGGACTACCTGAAGATCGGGCACCACCTGCGGGGGATCTTCGGCGACTACGCGGAGGAGTGGAAGACCGCGCGGGCGGGGTAGCCGGGCCGTTGTCCACAGGGCGAGGGCTTTTCTGTAGTGGGCGTTAGGGAATCTGATACGGTGAGTCCGTTCTTGGTTACCTGGCGCTCACTACGGATGCGCGGGTCAGGGCCGGTTCCGGACGGGACCGGCCCCGACCGGGCCCGCGTACGGCTCACCACGGGGGACTTCCATGACCGCGCACGCTCTGCTCCTGGCCCACGGCTCCGGCGGGGGCATCGACTCCCACTTCGGCCCGATCCGCGCCGCCCTGACCGCCGGCGGACGCCGGGTCGTCGGCTTCGACCTGCCGGGTACGGGCTCCGCGCCGCGCGCCGCCGCCCCGCTCGACCTGGACGCGCTCGCCGACGGCCTGGTGGCGGAGGCGGACGCGGCGGGCGTCGGGCGCTTCGCCGTCGCCGGGTACTCGCTGGGCACGACCGTCGCGGTCCGCGCCGCCACCCGCCACCCGGAGCGGGTGAGCGGACTCGTGCTCACCGCCCCCTTCGCCCGGGCGGACCACACGCTGCGCCAGGCCTCCTACCTGTGGCGGGACCTCGCCGAGAGCGGGCAGCACGAGCTGGTGGCCCGCCTCCTGGTGCCGTTCGTCTTCAGCCCGGCCATGCTCGACCCGATGAGCCCCGGGGTGGTCGAGGGCGTCGTGCGGCTGACCGCCGAGTCCGTCCCGGCGGGGACGCCGGACCACGCCGACCTGGTGACCCGGGCGGACGTGCGCGCGGACCTGGCCCGGGTGGGCGTGCCGACCCTCGTCATATCCACCACCGAGGACCGGCTCGTCTCCCCCGCCCTGCACCGCGCGGTCGCCGCGGGCATTCCCGGCGCCCGCCTGACCGAACTGGCCACCGGGCACGCGCCGTTCGCGGAGAACCCGGCGGCCTGGGGGAAGCTGACCGTCGAGTTCCTGGAGGAGCTGGAGGGACTGCGGGAGCAGGAGGGCTGACGCCCACCCGGGGAAGGGGAAAAGGGGGCGCGCCCCGGCCGGTGGTGGGGGTGGACTTCCGGCCGGAGCGCGCGGTGTGGGGGGTACGGGGCCCTGGGCCCGCGGGGGAGCCCAGGGGGAGGTCCGCCTCGGGGAACTCCCGGGGCTATCGGTAGGCGGCGAAGGCCTTGGTGAAGGCGAGCGGCTGCTGGAGGATCGAGGAGCAGGTGGCGTCCGCGTAGCCGATCGCGCCGGCCGCGCACTGCTTGTCGCGGGTCGAGGACCACATCGACAGCCAGCCGATGCCCTTGGACTTCGCGAACTCGACCAGCTGGGTGGCGTCGTCGACCCGGAAGACCTCGCTGGAGACGTCGTTGACGCCGATCATGGGGGTGACGGCGACGGTCTTCCAGGCGGCCGCGTCCGACAGGCCGAGGACGCCCTTGATCTGGGCCTGGGTGGCGGTGGCCGCCGAGACGGCGTACTGGCCCATGTCGCCGCTGTAGGCCGGTCCGTAGTCCATCGCCATGATGTTGACGGCGTCGACGCGGACCCCGTTGCGCTTGGCGTCGGCCAGCAGGTCCACGCCGGGCTGGGTCAGGCCCTCGGGCATGACGGGCAGGGTGAAGGAGACGTTCAGCCCCGGGTGGGACTTCTGGAGCTGGGCGATGGCCTGGGAGCGGCGGGTGTTGGCGGCGGTGTCCGGGAGGGCGGCGCCCTCGATGTCGAAGTCGACCTTGGTCAGCCCGTACTGGTCGACCGCCTTGCCGTACGCGGCGGCGAGGGCGGTGGACGAGGAGCAGTTGAGGGCGAGTTCGTGGCCGGCCGCGCCGCCGAAGGAGACCCGGACGTCACCGCCCTTGGCGCGCAGGGCGCCGATCTGGGCGGCGACCTTGTCGGAGGCCAGGTCGGTGACCCCGCCCCACAGCGGCGCGCAGGCACCGCCGGAGGTGAGGAAGGCGAGGTTGAACTCCTTGACGCCGGTCCGGTCGGCGGTGGAGAGCAGGTCGTACGCGGGGTAGAGGGAGGTGTCGACGTAGGGGGCGTAGCGGGCGGGGGCCGCGCCGGGCGGGGTGGTGGCGGTCGCGGTGGGCGCCGGGGTGACGGTCGCGGAGGCCGTGGGGGTGGCGCTCCGGGTGGGGGTGACCGTCTTCGTGGGGGCGGGGGTGGCCGTGGGAGCGGCCGTGACAGTGGGCTGGTCGGAGGGGCGGCCGCTGGGGGTGGGGGCGGGGCCGCCGGCGGAACAGGCGGACTTGTTGATGAGGCAGCCGACCGGGTCCCCGGCGGTGCCGGAGGAGGAGGTGACGAAGCCGACGGTGACGGACCCGCCGGGGGCGAGCTGCCGGTTCCAGCCGGCGGGCTTCACGGTGACGTGGCGGCCGGAGACGGTGTGGTCGCCGTTCCAGAGGGAGCCGATGGAGGTCCCGGCGGGCAGGTCGAACTCCAGGGTCCAGTCGGACTGGGGGGTGGAGGTCTCGTTGGTGATGACGTACTGACCGGTGTAGCCGCCGGTCCAGGCGCTGGTCCTGGTGTATGCGGCACCGACGGCGGCGGCCTGTGCGGTGCCGGTGAACGCGAAGGCGGCGCCGCCGATCACGGCGGCGGCGACGACCGCGCCGACGGCCTTGGTCCTGCCGCTCGCCCTGCGCCGGTGCGAACTGGTGCCCATCGCGTGCCTGCCTCTGCGTGCCGGGAGTGGGGGGTGGATCGGGGGTGCGGCAGCACGCTAGCGGCAGGGAAACGGACAAATGAGCACGAGGGGGCCGGGGTTGAGGATTCTTAGGATCCGCTTAAGGGAGGCATCGGGACGCCGAAAGGTTGGCGGCCCGCGTGGCCCCCGTCAGACCTTCTGGCGCCGTCCGCGGCGTCCCGCGGCCGACCCGGCGCGGCGGCCCCGGCGGCCCCCGTCACCGGCGGAGCGGCGCCCGTCGAGGCCGATCCAGATGCGGACCTCGGTGCCGCCGAGCACCGAGTGCCCGATGCGCACGTCGCCGCCGGTGGACTCCGCCATGCGGCGCACGATGTCGAGGCCGAGTCCGGTGGAGCCGTCCCGGCCGCCGCTGTTGCCGCGGGCGAGGGCGGCGGCGGGGTCGTCGATGCCGGAACCGGCGTCGGAGACCAGGATGATGACGGCGTCGTCGCCGTTGTGGAGGTCGACCGAGAAGGCGGTGCCCACCCGGGTGTGCCGGAAGACGTTGCCGAGCAGCGCGTCGAGCGCGGCGACGAGTTCGGGCCGGGCGACCGGGATGCGCACGGGGCGGTCGACGCCCGCGACCCGCACCTTGCGGTCCTCGTCCTCGGCGAGCGCCGACCAGAAGTCCATCCGCTCGCGCACCACTTCGGAGGCGTCGCAGCCCGCCAGGGGCGCGGTCGGCTGGGTCTGCGGCTTGGCCTCGCGGGCGGTGCGGATGATCGTGTCGACCTCGCGCTCCAGCTGCTCGACGGCGGCCCGGGTCTGCTCGGCCGCGGGACCCGAGCCCAGCGAGGCCGCGTTGAGCCGGAGCACGGTCAGCGGGGTGCGCAGCCGGTGGGACAGGTCGGCGGCGAGTTCGCGTTCGTTGGCGAGCAGTTGGAGGACCTGGTCGGCCATCGAGTTGAAGGCGGTGGCGGCGGACTTGAGCTCCGGCGGGCCCTCCTCGCGGACCCGGGCGCCCAGTTTGCCCTCGCCCAGCTCGTGGGCGGCGCGCGCGAGCCGCTGGGCGGGCTGGACCATGCGCACGCCGAGCCGGTCGGCGACCGCGACGGAGCCGACGATGAGGGCGACGCCGACGGCGGCGAGGACCAGCCAGGCGGTGGCGACGCCGTTGGTGACCTCGCCCTCGGGGACGAAGAGTTCGACGATGGCGACCCGGTCGGAGCTGACCGCGGTCGGCTGGAGCAGCACCGAGCCGCCCGGCACCTCGGCGATGGTGGCCCGGCCCAGCGCACGGGTGGTGGCCAGGTTCTCGTCGGTGGCGCGCCGGGTGCCGACCTCGATGCCCGCGGCGCCGGGCCGGCCGGGCGGCGCGGGGAGGTGGACGGCGAGCCGGCCCTCGGCCCCGTCGTCGGTGGTGGCGACGGCCCGCTCCAGCTGTTCCCGGTCGGTGGTGATCGCGAGGACCGGCGCGAGACCGGCGGCGCGGCGCTCGGCGTTGGAGAAGGCCCGGTCCCGGGCCATCTCCTTGACGACCAGGCCGAGCGGCACGGCGAACGCGACGACGACCATGGCGGTGACGGCGAGCGACACCTTGACCAGCGCCCATCTCACGGCTGCGGCTCCAGCGGCGGTTCCAGCTTCACACCCACCCCGCGCAGGGTGTGGAGGTAGCGGGGGCGGGCGGCCGTTTCGCCCAATTTGCGTCGCAGCCATGACAAATGTACGTCAATGGTCTGATCGTCCCCGTAGGACTGCTGCCACACCTCGGCGAGCAGCTCCTTGCGCGGCACGACCACCCCTGGCCGGCCGGCCAGGAAGGCGAGCAGGTCGAACTCACGGCGGGTCAGGTCGAGCGCGGCTCCGTCGAGGGCCGCCTGCCGGCGCAGCGGGTCGATGGCGAGCCCGCCCACCCGGATCTCCCGCGGCGGCGGCACCTCGCCCGCCGAGGACCGGGCCCGGCGCAGCACGGCCGCCATCCGGGCGGACAGGTGCTCTACGGAGAAGGGCTTGGTCAGGTAGTCGTCCGCGCCGTCGTTGAGCAGCCGGACGATCTCCGCCTCGTCGTCCCGCGCGGTCGCGATGATCACCGGGACATCGGTGATGCCGCGCAGCATCTTCAGCGCCTCGGCCCCGTCCAGGTCGGGAAGTCCGAGGTCGAGAATGACCACGTCGAAACGGAAATGGGCGACCTCGCGCAACGCCTCCAGGGCCGTGCCGACGCTGCGCACCAGGTGCGACGCCTCGGTCAGATGCCGGATGAGGGCGGAGCGCACGAACTGGTCGTCCTCGACCACGAGCACACTTGCCATGGGGCGCACCGTACGCCATTCAGGGGATGGCAGTATGAGCAGGATGCGAAGAGGACTGGTTCACGCGCTGGCGTGGTCGCTCGCCACGGGCGGAGCGGTCACGCTCTCGTGGTGGGGCGTGCACACGGTGCTCGCCGGCACGGTCTACGACCCGCCGCGGGCCCTGCCGATCCCGAGCGGCGTCGGCCCCGCCACCGGCTCCGACCCGGTCACGTCCTCGACCCGCACGACCGGTTCCCCCACGACGGCCCCGCCGACTCCCCCGGCCACCACGCCGCCGGCGACTCCCCCGGCCACGCCCCCGTCCCACCGCCCCACCCGCCCGGCGTCCGCGACGAGCACCCCCGGGGGCTCGGGCGGGACGGGCACGGCACCGGACAGCGGCGGCTCCGGGGGCACGGGGAACGTCAAGAGCTACGGCACCGACGGCGGCCGTGCGGTCTTCGACCTCGGCCCGTCCTCGGCCGAACTCGTCAGCGCGACCCCCGAGTCGGGCTGGCAGATGCAGGTGTGGAAGCAGACGACCTGGATCCGGGTGACCTTCACCAAGGGCAGCCGGGAGATCTCCGTCTTCTGCGTCTGGCACGACACCGCGCCGCGCGTCGAGATCGACGAGCAGGCGATCTAGGCCGGGCCCGGAACGTGGCGCCGACTGGTCGCAGGGCCAGGCGGGACTTCCCGGACGCGCCCCGACCTCAGCGGAAGACGGAGGCGGGCGGTACGGGCGAGGGCTTGGCGCTCGCGTCGGTGACCGGGGCCGCGCCGCCGGTGAAGTCGGCGAGCGCCCGCCCGTGCTCGACCCGCCCGGCGTGCGGGTCGGTCGCCACCCGCCGGGTCAGCTCGGCGACCGGGAGCTCCCGGTCGGAGGCCAGCAGCACGGCGTTGCCGAAGCGGCGGCCGCGCAGCACGGTCGGGTCGGCGGTGAGGGCCAGCTCGGGGAAGACGGTGGCGGCGGTCGCGATCTGGCCGCGCAGATGGGCCAGCGGCGGGCCGTCGGCGAGGTTGGCCGCGTAGAAGCCGCCGGGCCGCAGCACCCGCCTGACCTCGGCCAGGAACTCGGTGCTGGTCAGGTGCGCGGGCGTGCGGGCCCCGCTGAACACGTCGGCGATGATCAGGTCCGCCCAGCCGTCCTGCACCTTCCCGAGCCCGGCCCGGGCGTCGGTGGAGCGGACCCGGATCCGGGCGGTGGCGTCGAGCGGCAGCTCGCGGCGGACCAGCTGCACGAGCGGCCCGTCGAGCTCCACGATCTGCTGGGTGGAGCGGGGCCGGGTGGCGGCGATGTACCGGGCGAGGGTGAAGGCGCCGCCGCCGAGGTGCACGACCTGGATCGGCCGGTTCGGCGGGGCGGCGAGATCGGCGATGTGCCCGAGGCGCCGCTGGTACTCGAAGGTGAGGTGCGCGGGATCGTCGAGGTCGACGTGCGACTGCGGGGCGCCGTCGATCAGCAGCGTCCAGCCGCGCGGCCGCTCACGGTCGGGTATGAGTTCGGCGAGCCCGCCGTCGACGGTCTCGACGACGGCGGCGGCCGATGCCGCCCGTTCCCGCTGTTTGTTCCTGGCCACGGCCCCATTATCGACGCAGCCGGCGGCGCTCCGCCCGACGAGCCCGACGGGCCGGAGGAGCACCCGCGGGTGATCAGCGGCAGCCGTCCGCCGCCTCGATCAGCCGGGCCGCCTGACCGAGCGCCTCCCGGAGCATCGCGGGGTCGGTGACCTCGCCGCTGTCGCCCGGGGGCAGCAGCCAGTCCGCGGGGCGCGGGGTGGCACCGTCCGGGCCGGGCAGCTCCGGCAGTTCCGGCAGGCGCAGCCCCCGGCCCAGCGTCTCGGTACACGCGCTGCCCGGCATGTCCCAGCCCGCCGCCGTCCCCGGCGGGACCAGGAAGCCGAGCGTGTCGCAGGCGCCGTCGTGGAGCACCGGGCCGACGGCGGGGGCCCCGCCGCGGCGCAGGATGTCCACGGCCTCCAGGCCCTGCCGGGCCGGCACGGTCACCAGGTCACAGGGCTCGGCCGGGGACGCGCTCGCGTCCGGCGTGGGCGCGTGCATCGCGGTGGACTGTGATGCGGTCTCCGCCATGGGACCCCTCCTCACTCCAGCTCACTCCAGAGGAGACACGTTCCGTCCCTCCGCATGGTTCAACGCCCGTGGACGTCAACGGCTACGGCGGCACGCCGCCGCAAAGGATGGCAGTTCATGGCAGATCGCAGGCGAGATATCCGATTTGTTTGCAAACCCTGCGTGCGCGGCCGGTCACAGCAGGTACGTTCTTGCCCCGCCGGAACACCGGCAGCACCAGGAGAGGGCTCGGCCATGGCGTTGTCACGGGCAGTTCCCAATCTCGCCTTCCGCAGACTCCGCGGCCGGCACTCGCCGGCGGAGTTCGCCGCGACGGTCCGCCGGGCCGCGCGGGAGATCGGCGAGCAGGTCGCATGCGACGCCCGCTACATCGGGCGCGTGGAGGCGGGCGAGATCCGCTGCCCCAACTACGCGTACGAGCGGGTGTTCCTGCACATGTTCCCCGGACTGAGCCTGGCGGACCTGGGGTTCTCGGCGCGGGAGGCCGTTCGCGGCCGGCGGCCGGCCGTACCGGCCGGGGCACCGCCGCCCCTCGCCATCACCACCCGGAACGATGAGGAGAGCGACGTGCTGCGTCGCGCATTCATGACCGGCGGTACCGCCACCGTGGCGGCCGCCTCGCTGGGACTCGGCGGCTCCGCCGTCGCCATCCCCGCCCCCCGTGGCGTCCACCGTGTCGGCGACGCCGAGGTACGCGCCGTCGAGGACGCCGTGCGCCAGATCCGCCTGCTCGACGACCGGCACGGCGCCGACGGCCTCTACCAGCGGGCCACCCAGCCGCTCCGTACCGCCTACGCCCTGCTCGACGCGGGCGTCAGCGCCCGCCGCTCCACCGCCGACCGGCTGCACAACGGCGCCGGCGAGCTGGCCATCTCGGTCGGCTGGCTCGCCCATGACTCCGGCCGCCTCGACGACGCCCGGTCCCACTACGCCGAGGCCCTCGCCACCGCCCGGGTCGCCGGGGACGCCGCCCTGGAGGCGCACGCCTTCTGCAACACCTCGTTCCTGGCCAGGGACGCGGGCCGGTACCGGGAGGCGGTACGGGCGGCCCAGGCGGGACTGCGGGCCGCGCAGCCGCTCGGCTCCGCCCGGCTGCTCACCCTGCTGACCCTGCGCGAGGCCGGGGCCTGGGCCGGACTCGGCGACAGGTCCGCCTGCACCCAGGCCCTCGGCCGGGCCCACTCGCTCTTCGCCCGGGGCGCCGGGGAGAGCGACCCCGAGTGGATGTCGTTCTTCGGCGAGCCCGAGCTGGAGGCCCTGGAGGCCCAGTGCTGGTCGATGCTGGGCGACTGGTCCCGCGCGGCCCGGCACGCCCACCGGGCCACCGTCCTGCAGGACCCGCACTTCGCCCGCAACCTCGCCCTCTACCGGGCCCAGCTCGCCGGGAACCTCGCCCACGCGGGCCGGCCCGAGGAGGCCGCGGCCCAGATGCAGCGGGTGGTGGACTCCCTGGACGGCGTGGACTCCTCCCGCATCCGCACCCTGCTCGCGGAGACCCGCCGGGTCCTCGCCGCGTACTGACGGGCGCCGGGCGCCGCACCCGCCCGCACCCCGTACCGGCTACGGCTCCAGGTGTCCGGTGTCGTTCCAGCGCTCGACGGCGGGCGCTCCGTACGCCCAGCCCAGGACGGACAGGCTGGTCGGGTCGAGGCGGATGCGCGAGGCGAAGAAGACGTCCTCCCCCATCCACCGCGCGGCGATCGACCGCAGGATGTGCCCGTGCGCGAAGACCAGCACGTCCCGGTCGGCCGAGCGGGCCCACTCCACGACCTGGTCGGCCCGCGCCGAGAGCTCCGCCAGTGTCTCGCCGTCCGGGACCGCGTCGCGCCAGATGAACCAGCCCGGCCGGACCGCCTGGATCTCGGCCGGGGTCATCCCCTCGTAGGCGCCGTAGTCCCACTCCATGAGCGCGTCCCAGTTCTCCGCGCGCTCACCGAAGCCGGCCAGGTCGCAGGTCTCCCGCGCCCGCACCAGCGGGCTGGTGCGCACCTCGACCCCGTCGAGCCCGGCCCACGGGCCGCGGCCCAGCCGCTCGCCGAGCAGCTTGGCCCCGCGCCGGCCCTCGTCGAGCAGGGGGATGTCGGTCCTGCCGGTGTGCTTTCCCAGCAGCGACCATTCGGTCTGGCCGTGCCGGGCGAGCAGGATGCGCGGTGCCATGGGGTCTCTCCGGGTGTTCACGGAACGGTTCGGTTCCATCATCGCCCACGTGAATTCCGGGTGGCGTCCGGGCAACCTCCCGCCGCCCGCCGGCGTCCTCCCACGATCGGGATCGGGGAGAAGCGCGGAACTGGGGGCTCGGATGCGCAGACCACGGTGGTGGACGGAACTCGCACTGATCGGGGCGGTGTACGCGGCCTACTCCTGCGGGCGGCTGCTGGCCCGCGGAGACGTGGACACCGCGGTCGCGCACGGTCTCGCGATCCTGCGGATCGAGCAGGTCCTGGGGATCGACGCCGAGCATCCGCTCAACCGGCTGTTCACGGCGGCGCCCGCGCTCGGCGTGCCCGCCGACTTCGTCTACGCCTCGCTGCACTACCTGGTCACCCCGGCCGTCCTGGTCTGGCTGTTCCGGCGCCGGCCCGCGCACTACCGGGCGGCCAGGACCTGGCTGATGCTCTCCACCCTGCTCGGTCTCGTCGGCTTCACGCTGCTGCCCACCTGCCCGCCCCGGCTGCTCGACCCGGGCCACGGGTTCGTCGACACGATGGCGCGGTTCAGCGGGTACGGGTGGTGGGGCGCGGAGGCCAGTGCCCCGCGCGGGATGGGCGCGCTCACCAACCAGTACGCGGCGATGCCCAGCCTGCACGTGGGGTGGGCGCTGTGGTGCGGGGTGATGCTGTGGCGGCACGGCCGGACCCCGCTGTCCAAGGCGCTCGCCGCCGCATATCCGCTGCTCACCGCGCTCGTGGTCATGGGCACGGCCAACCACTACCTGCTGGACGCGGTCGCCGGGGCGGCCGTGATGGGGGCCGGGCTGCTGCTCGCCCCGTACGCGACGCGCCTCGCCGACCGGGTCGCCGGGCGCCTCTCCGCCCGGGGCGCGGGTGGGGCGTTCGGTGCCGAATCCGCCCGAAACTCCCCGGCTGTCAGTGGCGGATGGGAGACTTCCGCGGGTGAGCGCATCCCTCGACAGCGGACCGCAGCCGCCGCCGCAGACGACCCTCAGGCATCAGCTCGCTGAGCTGCGCGGACC
Source organism: Streptomyces showdoensis (assembly GCF_039535475.1). NCBI lineage: Bacteria > Bacillati > Actinomycetota > Actinomycetes > Kitasatosporales > Streptomycetaceae > Streptomyces > Streptomyces showdoensis. The sequence continues at coordinate 2,725,610 of NZ_BAAAXG010000026.1, read as the reverse complement.
GGCCACGGTGCCGCGTCCGCTCGACGCGCGGGCGCTGGCCGCGCTGGCCGCCAACCCGGGCTGCCGACGGCGCGCGCTGCTCGACGGCGCCGGGGTGGACAAAGCGGCGCTGGCCGAGAAGCTGGGTTCGCCCTCGGGCTTCGGCCAGTCCCAGTTCGCGATAGCGCGGGGCAACGCGTTCGAGGCCAGGGTCAAGGCCGACGGCGGGCGCGAGCTGCTGCGGCTGCTCGGCATCGAGGAGCCCTCGGCCGTGGACCTGCCGGACCTCACGGCGGCCGGGCCCCAGGGCCGGGCGGCCCGGACGGCGCTCGCGCTGCGGGAGGCGACCGCGGCCGGCCGCTGGGCGCTGCTCGACCACCCGATGCTGGCCGTGGAGGTGGCGGGCGCGCCCGTCTACCTGGAGCCGGACGTGGTGATGGTGCACCCCGACGGGCGGTGGACGGTCGTGGAGATCAAGTCCTTCCCGATGATCGACGGTTCGGCCGACGCGGCGAAGGTGGGCGCCGCGGCCCGCCAGGCCGCGGTCTACGTGCTGGCCCTCGGCAGGGTCGCCGCCGTCACGGAGGGCGCGCGGGTGGCGCACTCGGTGCTGCTGGTCTGCCCCAAGGACTTCTCCAACCTGCCGACGGCCTCGGCGGTCGACGTGCGCAAGCAGCTGTCGGTGACGCGGCGCCAGCTGGAGCGGCTGACCCGGATCGAGGAGATCGTGGAGGCGCTGCCGGAGGGCGTCTCCTTCGACGTGGCGGAGTGCTCGGCGGAGCAGCTGACCGGCTCGGTGGAGGCGGTGCCGCACGCGTACGCGCCGGAGTGCCTGGCCGCCTGCGAGCTGGCCTTCCACTGCCGGGAGCGGGCCCGGGCCGCGGACGTGGTGGAGGCCCTGGGCCGTTCGGTGCGCGGGGAGCTGGGCGGTCTGACGACGATCGGCGAGGTGCTGGCGGCGGCGCGGGGCGGAGGGGACGCCCCCTGTGCGCGCCGGGCCGAGGGCTCGGCGGAGGCGGACCCGGACGATCCGGCGGTGGCGGCACTGCGCCGGGCGCAGGCGCTGCGGACGGAGGCCCTGGCATGCCGCTGATCTCCACGCTGGCCCGGATGGAGGCCGTCGAGGCGGGCCGGGCCCGCCCGTTGGCCACGGTCCGCCACCGGCACCTGTCCGCGCGCCCGCTGGTCCTGGTCCCCCTGACGACGGCCGGTGAGGCGGGTGCGCCGCTCGGGGCCCTGGTCGGCACCGACCCGGCGGAGCCGCGGCTGCTGGTCGTGCCGCAGCCGCGCGACCGGGACCTGCGCTTCGCGTTCCTCGCCGAGCTGGCCGACGCCGTCCTGCCGTACGTGGACTCCTTCACGGAGGTCGTGGAGGCGGCCGAGCGCTCCGAGACCGACCCGGAGACCGGCAAGAAGGTCAAGGTCGAGGTCGAGCTGTGCGCGGACGCCCCGCAGTTGGTGGTGCCGGGCCGGGCCGCCGTCGAGTACGTGCGTCTGCTCGGGCGCTCGACGCGGTTCCGGCGGACGGCCGAGCAGGACCCGGAGACGCCGTTCCCGGCGCCGCCGCGGGTGCCGCTGCTCGGCCGCTGGCTGACGCACTTCGGGGAGCGGGCCCGGGTGCCGGGCTCCTCGCTGCTGGTCGCCGCGACGGACCTGCTCAACCGGCACTGGGCGACGGGACAGTCCTCCCTGGAGGACCAGCACCTGGGCTCCCTGCTGGCCTGGATCGACCCGCCGGAGGGCGAGAGCGGGGCCGAGGCGGCGCTGCGGGCGGAGCTCGGACGGGACGCGCAGGGGCAGTTGCTGTGCCCGCCGGCCGGCCCGGCGACCGACCCGGCCTTCGACAACCGGCTGCTCGCTCCCGCGATCGAGCGCTACGACCGGGCCCGGCAGGCGCTGGGCGCCGCCGAGGACGGCGAGGCGGCCGAGGCGGGTCTGGCCGAACTGCAGCGGGCCGAGCGGGAGATCCGCCGGCTGCTCGTCACGCAGCTGAAGCCGGCCTGGGACGCGACCTGGCGGGCCCTCGGCCTGCTGCGGGAGCTCCCGGTCGGGGACCGGGTCGCCGACCGCTGGACCCGGGACCGCTGGTCGTTCACGGGCCAGCGCGACCGGATCGCCGCGGGCGAGCCGCCGCAGCCGCGCCGGGACGACGCCGTGACCGCGGCGCAGAAGCTGGCGGCGCGCGAGCAGGCGCAGGCCCAGTTGGAGGCGCAGGAGGCGCTGGACGACCCGTTGGTCCTGGCGGGGCGGCGGCTGGCGGGCGAGGCGTTCGCCGGGGAGGTCGTGGAGGTGACGATGACGCGCACGGAGAAGGGCCGTCCGCGCCCGCTGCTCACCGTCCGCACCGAGGACCTGCCCCATCTGGCCGAGGACGTGAAGGTGTACCGCTCGCTCGACGGCAGGCCGCAGACCGCGGAGTTCGTCCGGCGGGAGCCGGACGGCGCGCTGGTGCTGCGGGTGACGGACCGGATGGGCCGGGCCAAGGAGCCCGCGGAGGGTTCGGTGCCGGAGAAGGGCGAGCGGATCGCCTGGACGCTGTTCGAGCACGAGGCGCGGGTGGGCGCCAAGCTGCCGGACCCGGAGGAGACCCCGTGGACGCACGGCGGTCCGCCGCGTGCGGACGCCGTGGAACCGCCCGACGCCGTGACGCCGGAGGACCTGCTGTGAGCGTGGCCCGAGACCGCTTCGACCCCTCGGCGGAGGCCGCGCGGGCCACCCGCGAGATCCTGGCCGACACGCTGCACGGGGCGGCCCGCGGCGTGGTCGTGGACTCGCCCCCGGGCGCCGGGAAGTCGACGCTCGTGGTGCGCGCCGCGCTCGAACTGGCCGAGGCGGGGCGCCCGTTGATGGTCGTCGCACAGACCAACGCGCAGGTGGACGACCTGGTGCTGCGGATCGCGGAGAAGCAGCCGGAGCTGGCCGTGGGCCGGCTGCACTCGAACGACTCCGCCCCGTACGACAAGGCGCTCGACGAGCTCGGACAGGTGCGGAAGTCGGCGAAGGCCGGGGAGCTCACGGGGCTCCCGGTGGTCGTGTCGACGGCCGCGAAGTGGGCGCACGTGAAGAACGTCGAGCCGTGGGCGCACGCGATCGTGGACGAGGCGTACCAGATGCGTTCGGACGCGCTGCTCGCGGTGGCGGGGCTCTTCGAGCGGGCGCTGTTCGTGGGCGACCCGGGGCAGCTGGACCCGTTCTCGGTGGTGGGCGCGGAGCAGTGGGCGGGGCTCTCGTACGACCCGTCGGCGAGCGCGGTCTCGACGCTGCTCGCGCACAATCCGGAGCTCCCGCAGCACCGCCTCCCGGTGTCCTGGCGGCTGCCCGCCTCGGCGGCGCCCCTCGTGTCGGACGCCTTCTACCCGTACACGCCGTTCCGCAGCGGCACGGACCACGGGGACCGGCGGCTCTCCTTCGGGGTGGCCTCCGACGGCTCGGGCGCCGACCGGGTGCTCGACGAGGCGGCGGAGTCGGGCTGGGGCCTGCTCGAACTCCCGGCCCGGCACACCCCGCGCACCGACCCGGAGGCGGTGCACGCGATCGCCGTGGTGGTCCGCCGCCTCCTGGACCGCGGCGCCGCCGCGGTCTCGGAGCGCTCGGCCGCCCCGGCCCCCGTCACCCCGGACCGGGTCGCCGTCGGCACGGCCCACCGCGACCAGGCCGCGGCGGTACGGGCGGAGCTCGCCCGGCTCGGCGTGACGGGCGTGACGGTGGACACGGCCAACCGCCTCCAGGGCCGGGAGTACGACGTGACGGTCGTCCTGCACCCGCTGTCCGGCCGCCCCGACGCGACCGCCTTCCACCTGGAGACCGGCCGCCTGTGCGTCCTGGCCTCCCGCCACCGCCACGCCTGCGTCGTGGTCTGCCGCGCGGGCGTCGGCGAGCTCCTGGACGAGCACCCGTCGACGGAGCCGGTGCAGCTGGGCGTCACGGTGAAGTTCCCGGACGGCTGGGAGGCCAACCACGCGGTGCTGTCCCACCTGGAGGAGCACCGGGTGCGCTGGGCGCCGTGACGGGAGCGGCGTGACGGGTCCCTCGTGACGGGAGCGGCGCGACGGGGGGCGCGGCCCGTGCGTCGGGCGCCGGTGGGTGCGCCCTGGGGCGCTCTTGCCAGGCGCGGGAGAATGGATGGTGGCCCGGGTGTCCGGGCCGCCTGTGTGCGAGGAGGAGAAGGACGATGGCGGAACCCGCGGAACGGAGCGGACAGCGGCGGGTCAGGCCGGCCCCGCTGATCTTCGAGCCTGCCGAGGCGACCGCCGACCCGGAGCACTTCTTCGACCTGGAGTCGATCGAGGACCCGCGGGAGCTGCTGGCCAGGGCGACGGAGCTGGCCCTGGCCTTCCGCGCGGCCACGGACCGGGCGGTCGAGTTCCAGGCGGTCGCGGCGGCCCAGCTGGCCGATCCGCGCCGGTTCGACCGGCTCACGCCGGCGGCCGTGGCGGAGCGCGCGGAGTGGACCGAGGACTACGCCCGCAAGATGATCGAGTTCGGCGAGGGCCTGATCCGCACGAGCGGCCGCGACCCGGAGGAGTGAGCCGACGCCGTCCCCCGTATGGGGGAACCGGCCGCCGGTCTGACTGCCTGGCATATGCCGGGGCGCAAGATACTCCCCCGGCCCCCGCCGTGTCCGGGTTTCCGGCAACCCGCCGAAACGGAACGGTCACGCCCGGTACACCTTCCGTATGACCACGTGGCTGCGCGACGAGACGACCCCGTACGAGATCCTCCGGGCCCTGCGGGACCTGGACGAGGGGCGGCACCAGGCCGCCCGGGTCACCGAGGAGGGGGCCGCCTGGCTCGCCTCCGCCGTCGCCGGGCCGCGGTCCCTGCTGGAGCTCTGGGAGGAACGCCCCTGCGCCCCGGCCGTGCTGCCCTGCGGGACCGCCTTCGACGTGGTGAACGTGGAGCCGATCTTCGGGCGCCGGATGCTGGACCGGCTCTGGGCCGAAGGGCCCGGCTCCGGGCCGGTCGCCACCCACCGGGGCCGGATGCTGCTCTTCGCCGCCCCGGGCACCGCCCAGCGCTTACCGTCCCTGCTCGACTGGGAGGAGTGGGGCCAGGCCGTGCCCCGGCCGCTCTGTCACGGCACCGGCGACGCCGTGACCATCCCGCCGCTCACCCCGCACGACACGGCCGGCCCCCGCTGGCTGGTCGCCCCCGACACCCGCTCTCCGTGGCTGCCGGGCCCCGAGGTGCTGCTCTGGGCCTGCGTGCGGGCGGCCAGGGCGGCCTCCGCCGCCGACGTGCGCGTATCGATTTTTCCTTCCGCGGATCCGGGTGCTAATGTCTACGACGTCAGCAGGCGCCGCTAGCTCAGTTGGTTAGAGCAGCTGACTCTTAATCAGCGGGTCCGGGGTTCGAGTCCCTGGCGGCGCACCGACGGAAGAAGCCCCTCGCGCAAGCGGGGGGCTTCTTCGTGTTCGCGGTACGGGGCGTCAGCGGGCGGCCTGCGGGCCCGTGACGCGGACCGTCCAGACGCCCGCCTTCGACCGGTCGGCGACCTCCACCCGGACGCCCGTCCCCGGCACCGTGAAGGACTCCCCCTCCGCCAGCGGGGCGTCCGCGAGCGGCGGGTAGACCGAGCGGTCCCAGCAGGCCTCGGTGTCCGGGTGGGTGTCCACGACCTCGACCGGCCCGTCGCCGGAGGCCGCCTCGTTGCGGACCCGGTAGACGAGCACGCCCTCGGTGCAGGTGTCCCGGTCGTTGCCGGTCGCCGCGCGGGCCTCGATCGCGAGGACGCTGTCCTCACCGGTGCGGACGACCGCGAGCCGGGTCCCGACCGTGCCGCCGGCGACGGGGGCCGAGGCCACCGGCTCCAGGCTCACCGTGCGGGTGCCGGGGCCGCGGACACAGGCCACCTGGGAGCGGTCGAGCCAGCCCAGCTTCCACTTGTGCCAGGCGAAGAGGTCCGGGGCGAGCCCGAACTGGCTGCCCATGACGTCCCAGTCGCCCACGAAGGTGTCCCAGTCGCCCTTGCCGTCCACCGGCCGGTGGTAGAGGTCGGGCAGGTCGAAGACGTGCCCGGTCTCGTGCGCCAGCACGTTCCGGTCCGGCGGGTGGCGCTCGAAGACCGTGACGACCCGCTTGATCTCCGTCCCGTCGACCTCCAGCGGGTGTTCCAGGTTGACCACCTTGGTGGCGTCCGAGTCCACCCCGGGCGCGTCCGGGTCGGCGACCAGGTAGACGACGTCGTAGCGGGAGAAGTCGACGGAGTCGTCGGCCGCACGGACCGCGTCGCGCAGATAGGCCGCGCGGTGCTCGGCGTCCCAGTCCCGCCGTATCGCGTAGGCGGAGGAGTCCCGCGGCATCCGGGTCCAGGCGGTCTGGGCGTGGGTGCGCAGGCGGAAGCGCCCGTAGGAGGCGCGGTCGAAGAACTCGGCCGTGCCGGGGAAGTGGTCGGCGGCGAGCTCGGCCGGGCCGGTCAGGGGCTCGGAGTCCGGGAAGGACAGGAAGACCATGACCGCGTCGAGGGTCCGGGTGGGCCGCGGATAGGACCCGTTCCAGGTATCGAGGCCGAGCGAGTGATGCGCGGCGGTACGGGGCAGGGCGCAGGGCCCGGCCGAGGGCGCGGCGACGGCGGGACCCGCCACGAGGCCGGTCGTGGCGAGCGCCGCGAGGGAGGTGAAGGCCGCGGCCCCGGCGCGCAGGCGCGAACGTGGCGCTCCTCCGGGCACTCCCGCGGGTGCTCCCCCGGGTGGCTGCTGACCCCTCACGTGGACCTCCGGCTCCGGAATGCGCGACACCTCACCCACCTTGTGATGGTTTGCGGCGTTTCGCACCTTTCCGCTGCCCCGGTCGGGTGAGCGGGACCCGCCGGGTCGACGCGACACGGACGCGCAGCGGCTCACGGAAAGTCACATTCGGTCAGGGTGGCGTCGGCCCGTGTCAGACCCGAGCAGAAACGATCGGGCGAGGGCGTCGGGTGGGCAGCCTCACAAGCCGCGCGGGCCCCGCGCCGGGCCCGGGAGCTGGAATGGCGCCCCGGCCAGCCTCTATGATCGGCACACTTTCCTTGGCCGACCATTCCGACCACATCTGTACGGCCCGAACGCACTACGGGAGCGAGCGGTGAGCGGAACCCCCGAAGAACCGGTGCACCCGTCGGCGGAGCCCGTGCTCACGGAGCGTCACTCGTCCGAACTCCGGGACTGCTCCGCCGCCTTCCGCGCCGCCCGGCTCGCGATGGCCCTGGTCGACCAGGACGGCACCGTCGTCGCCGCCAACGACTCGCTCGGCACCCTGCTCGGCACCGAGCCCGCCGCGCTGCGCGAGCAGGCCGCCGCCGACCTCGTCGACCTCGCCTCCGACGGGCGCACCTGGCACGCGTACCGCGAGGTGCTGCGCGGCCGGCGCTCCCGCTTCCGCTGCACCCGCCGGCTCAAGCACCCGGACGGGCGCTCCCTGTGGGCCGAGGTGACGGTCGCCCCGGTCCCGGACAGCCCGCGGGTGCTGCTCTCGGTCGCCGACATCAGCGAGCGCCGCGAGCTCCAGGCGCGGCTGCGCCACCTCCAGATGCACGACCCGGTCACCCGGCTGCCCAACCGCGCCCTGTTCTTCGAGCGCCTCACCGCGGCCCTGGAGAGCGCCGCCCTGGACGCCCAGGACGGTGACCCGAGGGACCGGTCGTACGAGTCGTACCAGTCGTACGGGCATGGCGGAACAGGGCGGATCGGCATCTGCTACCTCGACCTGGACGGCTTCAAGGCGGTCAACGACACGCTCGGCCACCGGGTCGGCGACCGGCTGCTCGCCGCCGTCGCCGGGCGGCTCACCGAGTGCGCGGACCACTACGGCTACACCCGCAGCGGCGGCCACCTCGTCGCCCGGCTCGGCGGCGACGAGTTCGCCATCCTGGTGGAGGAGTCCACCGGCACCGAGCAGCTGGCCGACCTGGCCCAGGCCGTCCTGGCCTCGCTCCAGCGCCCGTTCGACCTGGCCGGGCAGCGGCTCTCGGTCTCCGCCTCCATCGGCGTGGTCGAGCGGACCGCCCACGGTTCGACCGCCACCTGCCTGATGCAGGCCGCCGACACCACGCTGTACTGGGCCAAGGCCGACGGAAAGAGCCGCTGGACCCTCTTCGACCCCGAGCGCAACGCCCACCGGATGACCCGGCAGGCGCTCAGCTCCACCCTGCGCCCGGCCGTGGAGCGCGGGGAGTTCGCGCTGGAGTACCAGCCGCTCGTGGACCTCGTCGACGGGGCGGTGCGCGGGGTCGAGGCGCTGGTGCGCTGGAACCACCCGCAGTTCGGCACGCTGGCGCCGAATCGGTTCGTCGGGATCGCCGAGGAGGACGGCTCGATCGTCGAGCTCGGCCGCTGGGTGCTGCACACCGCCTGCCGCCAGGCCCGGCAGTGGCAGAAGGACCACCCCGGCGACCGGCCGATCTTCGTCAGCGTCAACGTGGCCGTGCGCCAGGTGTGGGACTCGGACCTGGTGGCCGATGTCGCCGGCATCCTCGCCGAGACCGGGCTCGCCCCGCACCTGCTCCAGCTGGAGCTCACCGAGTCCGCGGTGATGGGCTCGGCCGGCCGGCCCCTCCAGGCGCTGCAGGCGCTGAGCGACATGGGCGTGCGGATCGCCATCGACGACTTCGGCACCGGCTACTCGAACCTGGCCTATCTGAGCCGACTGCCCGTCTCGGTGCTGAAGCTGGACGGCTCCTTCGTCCGCGGCTTCCAGGACGAGGAGCACGCCAATCCGGCGGACGAGCTCATCGTGGAGGCGCTGGTGCAGCTCGCCCACCGGCTGGGGCTCACCGTCACCGCCGAGTGCGTGGAGACCTCGGGGCAGGCCACCCGGCTGCGCCGGATCGGCTGCGACACCGGGCAGGGCTGGCTGTACTCGCGGCCGGTGGCCCCGGACCGCATCGCGAAGCTGATCGGGGTCGCGCCGCTGCCCGTCTGAGCGGGCGGCGGGGACGCGCCCCGCCCCGGGTCCGGGCATGGAACTGCCCCCGGCCGGAGGGACATTCCGGGCGGGGGCAGTGGTTCATGCGGTGGAGCGAGGGGTCGGTGCGGGTTCAGCGGGGGTGCGGCGGGACCTGGTCAGCAGGCGCCCTGGTCCTTCCACACGCCCCACTCGCCGGTCGTGCCCGGCTCCTCGTTCTGGGTCCACCACTGGGCCTTCCAGGTGCGGCCCTTGTGGGAGACCGTCGAGCCACCGGTGTAGACCGTGCCGGCCACGTACGCCGGGGCGGTGCAGCCCGTGGGCGGCGTCGTCGGCGGGGTGGTGGGCGGCGTGGTCGGAGGGGTGGTCGGCGGCGTCGTGGGCGGGGTGGTCGGCGGCGTCGTGGGCGGCGTCGTCGGGGAGGTCGGCGAGGAGCCGACGGCCGTCACGATCTGGTTGAAGAGCGTGGCGTTGGCGTCGAGGCCGAGCAGCGAGTACATCATCGCGCCGGCGAGACCGCGCTGGTGGGCGTAGTCGGCGCGGGCCTGGATGGTGCGCTGGTCGAGACCGGTGAAGAACTCGCCGTCCTTGTAGAAGTAGGCGGACTTCGCCTGGTCGTCCCAGAAGGTGGTGGCGGGGTTGTCGACGATGCCGCCGAGCTCCTTGTAGTGCGCGATGCCGGGCTGCTGGCTCAGCGGACGGGCACCGGAGGCGCCGGTGGCGGGCTGGGCGAGGCCGTTGGCGGTGCCGGCGGGGACGCCCTTCCAGCCGCGGTAGTAGAACTCGTAGCCCAGGGTCAGCTTGCCGGCCGGGAAGCCGCCGGTGATGCCGTAGGCGGGCTTGCCGTCGATCCAGGAGTCGATGGCGTTGTCGATCGAGTACTTCTCGGTGCCCGGCTTGATCGCGTCGGTCGGGTCGTTGGTCCCGGAGTAGAGCGGGGACTGGTGGTACGTCGGCCCGTCGCCGTCCCAGGCGCCGTGCATGTCGTACGTCATGATGTTCGCGTAGTCGAGGTACGCGCCGATCTTGTCCGTCTCGATGTTCTTGATCTTGTCCTGGCCGGCCGGCAGGGCGGCGGTCAGCAGGTACTTCTTGCCGCCGTGGGCGGCGCCGTACTCGTCGAGCTGCTTGCGGAACTCGGCGAGCAGGAGGGTGAAGTTCTGCTTGTCCTCGGGGGCGTAGTGGTTGCCGAGGTGGCCGTCGGCCGAGCCCGGGTACTCCCAGTCGATGTCGATGCCGTCGAAGATGCCGGCCGCGGTGCCGGGGCCGCCGAAGCCGCCCTCGACCGGGAGGTCGCCCTGGATGTACTGCTTGATGCAGGAGGCGACCAGCTTCTTGCGGCTCGCGTCCGTCTTGGCCGCGTCCGAGAAGTACTTGGAGTAGGTCCAGCCGCCCAGCGAGATGTTGATCTTCAGGTTGGGGTGCTTCGCCTTCAGTTCCTTGAACTGGTTGAAGACGCCCACGATCGGCTGGTCCCACTTGTCGGCCACGCCATCGACGCTGTCCGCGGCCGAGAAGGACTTCTGGTAGTCGGCGTACGAGTCGCCCGCGCCGTCACCGGCGTTGGGGTTGTTGTCGTCGCCCGCGGCCTTGTTGGCCTGGAAACAGGTGAGGTCGGTCGGGTGGATGTTCCCGAACGAGTAGTTGATGATGTCCAGTTTGGCCGCGATGCCCCGGGTGTCGAGGTGCTTGGGGTAGAACGCGTTTCCGTACACGCTCCACTGGTCGTAGTAGGCGATCTTCACGCCACCGGTCGACGGAGCGGAGGCGGCGCTGTCGGCGGCCTGTGCGGAACCGATGCCGACGGTGGCGGCGAGCGCGCCGGCGGCGAGGGCGGAGCTGAGAACTGCGGCGATCACTGGTCTGCGGGGGTGCACGTGCGGCCTCCGGTTGGGATGGCGGTACGGAAGTTGGAGCAGTGATATCCGGCGCATGAACAGTGCGTCAATGGTCTGAACCAGATTGAGGACTAGACCAATTGGCGAGAGAAAGCCCTCGTCAGGGCCTTCCGGAGGGCTCGCAGCACACAACGGAACCGCCCGCCACCACAGGTGACGAGCGGTTTAAGGTTCACTTAGGGATCGGCCGCCGGTTCGTTCAGGTCCGAACCAACGGCCTCGCGAAATCCAGGTTTTACTCCCCCGCGGCCGACGTCACCGGCGCCTCGGGGAGCACCGGAAGCCCGTACGCGTCGGCGATCAGCTCGTAGCTGCGCACCCGCGCGTCCCCGCCGTGGGCGTTGGCCGTGATCATCAGCTCGTCCGCGCCGGTCCGCTTCCCGAGCCCGTCGAGCCCCTCGCGCACCTCGTCCGCCGTGCCGTACACGATGTTCGCCAGCCAGGACTCGACGAACTCCCGCTCGGCCGCGGTGAAGGGGTACGCCTCCGCCTCCTCCGGCGTCGGAATGAGCCCCGGCCGGCCGGTGCGCAGCCGCAGCATCGACAGCGCGCCGGTCAGCACCTGGCGGCGGGCCTCCTTCGGGTCGTCGGCGGCGAGCGCGGCGACGCCGATCAGCGCGTACGGCGCGTCGAGCACCGCCGAGGGCCGGAAGGACTCCCGGTAGAGGTCGAGCGCGGGGATGGTGTTGTGCGCGGAGAAGTGGTGGGCGAACGCGAAGGGCAGACCGAGCGTTCCGGCCAGTCGCGCGCTGAAGCCGGAGGAGCCCAGCAGCCAGACCGGCGGCCGGCCCTTCGGCCCCTGCACCGGCCCCGGCACGGCGTGGATGCGGGCGTACGGGTGCCCGTCCGGGAAGTCGTCGTCGAGGAACCGGGTCAGCTCGGCGAGCTGCTGCGGGAAGTCCTCGGCGCCCTCGTTCAGGCGGTCGCTGCGGCGCAGCGCGGCCGCGGTGGCGCCGTCCGTGCCGGGCGCGCGCCCCAGCCCGAGGTCGATCCGGCCCGGGGCGAACGCCTCCAGGGTGCCGAACTGCTCGGCGATCACCAGCGGCGCGTGGTTGGGCAGCATCACGCCGCCGGAGCCGAGCCGGATGCGGCGGGTGTGGGCCGCGAGGTGGGCCAGGATCACGGCCGGCGAGGAGGAGGCGACCCCGGGCATGGAGTGGTGTTCGGCCACCCAGTGCCGGTGGAATCCGCGCCGCTCGGCCAGCCGGCTGATCTCGACGCTGGTCGCCAGGGCCTGGGTCGCGGTGCGCCCGCTGCCCACGGTCACGAGGTCCAGTACGGACAGCGGTACGGGCGCGGTGCCCCGCGCCTCTCCTCGAATCGCGTCGCTCACCGTGGGCGGCCTTCCTGCGCAGGGACGTCTGTACGGGGAGGCACAACAGGAGGCTGTCTCCGTTTATTCCGTCCCCGGCCGGCTCCACCCGCCCCCGGGCCCCCGGACCGAAAAAATCTTCACGTCCGGAACGCGCCGAACGCCCGTACGGAAACCCTCACGCACGGCCCTGACCTCAGCCTCTACCGCAGGGCTGTGACCCTGGCATATGCCAGAGTGGCGCGCCCCAGCGTACGGCCCCTGAGCACCGCATCAATCTCGCCAACAGCCGCCCCGTATCGGGCCCTTGGCGGCTATCGTGGTACGGAAGCTAGCGGTCACAACCTGGTAGGGGGAAACCGTGGCGCTGAAGCCCGAGCCCACCGCGCCGTTCCACTCGGTGCAATACGCGCTGCGCGTGCTGGAGACCGTCTCACGGCACGGTGGCGGCGTGTCGGACGTGCAGATCGCACGGGAGACCGGTCTGCCCGTCGCCCATCTGTCGTCCATGCTCCTGATGCTCAGGCGCGAGGGATACGTGGAGCAGGTCTCCGACGGCGCCTATGTGATCGGCGACTCCCTCGTCCTCCTCGGTTCCGGCCTGACCCGCCGCGAGGCCCTGGAGCTCAAGCTGCAGGAGACGCTGACCGAGCTGCGCGACTCGGTCGGCGCCGCCGTCTACATCAGCCGGTACATCGACGGCGAGGTGAAGATCACCCAGTTCACCGACGGCCCGCGCACCCCGAAGGTCAACGAGTGGGTCGACTTCCGCTCCGCGGCGCACGCCAGCGCGGTCGGCAAGTGCCTGCTGACCCAGCTCGACCTGAACGGGCGCCGCGACCACCTCTCCCGGCACAAGATCGCCCGGCTGACCTCCCGGACGATCACCAACGAGAAGGTGCTGTTCTCCAAGCTGGACAGCCAGCCGCCGACCGTCCCGGTGCTCGACCTCCAGGAGTACGCGGTGGGCACGGTCTGCGCCGCCGTCCCGCTGACGGCGGGCTCGGCCGTGGGCTGCCTCGCCCTCTCGCTGCCGATCGAGCACGCGCACCGGCTGCGCTCGGCGGCCGACACGCTGAACCGGCGGGCCGCGCCGGTGGTGCTGTCACTGGCGATCTGACCGGCTCGGGCGGCGCCGACGGAGACGGGTCCCGGGGGTGGACCCCGGGGCGGCTCCCGGGGTGGTCGGGAGCACCCCTCGGGACCAGGTAGTATTTTCTCTGTCAGCAGGCGCCGCTAGCTCAGTTGGTTAGAGCAGCTGACTCTTAATCAGCGGGTCCGGGGTTCGAGTCCCTGGCGGCGCACCGACAGAGGAAGCCCCTCGCGAAAGCGAGGGGCTTCCTTGTTTTCCGTCCGCCGGTCTCAGGCCTTCAGGTAGGCCAGCACCGCGAGGACCCGGCGGTGGGTGTCCTCCGCGGGCGGCAGGTCCAGCTTGGCGAGGATGTTGCCGATGTGCTTGCCGACCGCCGCCTCCGTGACGACCAGCCTGCGGGCGATCGCCCCGTTGGAGTGCCCCTCCGCCACCAGGCCCAGCACCTCCCGCTCCCTCGGCGTCAGCGCCGCCAGCGGATCGCGGTGCCGGCGCAACAGCTGCCGCACGACCTCCGGGTCGACGACCGTGCCGCCCTCGGCGACCCGGACGAGCGCGTCCAGGAACTCCTCGACCTGGCCGACCCGGTCCTTGAGCAGGTAGCCGACGCCCGTGCCGTCCCCCGCGTCGAGGAGGTCGGCGGCGTAGCTGCGCTGGACGTACTGGCTGAGCACCAGCACCGGCAGCCCCGGGCGCTCCGCCCGCAGCGCGACGGCCGCGCGCAGCCCCTCGTCCTGGAAGTCCGGCGGCATCCGTACGTCCGTGACGACGACGTCCGGATCGTGTGCGGCGACGGCGTCGCGCAGGGCCCCGGCGTCGCCGACGGCGGCGACCACCTCGTGGCCGAAACGCGCCAGCAGCCCGATCAGGCCCTCGCGGAGGAGGACGCTGTCCTCGGCGAGGACGATGCGGAGCGAACGCCGCACGGGATCTCCACTCGTAGAACGGTCGGCCCGCCGGGCGGGCTGGTGATCGAAAGTGTGCCATCGAGCACGGCGAGCCGGTCGGCGAGCCCGGTCAGCCCGCTCCCCCGGGCGGGATCGGCCCCGCCGCGCCCGTCGTCCTCGACGGTGAGCCGCAGCAGCCCGTCGGCGTGCCGGGCCGTCAGCCGGGCCCGGCCGGCACCGCTGTGCCGGGCGAGGTTGACGAGGGCCTCGCGGGCGGCGAAGTAGGCGGCGCTCTCGACGGCGCCGGGCAGCCGGGGAAAACCGGACCCGCGAGCACCGGCGCCCGCGCCCCCGTCTGCCGCGACCTCCAGCTCGACCGGGACCGTCGAGCGGTCCGCCGCGTCGGCCAGGGCCTCGGCGAGACCGTAGTCGGCGAGGACCTGCGGGTGGATGCCGTGGATCAGCTCGCGCAGCTCGGTCAGCACCAGCCCGGCCTCCTCGTGCGCCTTCGCCAGCTGCTCGGCGAGCGGCCCCGGCGGGGCGTCGTACCGGGCGAGCCCGAGGGTCATGGTGAGCGCCACCAGCCGTTGCTGGGCCCCGTCGTGGAGGTCCCGCTCGATCCGGCGCCGCTCGGCCTCGAAGGCGGCGGCGAGCCGGGCGCGGGAGGCGGTGACCTCGCCGATCCGGTCCCGCAGCTCGGCCTCGCGCGGGGCGAGCAGGGCCCGGGCGAGGGCGGCGCGGGCCCCGGCCAGGGCGGTGAGCGGGTAGAGCAGCAACGGCAGCAGGACCAGTCCGAGCAGGGCGGCGGCGAAGGCCTGCGGATACGAGGTGACCAGGTAGGCCTTGACCACCTTCGCCTCCTCCCCGCCGGCCGCCGCGAGCTGGACGGGCGCGCTCAGCAGGGCGGCGGGCAGACCGAGCCCGACGGCGAGCACGAGCAGGTCGAGCGGCCAGAGCACGGTGGCGGACAGCACGGCGTACGCGAGCTCCCGCCAGGTGGCCTGCTCCCGCGCCCGGACCCGCAGCCAGGCGGCGAGCCCGGGACCCTCGGGGACGCGGTGCGGGTCGGCGGCCGGGTCCCGCTCGACGAGCAGCAGCCGCCGGCGCTCCAGCCCGCCGAGCCCGACGCCGGCGAGCAGCAGCAGCGGCAGCCCCACGAGGAGGAGCGAGAACCCGACCAGCACGAGGAGGACGAGCAGGGCGAGCGCCCCGAGGGCCACGCCGGACGCCAGGTACGCGACGGCCCGCCACGGCCAGCCGGTCCGGAGGAATCGACGGGGCCGGGCCAGCGCCTGCCAGGGGGTACGGGGCTCCATGGGGCATCACGTTAGGCGGGGCTACGGGGGCGGGGCCATGGGCGCAGGGGGTGTGCGGGAGGTGGGGCTGGGCCTACCGTTCCCGGGGCTGCCCGGCTTCCGTGGCGGGCTGTCCGGGGAAGGGGTGCCCCCGCTCCGCGTACTCCGCGCGCAGGACCTCGCGGGCCTTCGGCGTCAGGGGTTCGTACGGGGCGGTGGGGGTGGGGCGCCACCAGGTGGGGTCGGGGGAGGCGAGGGCGGTGCGGCGGAGGGCCACGCGGTGGATCTTGTTGGTGGCGGTGAGGGGGAGCTCGGGGACCACGCGGACGAAGCGGGGCGGCATCTTCGTGCCGAGGTCCGACTGGGCCGCGAGGAAGTCGGCGAAGGCGGCCGGGTCGAAGGCGGCGCCGGGGCGCAGGGCCAGGGCGGCCATCACCTGGTCGCCGGCGGCCGGGTCGGGGACCGCGTACACGGCGACTCCGGCGGCGCGCTCCCAGCGGGCCAGGATGTTCTCGATCATCGCCGCGGCCAGGTTCTCGCTGTCGACGCGCAGCCGGTCGTCGGTGCGGCCCGCGAAGTAGAGGAAGCCGTCCGCGTCCCGGTAGAAGAGGTCACCGGTCCAGTACCAGCCGTCGCGGAGCCGGGCGGCCATCGCCTCGGGGTTGCGCCAGTAGCCCTCGAAGGGGTTGCGGCCGCGGTTGACCAGCTCGCCGACGGCCTCGTCGGCGTTGAGCAGGACCCCGGCCGGGGAGAAGCGGGCCGCGGGGCACTCGCGGCGGGTCTCCTGGTCGACCACGGCCAGGTCGTCGGCGGGGGCGGCCCGGCCGATCGCGCCGGGCGGCGTGTCCGGGGTCCGCTGGATCGCCGCGCCGCCCTCGGACGAGCCGTACCCCTCGACCAGCCGGGCCCCGTACCGCGCCTCGAAGCGGGCCGCGTCCACCGCGCCGGCCTCGGTGCCGAAGCCGAGCCGGAGGCTGTGGTCGCGGTCGTGCGGGGTCTCGGGAGTGGCGAGCAGGTACTGGACGGCCCGGCCGACGTAGGTGAAGTAGGTGGCGCCGAAGGCCCGGACGTCGGGGAGGAAGCGGGAGGCGGAGAAGCGGGCGCGCAGGGCGATCCCGGCCCCGGCGACGAGCGCGGGGGCCCAGTCGGCGATCACGGCGTTGCCGTGGAACATCGGCATGCAGATGTAGTGGGTGTCCTCGGCGCGTATCCCGAAGTGGGAGACGAGGGAGGCGCCGGCCGCGGCGAGCCGGCCCTGGGAGCAGACGGCGGCCTTCGGCGCCCCGGTGGAACCGGAGGTGAAGGAGAGCAGGAGGCGGCTGTCGGGGCCCACGGGCCGGACGGGGACGAGCTCGTCCGGGGCGGTGCCCTCGTAGGGGGCGAGGAGGGCCCGGTAGGCCTCGGTGTCGGTGACCAGGATGCGCAGGCCGGGGAGGGGGAGCCCGTCGAGGAGGGGCAGGTGGGCGCGCTGGGTGATCAGCACCCGGCAGTCGGTGTGCCGGATGTCGCGGGCGAGTTCGGCGCCGCGCCGGGTGGGGTTGATCCCGGCGACGGCGGCCCCCGCGAGGGCCGCCGCGCCGAGCCAGAGCGGGTACTCCGGTGTGTTGTCGAGCAGGAGGCCGAGGTGCGGCTCGCTCCCCGGCCGGTCGGGCATCAGCTCCGTGAGCAGCGCCGCGCGCGCGGCGGCGCCGGCGGCGACCTGGTGGTGGGTGAGGGTGGTGTGCTCGTCCCTCAGTCCGGTCCGGTGGTCGTCCCACTGGCGTCGTACGAGCTCCGCGACGGTCCCCATGGGGGCGGATGCTAACTGACACTACGTCAGAACTGAACGTCCGAGCACGCGTAGAAGGCGTTCCCGGTGTCGGCGATCGTCCACACGGCCAGGATGACGGCCTTGCCGCTCTTGCCCGCCGGGATGGTCCCGGAGTGCGAGAGCGTGGACGGCGGCTGCTGGTTGTTGTAGGGCACGACCAGGAAGGGCTGGGTGTCGAGGTCGGCCCTGGTGAGGGCCTTGGTCCCGGTCCAGCCGTTCTTGGTGATGTAGTAGCGGAAGTCCGTGGTCGCGTGGCGGGCCGTGAACTGCCAGCGGAAGGTGTAGCTCTGACCCGCGGTGACCTTGGTGGTGGGCCAGGCGCCGCCGCGGGGGTCGTCGAGCTGCGAGAAGCGGGAGTTCCCGCCGGCGCAGATCCTGCCGTCGGCGGGGCCCGCGGCCGGGAAGCCCTTGAGCCCCTCGACCGACTGCGGCTCCCACTGGATGTCGCCGCAGTTCTTCACGGTGCCGTTGGCACAGAGCTTCTGACGGCTGATCGGCGAGTCGGTGTAGCCATGGCTGCTCGCACTGCTGGTGGCGAAGAGCGAGGCGGCTGCGACGCCGAGCGCCACGGCCGCCACTCCTGTCTTTTTGCGCATGCTGTCGCTCCAGGAGAACGTGGGGGAGTTCTGTGGGTCGTGCTGCACGCGTGCGGTGACACTGATTCCGGTCTAGACCAAGTACCAAGGTATGGCCGGAAGTTGAGCATGTCCATACCAATGGGTGAGGGTCACGCACCCTCCCCCGGCGCCGTCCGGCCCGTGTAGAACGCCACCGTCAGGTCCTTCACCAGCGCCTTGCGCTCGTAGTCGTCCAGCTCCACCAGACCACGGGAGGTCAGCCGGTGGACCACGTCGTCCACCGCGTCCACGACCGAGGTCAGCACGCTGTCCCGGTGCTTCGCGTCGAGCGCCGCGATCCGGCGGCGCTGCATCGCGGCGGCGACCTCCGGGGCGTACTCGATCCGCGTCGGCTGCGCCGAGAACACATCGATCCCGACCGGCGCGCACTCCGCCGACAGCACCCTCGTCAGCGCCTCGCCGACCGCCTCCGCGTCGCGCAGCGTCGGCGCGTCCTCGTGGAACGCGTCGGCCGGGAGCTGCGACAGCACCCGGGCCATCGCCGCCTCGACCTGCTCCCGCAGGTACTCCTCGTGCCGGGCCACGCCCAGCGCGGCCCGGACCGTGTCCCGGATCCGCCACACCACCAGGACGACGACGTCCAGCGCCGTTCCCTTCGCGTCCACCGCGGGAAGCGGCTCGCTGCGCCAGTGCCGCAGGCGCACGTCCACGCGGCGGCGCTTGAGCAGCGGGCTCACCCAGAGCAGCCCCGTCCTGCGGACGGTGCCGCGGTAGTCGCCGAACAGCGTCAGGACCAGCGCGTAGCCGACCCGGCCGCGGCCGAGCCCGCCGAGGAAGAACAGGGCGACGACCACGCCGAGCGCGAGCAGCCCCCACTGGGCGAGCGGGATCCCGTGGTACGGGCGCGGGGGCAGCCGCAGCATCCGCGCGAGCTCCTCGGGCACGACCCCCGTCCACCACACGAGCGCCGCGCACCCCAGCAGCGCGAGCACCCCGCCGGCCACCCCGACCCAGCCCGGCAGCACCGGACCCGGCCGCTCGACCAGCTTCGGGTCGGCGGTCGGCGCGGGCCTCGCGGGGGTGCGGGCGGGTGCGGGGATCGCCCCCTTCCCCTTCTTCCGCACCGGCGCCTTCGGCTTCGGCACGGGCACGGTGGCGGGCCCGCCGTCATCGGCACCGTCGCCCCCGTTGCCCCCGCTCCCCTCCGGCTCCTCCCGGAACAGCAGGTGCACCGGGATGGACCCGGTGGTCTCGGTACCGATCACGTTGCGCCGACGGGTCGCGGCGGTACGCGCCGGGACGGCGGAGGCCGTCGCCTCCCCCTTGTCCGGGGCCGCGGCCCCCCGCACGGACGCGGCGACCGGCACGGCGACGGCGTTGACGCGCCCGCCGGCGATCCAGCCGAGGTCGACGGCGCCTTCGGCGGCGGGGGCGGGCCGAGCGGGCGCCTTGTCGGTGGTCGCCGCGGTGGCGGTGGCGGGGACGGGGCGGACGTGCACGGGCGGGGCGACGGAGGCGGCGGCGCTCCCGGCCCCTGCGGGCGCGGACGCGAGGCCCTGGCGGGGCGGCCCCTCGCGGCGGACCGCGGCGGGCGCGACGGGCGTCGCCGCCGGTGCCGAACCCGTGGCCGCGGGCGCGACGGGCTGGGCCGCCGAGAGCCCGACGCTGGGCAGGCCGGCGCGCGGGCCCGCCGCCGCGGGCGGGGAAAGCGGTGAACCGGGGGTCGCGGCCTCCCGCGCCGCGGCCCCGGCGGCCCGGTCCGGCTCGACCGCCTGCGGCGTGCCGGAACCGGCGGGCGCGCTCGGCGCCGACACCGTGGGGCGCGCGAGCCCGGGCCCGGGCTTCCGGTCCGGCTCCGGGGCTTCGGCCGCCGCCCGAGGCGAGTCGGCGGGCCCCGGCTTCGGCGGTGCGTCCCGTACGGCCGCGTCTCGGACAGGGCTCGTCGGCCCGGCCCCTTCGGACGGGCGGCCGGCGGCCGGCGCGGCGGCCCGGTCGCCGCG
Source organism: Streptomyces showdoensis (assembly GCF_039535475.1). Classification (NCBI taxonomy): domain Bacteria; kingdom Bacillati; phylum Actinomycetota; class Actinomycetes; order Kitasatosporales; family Streptomycetaceae; genus Streptomyces; species Streptomyces showdoensis. The sequence continues at coordinate 2,705,881 of NZ_BAAAXG010000026.1, read as the reverse complement.
GGCCGGCACGGCGGAGCCGGTGACGCTCGCGGCGCGCGGCGCGGTGGTGGATGCCGTCGGCGTCCCGTCCACGACGGGCACGGCGGAGCCCGTGGCCGGCGCGGGAGCGGCCGGGCCCGCCGTCGCCGGCCCGGGTGCGGCGGCACCCGCCGGAACGGCCGGCCCCGCCGTCGTCGCTCCGGCCACGGCGGGGGCGGCGGAAGCGGTGGCCCCCGCCGATCCGGCCTGACCGGCCGTCGCCGAACCGGCCCCGGCGGCCGCAGCGGGACCGGCGGTCCCCGTCGGAGCGACCGGACCCGCCGTCGGCACTCCGGCCACGGCAGGCGCGGCGGAAGCGGTGGCCCCCGCCGATCCGGCCTGACCGGCCGTCGCCGAACCGGCCCCGGCGGCCGCAGCGGGACCGGCGGTCCCCGTCGGAGCGACCGGACCCGCCGTCGGCACTCCGGCCACGGCAGGCGCGGCGGGACCGGTGACGCCGGCCCCGGGGGCCGGGCCGGTCGCCGCCGGGCCGGCCGCTACCGGAGCAGTCCCATGCCCCGGACCGGCCGGACCCGCCGTCGGCGGTCCGGTGACGGCAGCGGCGGCACCCGCCACCGGCGTCGCCGGTCCTGGCGCGGCGGACGGGGCGGTGCCGGGGCCGGCCTCGGCCCGGGGCGGGGTGGTGGTGGAGGCCGCCGGCGGTCCCGCCGGGGAGGCCGTGGTGCTCGCCGGGCCGGTCGCGGCAGACGCCCCGGGGGTGGCCGGTGCCTCGGCGGGAGGTCCGGGCGTGCCCGGGGCGTCGGTGGCCTCCGCGGCCGGGGGCGCACCCGGGCCGTCGGGCACCGCCCCCTCCGCCCCCGGCGGCCCCGCGGGGCGTAGGCGGCCGTCGGTGAGGCGGCGGGCCGTCCGGGCCGCGTCTCGGGTGGCGGCCGGGCCGGAGTCCGGAGGGGTCGGGGTCGATGCCGTCATTCGGTCCACCTCATGTTCTCGGGGTCATCGGAACAAGCGCCGCCAGGTCTCCGGACCCGGGTAGCCGTCGGCCGCGCCGCCGCGCCAGCCCTGGGCCCGCTGGAAGGCCTCGACATTGCGACGGTCCGCCTCCGTCCACCGCGGACCGGGGCCGGACGCGTAGTGCTTGCCGAAGCCCCGCTTCATCAGTTGTTTGCCCAGCTTCTCCACATATGCGTTGGATTGGCCCGGACGGAAGTAGCCACGCCCGGGAAACCCGCTCGCAGTTGCGCTCGATCCGCCCGAACCACTCGAACCGCCGATGTCCTTGCCCTGTCCGGACACCAGCAGCGCCCAGGTCCGCGGGCCCGGCAGGCCGTCGGCCGCGGTGCCCTTCCACCCCTGGGCCAGCTGGAAGGCCTGGGTCGCCCGGCGGTCGGCCTCGCCCCAGCGGGGGCCGGGTCCCTGGGCGTAGTACTTCTTGGCGCCGCGCTGGACGAGGAGCTTCCCCAGCTGGGTGACGTACGTGTTGTTCGCGCCGGGGCCGAAGCGCGCGGTCCCGGGGTAGGGGGGCGCGCTCGTGCCCGAGCCGGCGCTCCCGCCGCCGCTGACGACGCCCTTGTAGCGGTAGGCGAGGTAGCGGTCGGAGTTCTCCCAGTACGCGAGCGGTGTCGCCTGCTTCCGCGTGCGCGGCTTGGTCTGCTCGTACGCGATGTAGGAGGTGTGGGTGTAGTCCGTCCATCCGCCGAAGATCGTCACGTGCGAGCCGCGCGTCGGGTTGGCGGGGTTGTGGAAGAGCAGGATGTCGCCGGGCTGGAGGTCGGCGCGGTCGATCCGGTCGGCGAAGCGGTCGAGGCTGCCGGTCCACTCGTTGCCGGGCAGGTTCCAGGCCATGGAGATGTAGCCGGAGCAGTCCTGGCGGTAGCCGTCTCCCCAGTACTTCTCCATCGAGTACGGGACCTGGTCCGCGACCCAGATCTTCGCGCGGTTGATGATCTCGGCGCGGGTCGTCTTGCGCAGGGAGGCGGTGGAGATCTGACTGGTCGTCGGGGTCGCGTCGGGGGACGGCGCGGAGCCGGGGCCGGGGGCGCCGTGCAGGGGTCCGGCGCCGCCCTGCGGGGTCTCGGGGCCGGGGCCCGTCCGGCCCGTCGTCGGAGCGGTGAGGACGGCGGGGTCCGCCGCCACGGTCCCGGGGCCGGCCGCGTCGGAGTCCGTGACCGTGTCCGCCATGCCCGTGCCCGCGCCGCCCAGGACCACCCCCGCCGCCGTCACCAGGACCAGCGCACGGCGGGCGCCGTGCGCGGCCGGGTGGCCGCCCGCCCGTACCGGCAGCCCCAGCGCGAGGTCGCGCCGCTGCCGGGCGCAGCCCGCGCAGCCGCAGTCCGACGCGGGTTCGATTTCTTCGAAGACCGGCACACTCATGCGTTCCCCTCCACACTCGTCAAGATCTTTTGGCGCTCCTGCACGGGCGCCAGTGTCTCAACTGTCTGGACAAATCGCATTTTGACGGATCGAAGGCTCAATACGACCATCCGACAGGCCGGGCGGGGCCGTAAATGGTCAAGAGCAGGGTCAGAGGTCCTGTAGAGTTATCTCTGTCAGCAGGCGCCGCTAGCTCAGTTGGTTAGAGCAGCTGACTCTTAATCAGCGGGTCCGGGGTTCGAGTCCCTGGCGGCGCACGCGAAGACCGAGGCGCTCACCGGATGGTGAGGGCCTCGGTCGTTTCCGTATGCCGGTCCGTCCGCGTATTCGGTCGCCGGAGTCTGGGCCCCGGGCCGACGCGGCCCCTACAGTGAGCGGAACCCCGACCTCCCGCGGCGGCGCCGGGCTCCTCCCGCGGCCCGTGAGCCCGCGGTCGAGGACCGGTCCGGCCGGCGGCCGGCGGGACCTGGTCCGCCGGCCGGTGCCCGGTCGGCGCCGGTCGGGTCGGCCGGTGTCACTCCTGGCCGCCCCGCACCGCCGTCAGGTACGCCGAGACGACGACGTTCGCGGTGTAGGCGCCGGCCGCGCGGTCGAAGGTGCCGCCGCAGGTGATCAGCCGCAGCTCGGCCCGGTCCGCCCGGCGCTGCCCGTACGCCTTCTTCGGGTCGAAGCCCTCCCGGTCCAGGACCTGGACGTCCTCGATCGTGAATTCCGCGACGCTTCCGTCCGAACGGGTCACGTCCACCGTGGCGCCAGGGCGGGCCGCGCTCAGGCCGTAGAAGACGGCGGGGCGGGTCTCGGTGTCGACGTGGCCGACGAGCAGCGCGGCCCCCGAGGCGCCGGGCCGGGTGCCGGACCCGTACCAGCCGACGGTCTGCGGCATCTCGAACGGCGGCGGGTCGATCGCCCCCGCCGCGTCGAGCCCGCGGGCCACGACGGGTGCGGTGATCCCGACCGAGGGGATCTCGACGCGGCGCGGCTCGGCGGGCGTCATCGGGGCGTGCGCCGGGGGCAGCGGGAGTCCGAGGGGGCGGCCGACGGCGGCGATGTCGCCGGTGGCGGGCGCGGGGACGGCGGGCCCGTCGGCGCCGTCCCGGCCCCAGAGCCACAGCCCGCACAGCAGCAGTGCCCAGGCCGCCCCGGTCAGCGCCCGCCCGGACGACACGCGCTCAGTCCGCGCCCGCGCCGCGGCGGCGGGCGCTGCGGAAGGCGACGGACACGGCGGCGACGGCGGCCAGGCCGAGCCCCAGGAGGGTGTACGGGGTACCCAGGCCGTCCTCGCCCGCGGTCTGCGCCACGCCGGGCGCCGCGGGGGCGGCGAAGGCGGCCGCGCCACCGCCGCCGGCCCGGACCGGGGCGATCGGGGACGGGTGGTGGGTGGGCTGGTGGGTCGGCTGTTCGTGGCGCTTGACGTGCACGGTGCCGACGTCGTGGTGGTCGTGGCCGTCACAGGTCACGCTGATCTTGTACGTGCCCTCGTCGAGACCCGACTTGAGGGTGGTGTCGCCGAACAGCGGGTTCTTCCCGCCGTCCCGGCCGGTGAGCTCGGCGTCCGCGACGAACGCCTGGGACTTGGCGGCGCCGGTGGTGCCCTTGCAGCCGGTCACGCGGACGTCGACGTCCGCCCCGGGCCGGGCGTCGGACGGGGTGACGGTGGCCTGGACCCCGTCATGGGCCAGGGCGGTGCCCGCCGTGGGCGCGAGCACCAGAACCAGAGCCGCGCCTGCGGCACGGAGAGCGATGGGACCTGAACGCATGGTGACCTCCTGATACTGGCAGGGTCACCCGGTTCGGCCCGTTCCGCATCCGCAGGGCGGCGGTCAGGGGACGCGCGTCCCGTCGGTCAGATGCGCTCGACGAGGTCCGCGATCGACTTGACGACCTTGGACGGGCGGAACGGGAAGCGGTCGATCTCCGCCTGACCGGTCAGGCCGGTCAGCACCAGGAAGGTCTGCATGCCCGCCTCCAGTCCGGCCAGGATGTCGGTGTCCATCCGGTCGCCGATCATCGCGCTGGACTCGGAGTGGGCGCCGATGGCGTTCAGGCCGGTGCGCATCATCAGCGGGTTCGGCTTGCCCGCGAAGTACGGCTCCTTGCCGGTGGCCTTGGTGATCAGCGCGGCGACCGACCCGGTGGCGGGCAGCGGGCCCTCCAGGGACGGGCCGGTCTCGTCCGGGTTGGTGCAGATGAAACGGGCGCCGGCGTTGATCAGCCGGACCGCCTTCGTCATGGCCTCGAAGGAGTACGTACGGGTCTCGCCGAGCACCACGTAGTCCGGGTCGTGGTCGGTGAGCACGTAGCCGATGTCGTGCAGCGCCGTGGTGAGGCCGGCCTCGCCGATGACGTACGCGGTGCCGCCGGGGCGCTGGTCGTCGAGGAACTTGGCGGTGGCGAGCGCCGAGGTCCAGATGTTCTCGACCGGGACCTCCAGGCCCATGCGGGCCAGGCGGGCGTGCAGGTCCCGGGCGGTGTAGATCGAGTTGTTGGTGAGGACCAGGAAGGGCTTCCCGGTGTCCCGCAGCTTCGTGATGAACGCGTCGGCGCCGGGGATGGGGACGCCCTCGTGGATGAGGACGCCGTCCATGTCGGTGAGCCAGGATTCGATCGGCTTGCGTTCTGCCATGGGTGCGGGACTCCTGCCGTACAAGACTTCCGGTGTACTGGGGGCGACGCGACAGCGCTGTGGCGACGCCCCCAGCCTAGGTCAGGATGCGGTGACCTTGACCCCGTCGATCACCCAGTACCAGTTGTTGGAGCCGGTGTAGCGGAAGCGGAAGCTCACGCTGCTCGCGCCGGACGGGACGGCGACCGTGACGGACTGGGGCTGCGAGATCACGTCCGCCGTGTAGCTCTTCACGACCGTCGGCGTGCCCCCGTTGAAGGAGGCCAGGATCTGGGCGGTCTGCGCGCCCTCCTGCCGGTAGAGGGTCGTGAAGTCCAGCGTCGCGCGGCTCGCCCCCGTGACCGCGTACGCCGGGGTGACGAGGGTCGAGTCGTAGCTGCCCGAGAAGCTCTTGTCGGCCCACTCGTCGGAGTCGGCGACGGCGAAGACGCCCCGGGCGCGCACGTTGAGCTCGCGGGACTGGTCGCGCTGGGAGCGGGACCAGAACTCGTCGGTGGCGAAGGCCCAGCCGCGCCACTCGGTCACCCCGCCGGTGCCCATGGCGTTGTTGATGACCGACCAGCCGCCGGGCGCGGTGTGGGTGAAGCCCAGGACGCCGGCGGGGATGCCGGTCTCGTCGACGCGGCCGGTGAGGGAGGGGTGGAGGGTGTCGAAGGGGTCGGCCGAGCGGTCCTGGACCGGCTTGCCGTCCAGGCCCCAGGAGGGGTCCGGGACGATGCCGAGCTGGCGGAAGACGGTGGCGGCGACGTCGACCAGCCGGGTGTCGACGGGGCGGGCGCCGGCCTCGATGCCGGGGCCCTGGGCGAGGACGAAGGTGCGCCGCTCCTCGATGCTGGAGCCGCCGTGGCCGCCGGCGTCGGTGTGTCCGTGGTCGGTGGCGACGATGACCGTCCAGCGCTCGGTGGCGTAGGCCGGCCGGGACCGGATCGCGGTGAGCAGGCGCCCGAGGTAGGCGTCCTGGACGTCGATGGCGTCCAGGTACGCCGGGCTGGCGGCCCCGTTGTTGTGCCCGATCTCGTCGGTCTCGCCGAAGTAGACGAAGAGCACGTCGGGGTTCTGGTTGCGGAGCACGTCCTCGGTGATCTCGGTGATCACGCGGTCGTTGACGGCGTAGTCGTTGTTGTAGACGACCTTGGCGTCGGCGCCGGGGGTGACCGTGCCGTAGGTGTCGAGCTCCGGCCAGTCGACTGCGGCGAAGAGCGAGAGCTCGGGGCGGACCTGGTGCAGGCGGGCGAGGAAGCCGGGGTAGGCGCCGTAGTTGCGGCCGGTGAAGGTGTTGTCCTTCACTCCGTGCTTGTCGGGCCACACGCCGGTGGAGATGGTGGACCAGCCGGGGCCGGAGGAGGTCGCGGCCATCGGGTTGGCGTAGAGCAGGGAGCGGCCGTAGGTGCCGTTCGCCATCAGGGACTTGAGGTTCGGGGCCTTGGCGGCGTCGATGCGGTCGTGCCGCAGGCCGTCCATGCCGACGAAGAGCACCTTGTCCTTGCTGGTGCCGTTCGGGAGCGTCGGGGCGGCGGACGCGGATGCGGCGGCCCGGGCGGTGGGGGCGGCGGCGAGGCCGGTGGCGGCGACGGCCGCGGTGGCGCCGGCGGCGGCGGCGAGCAGGGTGCGGCGCGTGGGGTTCGACGGGCTGGTCGAGGAGGTCGTGGCGGTGATCGGCATGTCGGGAGTCCTCCGTGGTCGGGGGTGACTGGCGGCACACCAACGCCCCTGATCCCTCAGGGGCGTTGCGCGATCTTGCTTTGGTCCGTACCCGTTATCTTTTCGCTATGCGGATACGGCGGGGAAGGGACGTGCGGTGAACTCTCAGCTGCCCGTGGCGGTCTTCCACGCGTCCACGTAGGCCGTGAGGTTCTCGTCGATGTCGGTCCAGTCCGGCTCGAAGACCTCGACGCCGTCCATCAGCTCGGCCAGCGCGACGGCGTTGGCGTCGGTGGGCTTGACGTCCTGGCGGGCCGGGAATCCGCCGCCGATGGCGCTGACCTCGCGCTGGGCCTGCTCGCCGAGCATGAAGTCGAGCAGCTTCCTGCCGTTGTCGCTGTGCGGGCCCTTGGCGACGAGCCCGGCGGCGTACGGCAGCGCGAAGGTGGTCGGCTTGCCGCCCTCCTTCGCCGGGAACCAGATGTCCAGGTTGGGCATGGTCCTGGCCTGGGCGAAGTTCATCTGGACGTCGCCGTTGGCGACCAGGATCTCGCCCTTGTCGACCTTCGGCGCCAGCTTCGAGGTGGAGGAGGACGGGCCGACGTTGTTGGCCTGGAGCTTCTTCAGGTAGGCCATGGCCGGCTCCTGGCCGCCGAAGTCGTGCAGGGCCTTGATGAGCACGGCGGTGCCGTCGCCCGCGACGCCCGGGGTGGAGTACTGGACCTTGTCCTTGTACTTCGCGTCGAGCAGCTCCTCCCAGGTCTTCGGGGCGGGGTTCGGCTCCTTCTTGTTGCGGATGAAGCCGAAGTAGTTGTTGACGACCGAGGTCCACTTGCCGTCGCTCGCCTTGTCGCCGCCGCCGACCTGGTCGGAGCCCTTCGGCCGGTACGCCTCGAGCAGCCCCTTGGAGTCGGCCTGCTGGATGAAGGGCGGGAGGGTGACGAGGACGTCGGCCTGGGTGTTGCTCTTCTCGCGGGCGGCGCGCTGCACCATCTCGCCGGAGCCGCCCTCGACGTACTTCACCTTGATGCCGGTCTGCTTCTCGAAGTCCTTGAAGACCTTGTCGTACCAGCCGTCGCCCGCCTCGCCCTTGAGGCCGTCGGCGCTGTAGACGGTGACGACCTTCTCGTCGGAGGCGGCCGAGGAGCCGCCGCAGGCGGTGAGGGTGGCGGCGAGGGCCAGGCAGCCGGTGACGGCGGCGATCGGCTTGACGTACGGGATCGGGGTAAGCATGACGTCGTTCTCTCCTAGCGGTACGAGGCTTTGGTACGGATGCGGGAGACGGCGAGCAGGACCAGCAGGGTCGCCGCCATGAGGACCACCGCGAGCGCGGAGCCCGTGAAGAGCGAACCGCGGTCGGTGGCCGTGAAGATGAGCACCGGGAGCGGCAGCCAGTCCGGCGGGTAGAGCATCATCGTGGCGCTCAGCTCGCCCATGGACAGGGCGAAGCAGAGGCCGGCCGCCGCGTTCAGCGACGGCAGCAGGAGCGGCAGCCGGACCCGGAGCAGGACGTACGAGGGGCGGGCGCCGAGGCTGGCCGCCGCCTGCTCGTACATCGGGTCGAGCCGCAGGATGGCAGCCGAAACCGACTGGTAGGCGAACGCCGTGACAAGAACGGAGTGCGCGAGGATCACGATCCAGCGCGTGCCGTTCAGGAGCAGCGGCGGCTGGGAGAAGGCGACCAGGACCGCGAGCCCCACCACCACGGACGGGACCGCCACCGGCAGCATGAACAGCGCGTCGACGACCCTGCGGCCGCGCGTGCGCAGCGCGGCGGCGGCGAGCGCGGCCCAGGTGCCGGCGGTCAGCGCGAACACGCTGGCCGCGAGGGCCGTCACCAGGCTGGTGGTGAGCGCCGTCAGCGACTCGCCGCGCACGGCGGCGGCGTAGTGGGCGGTGGTCGGCCCGGAGGGGAAGGCGCCGGACCAGTGGGTGGAGAACGAGGCGGCGAGGATGACGAGGAGGGGCAGCGCGAAGAGCGGCACGAAGAGGACCCCGAAGAGGATCCAGACCGCCCACCTCCCGGCTCGGCTATGCACCAGCACGACGGCTCACCACCCGGTAGACGGCGTAGAGACCCACGGAGATCACCACGTTGACGACGGCGACGACGCAGGCCGCCGCGTAGTCGGATTCGAGGATGGCCTTGCCGTAGACGAGCATCGGGAGGGTCGTGACGCCCTTGGCCCCGGTGAAGAGCACGATCCCGAACTCGTTGAGGCACATCACCAGGACGAGGCTGCCGCCGGCGGCGAGCGCCGGAAGCGCCTCGGGCAGGATCACCTGCCGCACGATCCGCAGCGGCCGCGCGCCGAGCGAGGAGGCCACCTCCAGCTGGGCGGTGTCCAGTTGGGAGAAGGCGGCGAGCAGCGGGCGCATCACGAACGGCGTGAAGTACGTGATCTCGGCGAGGAGCACGCCCCAGGGCGTGGTCAGGAAGTGGAAGGGCCCGTCGGCGGCCCCGGTGAGGTCCGTCCACAGTCCGTTGGCCACGCCGACCGTGCCGTAGAGGAAGAGCAGGGCGAGCGTGATCAGGAAGGACGGGAAGGACAGGAACACGTCGATGAACCGCGCCACCGCCCGCCCGCCGGGGAACGGCACGAACGCGATGACCAGCGCCAGCACGAAGCCGAGCACCAGGCACCCGACGGTCGCCGCCACCGCCAGCCACACCGTGGTGACCAGCGCGTCCCGGAACGAGGCGGACGCGAACACCTCGGCGTACGCCCCGGGGGCGAGGGACTCCCGGACGACGAGCGCGAGGGGGTAGAGGAAGACGACGGCGAGGGCGAGGACCGGGGGTACGGTCCAGAACCAGGTGCGGGGGCCACGCCGGCCGGACACCGCCGCGGGCCCGGGTTCCGCAGGGGCGTCGGGGGTCCCCCCGGACGAAGTCCGGGGGAGGGCGGGCACGACCCCGCCTGCGCGCCGCGCTTCCGCGACACCCGCACCCCGGCTAGCCATCGTTCACCCCGGCGGCCAGCAGTACGGCGTCCTCCCGCGCGAAGTGCAGGGTCACCTCGTCGCCGAGCGCCGGTGTCTCCTTCAGCTCCCGCACGTCCGCCTTCATCCGCTGCCCGGAGCCGACGTCGACGTACAGCCGGTGGGTGGAACCCCGCCACTGGACCTCGGCTATCCGCCCCCGGAGTGCGTTCGGCCCGTCTCCGAGCCCGACGAGGTGGGGACGGACGCAGAGCGTGGCGCCCGCGCCGGGCACCGCGTCGGCGACCGGCACGTCGAGGGCGATCCCGTCGAGGCTGACCCCGTCCTCCCCCACCACCACCGGCAGCAGGTTCGCGTTGCCCACGAACGACGCCGTGAACTCCGTACGCGGCCGCCGGTAGAGCTCCTGCGGCGTGCCGCAGTCCCGCAGCCGGGCCCGGTCCATGACCGCGATCCGGTCGGCGAGGGTGAGCGCCTCCACCTGGTCGTGGGTGACGTACAGGATGGAGACGTCCGGCAGCTCCCGGTGCAGCCGGGCCAGTTCGGCGAGCATGCCGGAGCGCAGCTGGGCGTCGAGGGCGGAGAGCGGCTCGTCGAGGAGGAGCACGTCGGGGCGGATGGCGAGGGCGCGGGCGATGGCGACGCGCTGCTGCTGGCCGCCGGAGAGCTCGCGCGGGTAGCGCTTGGCGTAGGCCCCCATGCCGGTCATCTCCAGCGCCTCGGCGACCCGGCCGGGGATCTCGCCCTTGGGGGCCTTGCGCGCCTTCAGGCCGAAGGCCACGTTGTCCTCGACCCGCAGGTGGGGGAAGAGGGCGTACTGCTGGACGACCATGCCGATGCCGCGCTTGTGCGGCGGGAGCGCGGTGACGTCCCGGTCGCCGATGAACACGCGCCCGGAGGCGGGCCGTACGAATCCGGCGACGGCCCGCAGCGCGGTGGTCTTGCCGGAGCCGGAGGGCCCGAGCAGGGCCATGACCTCGCCGGGTTCGACGGTCAGGTCGAGGCGGTCGAGGACGGTGTGGTCGCCGTACGCGACGGAGACGGCGTCGAAGCGTATGCCGCTGGTCATGCCTCGTACTCCCGCAGCAGTCCGGGGAGTCCGGCGACGGAGGCGAGGACGTGGGTGGCGCCGTGCTCCCGGAGCGCGGTCTCGCCGTGCGCCCCGGTGAGCACGCCCGCGACGATCCCGGCGCCGGAGCGGACGCCGCTGAGCATGTCGTACGAGGTGTCCCCGGCCACGGCGACCCGGCGGACGTCGTCGACGGCGCCGGTGCGCAGGAGGGCGGCGAGCACCATGTCGGGGTAGGGCCGGCCGCGGCCGCCCGCGTCGGCGGGGCAGAGGGTGAGGGCGACGAGCTCGCGCCAGCCGAGGGCGTCCAGGATGGCGTCCTGGGTGACGCGGGCGAATCCGGTGGTCAGCACGACGGTCCGGCCCTGCTCGCGGAGGGCGGCGATGGCCTCGGCGGCACCGGGCAGGGCGGCGATCCGGCCGTCGGCGACCAGTTCCCCGTACGCCTCCTCGAAGGCGAGGTTGGCCTGCCGGGCGCGCTGTTCGTCGCCGCCGAAGAGATGGCGGAAGACGGAGATCTTGGACTCGCCCATGGTGGCCCGGACGTAGTCGATCATCGTGGCCGGGTCCTCGCCGAGGCGTTCGGCGGCGGCCGTGAAGGCCTGCTCGACGAGCCCGCCGTCGGCGACGGTGGTGCCGGCCATGTCGAGGACGACGAGGCCGTGCTGCGGTGCGGTGGTGGCGGTGTCGGTCATGGTGGCTACCAGCCCAGTTCGTTCGCGGTGGTCTCGGCGATGGCGGGCGAGCAGGTCATGCCGCGCCCGCCGGGTCCGGTGACCAGCCACACGCCGTCGCGCACCTGCTGGCGGTGGACGACGCGGCTGGTGTCGGTGCACTGCGCGTACACGCCGGCCCAGCGGCGCCGGACGCGCGGCAGCGGGCGGCCGAGGAAGGACTCGACGACGCGGGTGAGGTGCTCGTAGGGGTCTTCGAGGGTGTCGAAGGCGAAGGGGTGCTCGTACTCGTGGGTGTCGCCGATGGTCAGCCCGCCGTCGAGGCGCTGGACCATGAGCAGCTGCATCTTGTGGGCGGCCGCGGTCGGGTCCTGCGCCTGGCCGGCGTTGAGGGCGTCCAGCTCGGGGGAGGCGTAGGCCGGGTAGTAGCGGAAGGAGTCGGCGTCGGCGACGGAGGTGGTGAGGGGCTCGCCGAGCGGGTCGGTCTGCATCATCTGGAGCCGGACCCTGCGGACCGGGATCTCGCCGGCGACCTCGCGGACCAGTCCGGAGAGCCAGGCGCCGGTGCACAGGACGACGGCGTCGCCGGTGTGGACGTCGCCGTGGTCGTCGCGGACCGCGTTCTCGCCCACGACCTCCCGCACCTCGCGGTGCGGCAGGAAGGTGTAACGGCCGGTGGCCAGGAGGGACTCGCGCAGGGCGAGCTGGGCGGTGCGGGGCTCGACGGCCGCGTCCCGCTCGCACCACAGGGCGGCCCGGGCCACTCCGTTGTCGAACGCGCCGCGCAGGGCCGGGTTGACGGCCAGCGCCTCGTCCGCGGTGAGCAGCTTGTAGCCGCGGGCGGCGGCGTCGGGGCGGGCCACGGCGGCCTCGGCGACGGCGAGTTCGAGCTCGTTGCGCACGGGGGTGAGGGAGCCGATCGCCCGGAAGCCGAGCCCGGGGACGCGGGCACCGACGCCCTCCCACAGTTCGCGGGCGCGCAGGGCGGTGTCGAGCTCCTCGCCGCCCGCCCGGCCGCTGACCCATATCTGGCCGAAGTTGCGGAGCGAGGCGCCGCGGGCCTCCGCTTCGCGCTCGATGTGGACGACCTCATGGCCGCGTTCGACTGCGTGCCAGGCGTGCATGGTTCCCACCACGCCGGCTCCTACGACGATCACCTTCATGCCGTTCACGGTCGCGGCGATGGGTGACCCGGACCGATCGGCTGGGCGACGGGACGGTGAACGGGCCGCCAAACTTGGACTAGACCCGTTATCTTGCCGTGATATTCGGGTGGGTCTTCAGGCCGACGCGGACGACGGGACGGCGGGGTGGCGGGGTGGCGGGACGGCGGGGTGGCGGGCGCTCAGTCCTGGCGGCCCAGATGGGCCGTGAAGCTGAAGCGGTCGCCCCGGTAGAGCGTGCGCACGCGCTCCAGGGGCCGCCCCGCGGTGTCCCGCGAGACGCGGTGGATCAGCAGCATCGGCAGCGCGGGCGGCGTGCCGACGAGCAGGGCCTCGCGGGGGGTGGCCAGGACGGTCTCGATCCGCTCGTCGGCGTCCCCGAAGGAGATGCCGAGCCGGTCGTGGAGATAGGCGTAGAAGGAGGAGTCCGGGTCGAACTCCGTGTCCAGCCGCGGGGCGCGCGCCTCGGAGACGTACGTGCTCTCCAGGCCGACCCGCTCGTCGTCGGCCAGCAGCACCCGCTCCATGTGCCAGACGGGCTCGCCGCGCACCACGCCGACCTCGGGGGCGAGCGCCTCCGGGCACGGGAAGCGGTCCAGGGAGATCAGCGCACGCCCCGGGCGGCGGCCCTGGCGGCGCAGTCCCTCGGTGTAGCTGGCGAGCGAGAGCGGCTGCTCCAGCTTGGGCCCGGCGACCACGGTGCCGCGCCCCTGCCGGCGCAGCCGCCCCTCCAGGAGGAGCTCGCGCAGGGCCTGCCGGACGGTCTCGCGCGACACCTCGTAGCGGAGCGCGAGGTCGCGCTCGGTGGGCAGCTGCCCGCCCTCGCCCAACTCGGTGATGAGCGCGGCGACCTTCGCCTTGACCGCGTAGTACTTGGGGATGCGGCCGTGCTCGGGGATGCCGGAGCGGATGGGGGCGCCGGGGTCATCGGGGCTGTTCGGGTTCTCCACCCGGTGATCGTTGCAGATGCGAGTGAACGGGACGGTGTACGCGGGGTGGCCTACGCGTGCCGGTGGGCGCGTCCGGTCCGGTGGCGCCGGGCGAGCAGCACCAGGGCCGCCCCCGCCCCCAGCAGGGCCAGCGAGGCGGGCGCCGCGCGGAGCGCGGACTCCCGCCCGGTGTGGGCCAGTTCGGGGCGGACCGGGACGGGGGCCGCGCCCGGCGGGGTGGGCCGCGCCGGGTCGGCCGGGGCCGGGTCCCGCCGGGGAGCGGGATCGGTGGGATCGGTGGGGTCGGCGGGGCCCACGGTCAGCGTGTAGTCACCCGACTCGCCGACCCAGTCCCCGTCGTCGCCCCGGCGCTGCACGACGGCGGCGTTGACGACCACCTGATCGGGCGCGGTGTCGGCACGGAAGGCGAGCCGGACGGGGACGGTGAGGATGCCGTGCGCGGGGACGGCGAAGCCGGTGAAGGCGGGGGGCGGGGTGAGCGCGGGGGGCGAGGTGGGATCGGCGGGATCGGCGGAAGGGGTGGTGCCGGGGGGCAGGGTGGCTCCGGGGGTCGGGGCGGAGGCGGCCGCCGGGGCCTCCGGCTCCTCCCCCGCCCCGCCGAACACGCCCACGTTCTCCGCCCGGTCCGTTCCCTCGAACGTGACGGGCCGCCACAGCCGCGCCCCGGCGTCGTAGAACTCGGCCCGGATCTGCTCCGGCCGCAGGACCCGCCCGCGGTCGGCGAGGACGAGCACCGGGTGGATGCCCCGGCAGGGCTGGGCGGTGGTGTTGGCGAGGTCGAGGTTCCAGGCGCGGAAGTCCCCGCCCGCGGCGTACGCGGCGGGCCCGTCCTGGATCCGGGCGGCGAGCGGGAAGTCCCGCGCGGTCCCCGCGCCGCACTCGGGCGGCGCCGCCACCGCCGGCACGGGGGCCAGGGCATGGGCGACCGGCACGGCGGCGGCCGTGGTGAGGGCGGCGAGGGCGAGGGCGTTGCGCAGTCGCATGGGGACGGTGCCTTTGCTGCTCTCGGGCGTACGGGTCGGCCGCGACGCTGCCACGCGGAGCGCGGCGGGGGCGGGAGCGACGCGGCCGGGCCCCTCGGACGCCCGCCGGATCCCGCCCGATCAGCCTATTTTCCGACCGCCCTGGGCCCGCCGTCGAAGCCCGAGGGCTCCCTGCCGAAGACCGGCGCCAGGATCAGCTGCGCCGCACCCTCCGCGACGGCGTCCGGGGCGGCCGCCACCGCCACGTCCGCCGGGAGGCCCAGCCCGCCCAGCACCGCGCGGGTCCCGCGCGCGAACGCCTCGGGTGCCGCGAGGACCGCCCGGCCGCCGAGCAGCACCCGGTCGACGTCGAGCAGCCGGACCAGGTTCGCCGCGCCGGTGCCGAGCACCCGGGCCGCGCCGTCGAGGTCACCGTGCGCCAGCGCCGCCAGGCACAGCACCTCCAGGCAGCCGCGCCCGCCGCACTCGCAGGGCGGCCCGTCGAGCTGGACCGTCTGGTGCCCGAGCTCCCCCGCCCCGGTCCTGCCCCCGCGCAGCACCGCCCCGCCGAGCACCAGGCCCGCGCCCAGCCCCGTACCGAGGTGGACGTACGCGAAGGAGGCGGGGGCGCCGGGGCGCAGGGCGAGGCCCAGGGCGGCGGCGTTGGTGTCCTTGTCGAGCACGACGGGCAGCCCGAGCCGCCGCGCCAGCTCGTCCCGCAGCGGGAAGCCCTCCCACTCCGGGAAGCCGGTGACCCGCCCGGGCGTTCCGGCCCGGTGGTCCAGCGGACCGGGCATGGCGACGCCGACGCCGAGCACTCCGGACGGGGGCGCGCCGCGGGAGGCCCCACCGCTGCCGCCGTCACCGCTGCCGCCCTCGCCGCTGCCGCCCTCGCCGCTGGCGTCCTCGCCGCCGCCGTCCCGCTCGCCGCTCCCGTCTCCGTCCGGCCCGGCGGCGAGCAGGGCGGCGACCTCGGCCCGCACCGCCGCCAGGACCGGCTCCGCGCCCGCGCCCAGGTCGAGGGGGGGCGCGGCGGTGGGCGACGCGTTCGCCCGCGAGGTCGAGCAGGACGGCGGTGAGCTCGTCGCGGTCGAGGTGGAGGCCGATCGCGTGACCCGCCTCGGGGACGAGCCGCAGCACGGTGGCCGGCTTGCCGCCCGTGGAGGCCCGGCGCCCGGCGTCGGCGGCCAGGCCCTCGGCGCGCAGCCGGGCGGTGATCTTGCTGACCGCCTGGGGGGTCAGGCCGGTCCGGTCCGCCAGCTCCAGGCGGCTGATCCCCTCGCGGCCCGCCGTGCGCAGCAGGTCGAGCACGAGCGCCGCGTTGTGGAGGCGCAGCGCGGGAAGGTTCGCCCCGCCCATGCCCGCCCCCGTGCGCGTACGTGCGCCTTCGTCCGCCCTCGTACCTGCACCCGCGCCCGTCCCCGTACTCGTCCCCACGCCCGTACCCCTGTCCGTCCTCACCCGCCCATTGTCCCCCGTGCTTGCACTTTCGCAACAGCGTTGCCAAAGTGGGTGCCATGACTGGCACCGCCTCCGCCCCCCTCCGCGTCGGACTCGTCGGCTACGGCCTCGCGGGCTCCGTCTTCCACGCCCCGCTGATCGCCGCCTCCCCCGACCTCGTCCTGGACACGGTCACCACCGGCAGTCCGGAGCGCGCCGCCCAGGCCCGCGCCGAGCACCCGGGCGTGACGGTCGCCGCCTCCCCCGAGGAGCTGTGGACCCGGGCCGACGCGCTGGACCTGGTCGTGGTCGCCTCCCCCAACAAGACCCATGTCCCGGTCGCCACCGCCGCCCTGGAGGCCGGGCTGCCCGTCGTCGTGGACAAGCCGCTCGCCGGCACCGCCGCCGAGGCCCGCGGACTCGCCGCCCTGGCCGACGCGCGCGGACTGCTGCTCTCGGTGTTCCAGAACCGTCGCTGGGACAACGACTTCCTGACCCTGCGCGCGCTCCTCGCCGAGGGCGAGCTCGGCGCGGTGCAGCGCTTCGAGTCCCGCTTCGAGCGCTGGCGCCCGCGCCCCAAGGGCGGCTGGCGCGAGTCCGGCGCCCCGGAGGAGATCGGCGGCCTCCTCTACGACCTCGGCAGCCACGTCGTCGACCAGGCCCTGGTCCTGTTCGGACCGGCCGTCCGCGTGTACGCCGAGTCCGACGTCCGGCGCCCGAGCGCCGAGGCCGACGACGACACCTTCCTCGCGATCACCCACGCGAACGGCGTCCGTTCGCACCTCTGGGTGAGCGCCACCACCGCCCAGCTCGGCCCCCGCTTCCGGGTGCTCGGCCAGACCGCCGGCTACGTGAAGTACGGGCTCGACCCCCAGGAGGCCGCCCTGCGCGAGGGCCTGCGCCCGGAGCCGGGCGCCGTCTGGGGCGTCGAGCCGGAGCGGCTGTGGGGGCGGATCGGCTCGGGCGAGTCCCCGCTGACCGGCGGCGGCACCCCCGTCGAGACCCTGCCCGGTGCCTACCCCGCCTACTACGCGGCCGTCTCCGCCGCCCTGCGCGGCACCGGCCCCAACCCGGTGACGGCGTACGAGGCGGCCGCCGCGCTCGACGTCCTGGAGGCGGCGAAGCGCTCCGCCCGCGAGGGCGTGGCGGTGGCGCTGTGAGCACCCCGCCGAGCACCCCGGGCACGTCGGGCACGTCGGGCACGCCGGGCACGCCGGGCACGTCGGGCGGCGCGGCCGGCGGGTCCGAGGTCGCCGCGCTGGAGGCCCAGGAAGCCGCCCTGGTCCTGCCCCGTTTCACGTACGAGGACGCCTGGACGCTCGGCACGATCCTGGCCGGACTGGCCCGGGAGCGCCGGGCGCCCGTCGCGATCGACGTCCGCCGCGGCGCGCAGCAGCTGTTCCACTGCGCGCTGCCCGGGTCGAGCGCCGACAACGACGCCTGGATCGACCGCAAGCGGCGGGTGGTGGAGCGCTACGGCGTGAGCTCCTTCCTCGTCGGGGCCAGGTTCCGCGCGAAGGGGAGCTCCTTCGAGCTGTCCTCGCGCCTCGACCCCGACCGGTTCGCCGCGCACGGCGGCTCGTTCCCGCTGGCGGTCGAGGGCGCGGGCGTCATCGGTGCGGTCACCGTCTCGGGGCTGCCCCAGGCCGAGGACCACGCGCTGGTCGTCCTCGGCCTGGAGCGCCTGCTCAGCTCGTTCCGGTCGAGCGGCGCCGCCGCCGGCTGACGGCCACGAGGGCGCCGCCGCTGAGTGCGAGCCCGGCGGCCGTGACGCCCATGACGATCTTTCCGGTGGTGGAACCGGCGCCGGTGTCGGGGAGTTCACCGCCGCCGGTGCCACCGGTGGAGTGCCCGCCGGTGCTGTACCCGCCGGTGTCGCCACCCGTGGCGTGTCCGCCCGTGGTGTCGCCACCCGTGGCGTGTCCGCCCGTGGTGTCGCCGCCCGTGGTGTCGCCGCCGGTGGCGTGCCCGCCGGTGTCCGCGCCGCCGTCCGACGCGCCGCCGTCGCTCGCGCCGCCGTCCGACGCACCGCCGTCGGACGACCCCCCGTCGCTGGAGCCGCCGTCACTCGCGCCCCCGTCCGTACCGTGCGAGTCCGTCGGGCTCGGGGTCGGCGTCGGGGTCGGCGTGGGGGTCGGCGTGGGGGTCGGCGTCGGCGTCGGGGTGGGCGTCGAGTCGTCGCAGTCCGGCAGGTCACCGTTGAACGGGTAGGCGTGCAGCTCCTGTCCGCCGCCGCCGCTCGTCAGCGAGGTGTGGGTCAGCGAACCGCTCGTGTAGAAGCGCCCGTTCATGCCCGGCAGGGTCACCGTCGCCATGCTCGCCGGGCGGCCGATGAGCACGCTCCCCTCCAACTGCCCGCTGCCCTCGAAGGTCGCCCTGGTCGCGTCGGGGAAGTTCCACATCAGCCGGTCCTCCAGGGCGGCCGGGACGTCGCCGCTGTAGGTGTCGATGGTCCGGTCCGCGCCGTAGACGTTGACCAGGACCGTCGCGCCGGCCGGGATGCCGGTGAAGCGGAAGCCCTGCGAGCCGCCGCTCTTCGACTCCAGGTCGAAGTCGACGTCGAAGACCTGGAGCATCGCCTTGCCGTCGCCGGTGAAGAGGGTCTCGCTGCCGCTGTTGACGGCGGTGCCGGTCGCCGCGCGGTGGGCGCCCTTCACGTACGCGTAGCAGCGGCTGGCCTCGGTGAGCTGCTCGCGCAGACCCTCGTACGGGGCGACCGCGGCGGTGTCGTGGACGGCGGTGGGCGAGACGGTGCCGGTGAGCTTGCCCGCGTACCGTACGACCCCCCTGACCGTCCCCTCCTCGGCCAGCAGCCGCTGGCCGGAGGCGACGGCGACGTCCCCGCCGGTGGCGAGGAAGTCGGTGCCGTCGGCCGGCGGGACCCGCGAACCGACGCCCGCGACGCCGACGTTGTAGACCTGCGAGACGCCCGCGCGCTTGTTCATGTCGAACGTCCCGAGGACGACCACCTTGCCCTCGGCCTCGGCCGCGGCCTGGCGGACGAGGAAGTCGCCGCCGACGAAGACGTTGATGTTGTTGTCGCGCCCGGCGATCGGCCCGTTGTTGATGTCCGGGTACGGCGTGGGGCACTTGCCCGGCAGACAGGGGCCGAGGCCGCCCGGGAGCGGGTCGGCCAGGCTCGCGGTGGCGAGGCCGCCCACGAGGGCGGCGGCGCCCGCCACCGCCGCGGCCGCTCGCATCAGACGTCGACGATTCGTCATATGTGCACTCATATGGGCCAATATGCAGAATCAGGATGCCGATGGCGACGACCCACGCGCAAGGCACCGGGGGCGTCGCCCGAACGACTCACGGTCCGGAGGACGGACCCCCGGGGGGCGTCAGGCGCTCTTGAGTTCCTGGCGCTGGCGTCCGAGGCCCTCGATCTCCAGCTCGACCACGTCTCCGGCGCGCAGGTACGGCTTGGGCTCCGGCTGCCCCATGGCGACGCCGGCCGGGGTGCCGGTGTTGATGACGTCGCCGGGGTAGAGGGTCATGAAGCGGCTGACGTAACGGACCACCTCGGCGACCGGGAAGATCTGGTCGGAGGTGTGGCCGTCCTGCTTCAGCTCGCCGTTGACCCACAGCTTCAGGCCGAGGTCCTGCGGGTCCGGCACCTCGTCGGCGGTCACCAGCCAGGGGCCGAGCGGGTTGAAGGTCTCGCAGTTCTTGCCCTTGTCCCAGGTGCCGCCGCGCTCGATCTGGAACTCGCGCTCGGAGACGTCGTGGGCGAGCGCGTACCCGGCGACGTGGGCCAGGGCCTCCTCGTCGGTCTCCAGGTAGCGGGCGGTGCGGCCGATCACGATGGCCAGCTCCACCTCCCAGTCGGTCTTCACCGAGCCGCGCGGCACGAGGACGGTGTCGTCGGGGCCGACGACGGTGTCGGAGGCCTTGAGGAAGACGACCGGCTCCGCCGGGATCGCGGCGCCGACCTCCGCCGCGTGCCCGTGGTAGTTCAGCCCGATGCACACGACCTTGCCGATCCGGCCGACCGGCGGGCCGATCCGCAGCCCGGTCGCGTCGAGCGCGGGCAGCACGCCCGCGCCCGCCGCCGCGCGCACCCGGTCGAGCGCGGACGCGTCACCGAGGAGACCGCCGTCGACGTCGTCGACCAGGGCGGACAGGTCGCGGAGCGTCCCGTTCTGGTCGAGGAGGGCGGGCCGCTCGGCCCCTGCCGGGCCGACACGCAGCAGCTTCATGGTCTTCTCCCTGTGGTCGAGGTGGCCCGGGGGCGGGCCGTGGTGAACCCCGGCCGATGGAGTGCGGCCATCGGAGGATTGGTCGATCCTCCAATGGAACGGGTCAGTCTGCAAGACCCCGTTCACACCCTGGACCCTTACGCGGGAGTAACCAGAGCCCCGGCGGCGGGCATGTCCCGGTAGAGGAAGGCCCGCTCGACGGCGGTCCAGGTGGTGCTGGTGACGATGTACAGCGCGGCGGCCAGCGGCACCGCGGCGACCGAGAGCAGGGTCGCGAAGGAGAGCAGCGGCAGGTAGCGGGCCATCGCCGTCGCCACGCCCGCGCCGGGCTGGGAGGGGTCGGCCGGGACGGCGAGCGGCTGCCGGCGGGCCCGCAGGTAGTTGTACGTGGCGACGGCGCCGACGATCGCGAAGAGCACCAGGTAGACCAGGCCGGCCGGGCCCCACACGCCGCCGTTCGAGAGGGCGTCGGCGTAGTGGTCGCCGAGCGGGGCGGCGAAGAGGCTGTGGCCGGCCATCCGCCCGCTGGAGAAGAGGTGGAACATCAGGAAGAACGCGGGTGCCTGGAGCAGGCTGGGCAGGCAGCCGGCGAGCGGCGAGACCTTCTCCTGGGCGTGCAGCTCCAGGACCGCCTTCTGCAGGCGCTCGGGGTTCTTGGCGTGCTTCTTGCGCAGCTCGGCGAGGCGCGGGGCGAGCCGGGTGCGGGCCTTCTGGCCGCGGGCGGCGGCGCGGGAGAGCGGGTGGACGGCGATCCGTACGCACATCGTGAAGAGGACGATCGCGGCGGCGGTGGCGCTCGCGCCGAAGAGCGGCTGGAGCAGGTCGGCGAGGCGCTCGACCAGGGAAGCGAAAACGGACATGGGAGCCCTCCGAGGGGTCTCGTCGTGCCGGGATGACGGGAGAGGTCGGCAGGACGGAACCGCGCGGAGAACAGCGGAGAACGGTGAGGAAGAAGGGCTTCCGGGTCTCGCTACGCGGCCGTCGGGAGGGGACGGCCGGGTGCCCGGGGCCTGCGGCGGCCCGAGGCGTCGGGGTCGCGTTGCGGCAGGAAGGCGGTGCGCCGGGCGCGTTCGCGCAGGGCGGTGCGGACCCGGGTAGGCGGCACCGGCAGGACCGCGCCGGCGCCGATCAGGGAGCAGACGAGGGCGGTCGCGGCCATGGCGACGGCGGCGGAGAGACCGGCGCCGGTCGAGCCCTCGGAGAGCAGCAGGTCGGCGAGGGCGAGGAGGAAGAGGAGCGGCGCGAGGACGCGGAGCAGCAGTCCGTTGCCCATGCCCGCCTCCTGTCCGTCCGCTCGTCCGCTCGTCCGCGCGTTCGTGTCGCCCGCTTACCCGATGTACGCGTTCCACCCGTTATACACGACCGGTCTCCAGCGGTACGAGGAGCCGGCGGGGCGCGAGGAGGGCGCGGCCGACCGGATCGGCGGGGTCCGGATCGAGCCCGGCGCCCGGGCGCATCTCGATGTCGGCGGGGTGGACGGGGATCCGGCAGGCGGGGCACTCGCCGTACGGGCCGACCTCGGTGCCGCAGTCGACGTGATGGAAGTGACGCATGGGGACGGCGCCGGGCTGGGCCTCCCGCCCCCAGAGACCGAGGGAGCGCAGCACGGGCCAGAGGGCGATGCCGCGCTCGGTGAGCAGGTACTCGTCGCGCGGCGGCGCCTCCTGGTAGCGGTGCCGGTCGAGCACCCCGGCCTCGACGAGGGCCTGGAGCCGGGCGGCGAGGACGGCGCGGGGGGCGCCGAGGTGGAGGAGGAAGTCGTTGTAGCGGCGCACGCCGTAGAAGGCGTCGCGCACGACGAGGAGGGTCCAGCGCTCGCCGACGACTTCGAGGGCGCGGGCGATGGAGCACTGCTGGGTCGCGTAGTCCTTGCCGAGGGCCATGGGAACGAGCATAGAGGAGCAGGTTCAATGAATGAACCTTGACTGGTACGGTACGAGGACGCTCAAGGTTCAGTGAACGAACCTACGGAAGCCGAGGTCCTGCCATGCCCCAGCCGCCGACCACCGAGGCCGCCGCCGCGGCCGAGGGCGCCACCGCCGCGGCCCCGGCCCTCCGGCCCGCCGCCACCGCGGCCGGCGCCGGCACCCCGGCCACCGCAGCCGCTCCCGCCGCCCCGGCGCCCTCGACCGCGCACCCCGGCCCGGCACCCTCGGCCCCGCACCCCGGCCCGGCCCCGCGCGGTCGTGCCACGCTCGCCGTGACCAGCGCCGCCACCGCGCTGACGCTGATGAACTACACGGCCCCGATGCTCACCCTGCCCAGCACGGCCCGCGCCTTCGGCACCCCCGCCTCCCTCCAGGCCTGGCTCCTCAACGGCACCCCGCTCGGCCTCGCCGTCCTCCTCCTGGTGGCCGGCAGCCTCGCCGACGCCCACGGGCGGCGCCGGGTCTTCCTGCTCGGCACCCTCGGCCTCGGCCTCACCACCGCGCTCGGCGGCTTCGCCGCCTCCACCCTCACGTTCACCCTCGCCCGCGTCGCCCAGGGCGCGGCGAGCGCGGCCGTGCTCGCCGCCAGCCTCGGCCTGCTGGCGCACGCCTTCCCGACGGGCCCGGAGCGGATCAGGGCGACGGCCGTGTGGGGCGCCTTCGTCAGCGCGGGCATCGCGCTGGGCCCGCTGCTCGCGGGCACCGTCAGCACCCTGGCCGACTGGCGCTGGACGTACCTGGCCCTGGGCTCCGCCACCCTCCTGGTGGCCGCGCTCGGCACCCGCACCCTCGACGAGTCCCGCGCCCCGCGCGAGGGCCGGACGGACCTGGCCGGGGCGCTCGCCCTGGGCCTGGCCCTCGCCTCGCTGCTCACCGCGCTGACCCTGGGCCGGGACGGCTGGCTGCGCCCGTCGGTCGGCCTCCTCGCCCTGGCGGCCGCCGCCCTGGGGGCGCTCTTCGTCCGGGTCGAGCGGCGCGCCGCCGCGCCGATGATCGACCTGGCCCTGTTCCGCACCCCGGCGTTCCGGGCGGCGACGGCGGGGGCGCTGTTCACGGGCCTGGCGGTGATCGGCTTCTTCAGCGTGCTGCCCGCGCTGCTCCAGCGGGGCGCGGGGATGGCCGCACTGACGACGGCCTGGCTCTTCCTGCTGTGGTCGGGCACGGCGTTCGTGGTGGCGCTGCAGTCCCGCCGCCTCGCGGGCCGGCTCTCCGCCACGTACCAACTGGCCCTCGGCTTCGGCCTCTCGACAGCCGGGGTGCTCGCCCTGTTCGGCGCCCTGGAGGGCGCGGGCTGGCCGCGCATGCTGCCCGGCCTGGTCGTGGCGGGCGCGGGCAGCGGCCTGCTGAACGCCGCCCTGCCCCGGCTGGCCGTGGACTCCGTGCCGCGGGAGCGGGTGGCGATGGGCTCGGGCGCCAACAACACGGCCCGCTACATCGGCTCCTCGGCCGGCGTGGCCCTGGCCCTCGCCCTGTCGACGACCGGCCCGGACACGGCCCTGCTGGCCTCGGCGGCCCTGGGCCTGGGCGGGGCGGCGGTGACGCTGGCGGCGGGGCGGGGGCGAGGTGCCGGAGGGTCAGGCACCTGAGGGCGAGGCGCCGCCCCCGCGGGCACCGGCTCCGCGGACGCCGCCCCCGCGGACACCGGCCTCGTTGGAAACGCCCCCGGTGCCGGAACCGGCACCGGCATCGGCACCGGCACCGGCACCGGCCGCCGGGTCACCCGTCGTCCCCGGCAGCCGGGCGTCGGTGAACTCCTCGCGGGCGAGGACGTCCTCGTCCCGCCGCGGGTCCTCGGGGCCGGCGGGCCCGTACCGGCTGACGAGGACCGCGACGGCGAGGTTGACGAGCAGGGCGAGGAGCCCGGCGTTGAGGCCCCAGAGGGGGTCGTTCCCGGTGAAGACCAGGCAGCAGACCAGCACGACCCCGACGACGAGCCCGCAGACCCCGCCGTACAGACTCATCCGCCGCCACACGAGCCCCAGCAGGAGCAGCGGGAGGAGCTGCGCCATCCCCTCGTACGAGATGAGGGAGAGCCGGACGAGGGTGTTGGGCGCGGTGTACGTCATGACCAGCGCGAGCACCCCGGCGACGACCACGACGAGCTGGGAGAGCCCCTTCTCGCGGTCCCGGAGCCGGGGCAGGAGGGAGAGCACGCTGCGCCCCCACATGGTGCCGACGACCAGCATGAACACGGCCATGGGCACGATGGAGGAGAGCGCGGCGGCGACGCCGACGAGGCCGACGGCCCAGGGCGGCAGCGAGTCGGTGACCAGCTCGAAGAGGGCGAGGTTGGAGCCGGCGCCGGTGAGACCGGGGACGACGAAGAGGGCGGCCATGCCGAGCAGCATGGGCACGAAGAGCAGGACGTTGTAGGCGGGCAGCCAGACGGCGTTGCGGCGCAGGGTGTCGGCGTCGCGGGCGCCGAGGTAGCCGGCGACGGTGGTCGGGAAGATCACCACGGTGAGGGAGTTGAGCAGGGTGGTGGAGGCGAACCAGCCGACGCCGTACCCGCTCGCCGCACCCCCGTGCCCGGGCAGCGCCAGCCACTCGCGCTTCTCGTCGACGAGCCGGCCGAGGAACTCCCCGTACCCGTCGAAGTAGTGCAGCGGCACGTACACGGCGAGGAAGCCGAGGGTGAGGATGACGAGGGCGTCCTTGAGGACGGAGACCCAGGCGCTGCCGCGCAGCCCGCTGACGACGACGAAGCCGGTGGTGACGGCGAAGGCGAGGAAGTAGGCGAGGTCGAGCCCGATCCGCCCGTACGAGACCGTCGAGAGCACGACGCCCATGCCGGTGATCTGCAGCTGGATGTACGGCAGCAGGAACACGGTGGCGAGCACCGCGACCACCGCGCCGAGCCAGGGGCGGCCGTAGCGGTGGGCGGCCATGTCGCTGATCGAGACGAGCCCGTGCTTGCGGGCGTACCCCCAGAGCATCGGCCCGACGAGGTAGCCCAGGGCGTAGCCGCAGGACATGTAGGCGACGACGTAGAGGACGGGGGCGCCGTAGTTGTAGCCCCAGCCCGCGGCCCCGAGATAGCTGAAGCTGGTGTACCCCTCCCCCGCCATCAGCACCCAGATGAACACCGGCCCGAGCGAGCGCCCGCCGACGGACCAGTCGGCCAGCCCGCCGCTCTCCTGGCGCCGCACGGCGAGCAGCCCGAGGAGGACGGTGAGCACGAGGAACCCGCCGACGATCCAGAGCGCCGCACTCACTTCGCTCCCGCGGCCCGCCGGTCCCCGCGCCGCGCGAGGGCGACGGAGAAGGGGGTGAGGACGGTGGCCCCGAGCAGCCAGAAGAGGAGAAGCGGGACGTGGTTGACGAAGGGCAGGGCCGCGACGAACAGGAGGTACGGCACGAGCAGCCACAGCAGATGGGGACGGCGCTTGATCACCCGGTCGAGCCTATGCCCTGCCCCCTAGGAGGCGCCCTGGCGCACGAGCCTGGCCCACACGATCAGCCGGTACGTGGAGGAGAACTCCGGGGTGCAGGTGGTGAGGGTGAGATAGGCCCCGGGCTCGTCGTACCCGTAGGACGGCTTGTAGAGGGACCGGGGTACGGGGGCGATGACGCCGGTGTCGCGGGGCGAGGTCTGCGGGAGGACGAGGTCGACGCGGTAGGTGTAGGACCCCTGGCGCGTCCGCACCCCGATGAGGTCCCCCTTCCGCAGCCGGTTCACGTGGCGGAAGGGCTCGCCGTGGGTGTTCCGGTGCCCGGCGAGCGCGAAGTTCCCGGTCCGGCCGGGCCCGGCGGTGCCCGGGTAGTGCCCGACGAACCCCCGGTCGAGCACGCTCCGCTTGCCGACGCCGTCGGCGACGGGGACGGTGAGGCCGAGGCGGGGGATGCGGAGGACGGCGTAGGCGGAGGAGGTGACGGGAGGCCGGCCACCGGCCGAACCGGAGGAACCGGCGGCCCGGCCGGCCCCGTCACCCGAGGAGTCCTCCCCGCCGCCGGCGTCCTGCCACCCCGCTCCCGCGGAATCCTGCCCGCCCCCGGGCGACTCGCCCCCCGCGGGGACTCCCCCGGCCCCTGCCGATCCGTCCGCGCCGGAGGGTGAGCTGTCCCACTCCCTCTCCAGGTCCCGCACCTGTTCGACGGCCTGGGCGCGGGCCTGCTCGTTGGTCCACCACATCTGGTGGACGACGAAGAGGACCAGCACAAGCCCGCAGGTGACGATGACCTCGGCGCCCACCCAGAGGGCGCGGCCGACGCCTCCGCGTCCCGCGCGCCCCTGAACGACCACCGGATTCCGACCCCGCACGGCGGGCACGATAAGCGCTGAGGCACCAACTCTCCAGGGCCGTACAGCAGTACGGTGGTCGACATGCGCCCCGACATGTCTGCCGACCACACCACCGAAGCCGAGCGCCTGCTCCGCACCGCGGGGCAGTACCCGGAGGACCGCGAACCGCTGCTGCTGCGCGCGGCGGCCCACCTGGAACTGGCGGGCGAGCGCGAACGAGCGACGTCCCTGTACGACTCCCTGCTCTCCGCCTCCCCGGCCTCCCCGCTCCTCATCAGGTCCCTGAAGGCGGCGAACCTGTGGGAGTACGGGCACGAGGCGGAGGCCCGCGCGATCATCGAGGGCGTCCGGCGGGAACGCCCGGCGGACCCGGCCCCGTGGGAGATCGCGGCGGAGACGCTGGAGTCCCACGACGAGCTGGAGGAGGCGGAGGCGACGTTCACGGAGGCCGCGGACCTGCTGGTGCCGCTGTCCTCCGAGGACGTCTCGTACGCCCTGCAGTCCCTCCTGGCCGCCCGCCACCGCGTCCGCCGCCTGCTGGCACTGCCGCACGACGGGCACGACACCCTGGCGGACCGCCTCCACACCGGCGACGTCCCCCTGGACGAGCTGCACGACCCGAAGCGCCTGTGGGCCCTGGGCTCCTCGGACCCGGCCGAGCTCCAGGCCGAGATCACCCGCCTCCGCTCGGAGCTGGGCTCCTACCGCACCGCCCTGTCCCGCCCCTTCCCGGTGGCGGTCCTGCACTGGCCGGAGCGGGAACTGGACGAGCTCCTGGCGGCCTACCCGGAGCTGGAGGCGGAGTACCCCACCTACCGGGCGCACCTGACCGACATCGAGGCCTCCCTCCGCGAACTCGCCCAGGCCGGCACCCCGAACCTGGGCATCGTCCCGGCGACGGTCCCCTCCTACGAGGCCTTCGCCGCCTCCGAATCCTCCACCCCCGCCAACCCCGACCTCCTCCCCCAGTACGCCACCACCCTCGCCGCCCGAGGCCGCGCCACGGCCTGGCCGCCGCTGCGGGGGGCGGAGTGCTGGTGCGGGTCGGGGCGGGGGTACGGGGGGTGCCACGGGCGGGACCAGGTCTGAGTCCGCGCTACGAGGTCATGCCCCACTCCTGAGCCTTGGAGGAGCCGCCCCACCCGGAACCGTCCCGCCAGATCGAGGCGATTCCCTGCTCCTCCAAGTACGGGGCATAGGCGCCGATCTCTTCGGAGAAGAGGCCTATGAGGAAGGGCTCAGGTCGCTTCGCGTACAGGAAGTGGCGGTACTCGTAGAGCTGTCCGACGGCCTCGCGCACCGCCTGAGTGGGATTCCCATTGCGGACGACCTTTGCCTCGACCAGCCACTCCCCACCCGACTCCGCTGACGCGCCCCGGGGACGCAACACAAGGTCCCTGGGGTGTTGAAGCTCCGTTACCGGGACAAACCCGCGCTCGCAGACGTGGAGGCCGAAGTCTCCGATCAGCGTCTCGTGGCTGCGCCGCTTCACCTGCTGCCGCGCACGGATCTGCGCCACGTAGTCACTGCTGTCCTTCGGCCGGAAGTTCGCGAGCGGATTCGTGACCGGCTGGGGAGCGTGATGGCCGGGTTCGTACGACAATTCAAGCGCCTCAGGGGAATCGCTCCCCCACCACACGCGATCCGCCGATTCAGCCAGCCGTAGGGACTCGATCCCCAGCAGCAGGTCTTCCATCAGCGCGACATCACTGGGCAGGGCGCCCGTGTCGTACGTCTTGGCGATGACGCTGGCCGCCTCGTACGCCCTGGGTCGCGCCGCCCCGTCACGGAGCTGTGGCTCGTCGATCCAGCCCTGACGATCCTGCCGTCGCACGGCTCTGCGGAGTCGAGCCGCGTGGCGTCGGAGGTGGTCTTCGCGTGCCTGACCTCTGCCGAGTCGGTCCTCCAGCCAGGTGATCCCCTGCTGCAAGGTCAACGACACGTCCTTCAGGTCCTCACTGAAGATGTAGGCGAGGTACAAACCCTTCTTGGGGTCACGCTGGCCACCCTCCTCGAAGACACCGATCCAAGGGGTCGCGGCTGGCGTTGTCTGCCCTCCGTGCCCCTTCGCCTTGAAGCCGGGCGGAAGCGCCAAATCAGTACGCCCCGCCACTCCTCGCAGGACCTGCTGCCCCTTCACATCGCGCCCCGAACCGGCGTGACGGTCGTACGTGCCCGCGACCTCGCCGAGCAAGTCTCGAATCCCCATACAGGGAATTTAGATCAGGGGGCCCTGCGGTACACAGGAGTTCGCTTCACCCCGTCAGGTTCGGCGCGGCTCACATGCCAGCCTCGAATCGCATCTGCGCCATATCCAGAACGTCATCGGCGTCGTACCCATGGGCCCCCGACCAATGCAGGAGATCCACGATCACGTCAATCGCCGCGTCCTTGGCCACCGCGGCACTCAGCCGACTCGCACTGACCGCTCGCGGGGAGGCCACGGTGCCGTAGAGGGAGATCATGGCCTCCGCTCGAGTGACGCGCACGCCTCCCCCATGACCGTTCGGACTCATGAGGTCGGTAGCGATCTCGCACCACGTCACCTTCCGGTCCGCTCCGAGCAACACACCCCAGCGGTCAGCCATCGCATCGACGAGCGCCAGCCCTCTCCCCGAGTCAGACCCCGGCCCCGCGGCGACCAGCGTCGGCAGCGCCCGGCAGTCTGGATCGCGCACCTCAATCCGAAGGTACGTTCCGTTCATCGAGAGCCGTAGCGCCGTCGGCGTCCGTGGCCCGACGTGCAGGATCACGTTCGTCACGAGCTCGCTCACACAGAGTTGCGCGACCCCGACCTGCCGTGGCAAGCCCCACATCTTGAGGTGGAGCCGCACGATGCGCCGAAGCGCGGCCACCTCCTTCGCCTCGGCAAGGAACGGAAGCTCCCACGGCCTCCGCACCATGCACCCGTCGTCGCCCATGCCGTTCCCCACTCCATCGCGATGACTGACCGTGATGGACCACTAGCATTGCGTTGCACATCCCGGGATGCAATGTGCACCGCGAGATTCCCACGATCGAGCGATTGGCCGGCCACCTCCTGGATACGCAGACTGAACCTCCGCTAGATAAGGAGGGGTTGAGGTGGCTGGTTCACCCACTGCTCGCCGTCGACGCCTGTCGATCGAACTCAAGAAGCTCCGCGAATCGAGAAGGATGACGTGCGCCCAAGTCGGCGCGGCCCTCGATTGGAGCGGTTCCAAGGTCAACCGCATGGAAACGGGCACTGGAAGGGTCCAGCCATCCGACGTCGAAGCGCTCTGCCGCTTCTATGACGTGGACGACGAGCTACTTGAGTTCCTCAAATCACTCGCACGGCAGGCGAAGACGAAGGGTTGGTGGCAGGCCCACGACAGCGGCGTACCCGCCTGGTTCTCGATCTACGTGGGCCTAGAACAGGACGCTTCCACCTTCCGGCAGTACCAGAACGAGTTCGTGCCCGGACTTATGCAGACCCCGAGGTACGCCGCCGAACTACATCGCGCGACCAATCAGATGACCGACGAGGACATCAACCGCGCCGTACGCGTCCGGATGGAACGCCAGGAGCGCCTTCGGTCACCCAGCGCGCCGGACAGCTGGTTCGTCGTGCACGAGAGCGCGCTGCGCTCCGTCATCGGAGATCAGGCTGTCATGCGCGAGCAGCTTGAGAAGGTGCTGGAGATGGCCGAACTCCCCAACGTCACTCTGCAAGTCCTGACTTTCGACGCTGGGCCGTACCCCGCGACAGGCACGTTCAGCATGCTGGGCTTCCCCGACCCCGAGGATCCAGACATCGTGTACCGGGACGGCATCACGGATGCCGTCTACCTGGAAGGAGCCGACGAGGTACGCGCGTACGGCAGGGCCTTCGACAATCTGCGCGCCGCGGCGGCAAGCCCCCACCGCTCGATCCAGGTCATCACGACCCTACTGAAGGACTACGCGAAATGAGCAGCTCCACATCTGCAACGCCCGACCCCAGCCAGTGGTTCAAGTCCTCGTACAGCAACGGCTCTGGCGGCGAGTGCGTCGAGTGCTCCCGAACCGACGACGGGGCCTTGATACGCGATTCGAAGCAACCGGGAGGGCCCCTGCTGGCCATACCCGGGGACGCTTGGAGCGCGTTCATCCGTGGCGTCTCCAGCTCTGGTCGATGACGAGCGGATGGCCAGGAGTCCTGGTAAGCGCGGGCAGTCGGATCAGCTCACGGTGGATGTGACCCTCGGCCCCGAGTAGTGGGTCGTTAGGCTCGGGGTTGACTGTCGCCACATGAAAGGACCGCTGCCATGCCCAGCGCCCGCATCCCCTCCCCCGCCATAGCCGCCGCCGGGCTCGTCGGTGGGTATGCCGTCGCCCGGTGGACGAAGAAGCGGCCGCTGGGTGGGGTCGTGCTGGCCGTGGCTGGTGGGGTGGCGGCTCGGGAGTGGCAGGCGGTCGGTGGGGCGAAGGTCGCCGGGGGGCTGACGGCGGCGTACGTGGCCGCGTTCGCCGGGTCGCATCCGCTGGCGAAGAAGATCGGGGCGTGGCCCGCGGTGTTCGCCGTGGCCGGTGGGATGGCCGGGGCCGCGTACGCCGTGACCCGGCGGGCGGCGTAGGGCCCGCTCCCCGGGGCGGCGTAGGGGTTCGCTCCCCGGGGCGGCGGAGGGGGCGGTGAGGCCCCCCGGACGTTCCGCTACCCGCCGAGCGCTCGCACCTCGATGCTCCACGGGCCGTCCGCGCGCGCGTACACCAGGCACGGGCCGGCCAAGGGGGCTTCGGCCTGCCAGGGGCCCGTGTGGTTGGCCAGGACGTCGAGGAAGCCCGAGCCGTCGGGGGCGAAGGTGTCGGTGAGGAAGTAGCCGCCGTCGGAGGCGGTCGGGGTGCCCCGGTAGTGGAGGGTCGCGATCGCCGGGCCGCCCGTGTAGCGGAGGACGTCGGAGGCGGGGCGTTCCGCGTACGTGTCCAGGGTGACCGCGTCGGTCAGGTCCGTGAGCTCGATCGTCCACGGGGCCTCCGCCTGGATCCGCAGGGCGCGGACCGGGCGGCCGTCGGCGTTGGCCAGGGCGCGGGCGGCGAACGGGCCGTCCGTGTAGACGAGCTGGCTGCCCGCGCGGAGCCTGCCGTCCAGGGCGTCCACCACGAAGTGGCCCGGGCCGTGGTGCGTGATGCCGATGATCACCGGCTGCGCGCCCGTGGTCAGCTCCACCACCCGGTCCGCGGTGCCGGTCGTCCGCTGGAGGACCGGCGCGCCCGCCGTGGTCAGGGCGGGCGCGGGCCCGGGAGCGGCGGGGGGTGGGGTAAGGGTCTTGGAGACTCCGGTCAGGGGGCGCGGGGTGGGGCTGGGGCGGGCGTCGCCCTGGTCGCCCTGGTCGCCCTGACCGTTCTGCCCCTCGTGCCGGCCCTGTCCGCCCTGTCCGTTGCGGCTGGCTCCTCTGTTCCTCAAGCTCCGGCTCAGCCAGTTCATCGCGCTCCCCCGTCCGCGGTCGTGTCCAGCGGACTCTACCCGCCCACCGCGTGGCTGACCGTGTAGATCAGCAGGCCCGCCAAGGCGCCGACCACCGTGCCGTTGATGCGGATGAACTGGAGGTCGCGGCCGATGTTGGCCTCGATCTTCTTCGAGGTCTGGGTGGCGTCCCAGCCGGCGACCGTGTCGGTGATCAGGGAGGTGATCTCGGCGCGGTAGGTGGTGACCACGTAGGCGGCGGCGTCCTCCACCCAGCCCTCGACCTTCGCCTGCAGGCGGTCGTCGGTGGCCAGCCGGGTGCCGAGGGAGATCAGGGAGGCGCGGGCGCGGCGGCGGAGCTGGCTCTGGTCGTCCTCGGCGGCGGCCAGGATCAGGGCGCGGACCGAGGACCAGGCCGAGGCGATGAGGTCCTGCACCTCCGGGCGGGAGACGAGGTCCGACTTGAGGCGTTCGACGCGGGCGCGGGTGTCGGTGTCGGACTGGAGGTCGGCGGCGAAGTCCGTCAGGAAGCGGTCGATCGCGCCGCGCGCCGGGTGGGCCGGCATGTCGCGCATCTCCGTCACGAAGCGGAGGAGCTCCTTGTAGACGCGCTCGCCGATGCGCCGGTCCACGAAGCGCGGGGTCCAGCCCGGCGCCCCGCCCTGTACCGCGTCCATCACCGAGTCCCCGTGCGTGACCAGCCAGTCGTGGGCGCGGGTGCAGACCAGGTCCACCGCCCGGTGGTGGGAGCCGTCGGCGACCATGCGCTCCAGGGTCTTGCCCAGGCCGGGGGCGATCTCGGCGGCCTCCGCCCGGCGGGTGATCGCCTCGCCCACGACCGCCTGCACGTCGGAGTCGCGGAGGACCGTGAGGGCGCCGCGCAGCGCCGCGGCCAGTTCGGAGGTGACCCGGTCCGCGTGGACCGGGTCCGCCAGCCACACGCCGAGGCGGCGTGCGATGCCGAAGCCGCGCAGCCTGCCCCGTACGACGTCGGCGGAGAGGAAGTTCTCGCCCACGAAGGTGCCGAGCGAGGCGCCCAGCTGGTCCTTCTTGGTGGGGATGATCGCCGTGTGCGGGATGGGGAGGCCGAGGGGGCGGCGGAACAGGGCGGTGACCGCGAACCAGTCGGCCAGCGCGCCGACCATGCCCGCCTCCGCGGCGGCGGCCACATAGCCCGCCCACGGCCCGGCGCCCGCGTTCTTCGCCCACGTCGCCAGGGCGAACACCAGCGCCACGAACGCGAGCAGGCCCGTCGCCAGCAGTTTCATCCGCCGGACGCCCTTGCTCTTCTCCTCGTCCGCGGCCGTGTACGTGAAGCTCACCATCACCTCACCTCCCTTTCTCCCTATCTCAGTGACTCCTGGGGCGCATCCGGAGTTCCCCGTGCCCGTCCCCGTCCGCGTACCCGCCCCCGTACATCTTCGCGATCACCGCCTCGATGTCCGGCTCCCGCACCGACAGGTCCACCAGCGGGTACGCCGCGGCCACCGCCGCCACCACCGGGGCCGCGGAGGAGGAGGCGGGGAGCGCCAGCCACTGGCGGGGTCCCTCCGCGCGTACGAAGCGGGCGCCCGGCACCTCGATGGGCGCCGACTCCCGTGCCAGGTCGACCACCAGCAGGCGCTCGCTCTCCCCGGCCTCGTGCAGTCCGGCGAGCTCCCCGTCGTACATCAGGCGCCCGTGGTCGATGACCATCACCCGGCTGCACAGCTGCTCGATGTCGGTCAGGTCGTGGGTGGTGAGCAGGACCGTCGTGCCGCGGGTCGCGTTCAGCTCGCGCAGGAAGCCGCGGACCTTCGCCTTCGACACGACGTCCAGGCCGATCGTCGGCTCGTCCAGGTACAGCACGTCCGGGTCGTGCAGCAGCGCCGCCGCGATGTCCCCGCGCATCCGCTGGCCGAGGGAGAGCTGCCGCACCGGTACGTCGAGCAGGTCGCCGAGGTCGAGCAGCTCGACGCAACGGGCGAGGTTCTCGGCGTAGCGCGCATCGGGGATCCGGTACATGCGGTGGACCAGCGTGTACGAGTCGCGCAGCGGCAGGTCCCACCAGAGCGTGGTGCGCTGGCCGAAGACCACGCCGATGCGGCGGGCCAGCCGGGTGCGCTCGCGCGAAGGGTCGATGCCGGCCACCCGCAGCCGGCCGCCGCTCGGGGTGAGGATGCCGGTCAGCATCTTGATCGTCGTGGACTTCCCGGCGCCGTTGGGGCCGATGTAGCCGACCATCTCGCCCTCGGCGACCCGGAAGGAGATGCCGTCGACCGCCCGGACCTCCCGCTTCTCGCGGCGGACGAGGCCCGCCCTGCGGCGGACGGTGAAGACCTTCTCCAGGCCTTCCAGTTCGATGAACGGATCCATGGACGCCATGGATGGATACCTCAGCTTCCTGTCGACTGGTAGCTGCGCAGTCCCGCCCGCCACGCCAGCCCCGCCACCGCGCAGCACACCGCCGCGACCAGGGGTGACGCGAACGCCGCCCACCCCGGCACCCCGGCCGGCGGCGTCCTCCCGAGGACGTACAGGGCGGGCAGCCAGTTGACGAAGGCGAGCGGCACGACGTAGACGACGCCCCGCACCAGGTCCTGGGCGAAGATCGTCGGCGGGTACTGGAGCATCGTGTTGCCGCCGTACGTGAAGGAGCTCGTCACCTCGCCGGCGTCCTGGAGCCAGAACAGGAGCGAGGCGCCCAGCACCATCAGCGCGGCGAAGATCAGCGCGCCGCTCAGCAGCATCACCGGCACCAGGAGCACCTTCAGCGGCGTCCACTCCACACCCTCCAGCACCACCAGCCCCCAGACCAGCACCAGCAGCCCCTGGGCGATCCGCCCCAGCCGCCGCAGCGCGAAACGGTCCGCCGCGACCTGCGCGAGGACCGGGGCGGGGCGCAGCAGGAAGGTGTCCAGCGAGCCGTCGCGCACCCGCTTGCCCATCCGCGGCAAGGAGCCCATCACCAGGTCCGCCAGGCCGAACGAGGTCCCGGTCGCCCCGTACAGGAACGCGACCTCCGCGAAGGAGAAGCCGCCGAGCCCGCGCACCTGACCGAACATCAGGAGGATGACGACGAAGTCGAAGAAGGTGGCGACGAGGGAGGAGAGGAAGGTCAGGGCGAAGGAGGAGCGGTAGGCGAGGGTGGACCGGATCCACATCGCCGCCACCATCCGGTACGTACGCCAGGACTCGGCCACGCCCGAACCGGACCACGCCTCCTCACCCGCGCCGCGCCCGGCGTACTCCGCGCGGTCCACGTGCTCCGCGCGGTCCACGTGCTCCGCGCGATCCATGTGGTCCACGTGGTCCATGTGGTCCACGCCCGTGACGCGCTCCACGCTCGCCGCGCTCGCCACGCTCGCCGCCCCCTCCGCGCTCGCCGCGTTCGCCGCGTTCGCCGCGTTCTCGACAGGCTCAGCCACCCTGCACCACCACCTTCCGCGTCGCCGCCGCCTGCACCGCCCGGCCCGTCGCCAGCAGGACGACCGCCCAGCCGGCCTGGAACGCGTACACCCCCAGCAGCCCCCAGCCCTCGTACCGCCCCAGGTACACATCGGCCGGCACCTGCAGCATCGAGGCCCAGGGCAGCATCCGCGCCACCTCGCCCAGGGCGCCGGGGAAGACGTTGAGCGGGAGCAGCATCCCGGAGAAGAACAGGCCGCCGAGCCAGGCCGCCTGGACCACGCCCTGGCCGTCGAGCAGCCAGAAGGCGCTCAGCGCCACCAGGTACCAGAGGGCGAAGCTGACGATCGCGCCGAGCGCCACCGAGCCGAGGAAGGCGGGCCAGGTCCAGGGACTGTCCGGCAGGGTCAGGTCGAAGACGAGGGCGCCGAAGACCATGGGGGCGATCCCTCGGCCGAGCAGCTGGTACGCGGCGCGGCCCAGGTTCGCGGCGAACCACCAGGTCTGCAGATCGGCGGGCCGGTAGAGGTCGACCGCGATGTCGCCGGTCCTGATCCGCTCGATGAGTTCTTCCTCGAAGCCCCCGCCCATCAGCCCGCAGACGGTGATGAGGCCCTGGCCGATCCACACGTAGGCGAGGGCGTCGCCCATGTCGTATCCGCCGAGCGTGGGACGGGCGTCCCAGAGGGCGATGTAGGTGTACGACAGGATGAAGCCGAAGACGGTGTTGGTGAACACCCCCGCCGCCGTGGCCACCCGGTAGGTGGCATGGCGCCTGAACCCACCGGCGGCGACGGTCGCGTAGAGCCGCAGCATGTCCCCTGCTCCCTCCGGTCGGTCACTCCGCGCAAAGGGCCCGACCTTAGGGGGACTTCCCGTGCCGTCGCGACCGGTTTTCGGGCCCGCAGGGGCAGGATGTGACCTTATGTCCCTTTCATTCGGCAGGTCATCCGATGGCCCATCACGTGGCCCGTCACGTGGGCCGTCACGTGGGGCGCGAGGCGGGCCATCACATGGGGTGCCAGACGGCACGTCCGGTGGAACGTCCGGTGGGACGTCCGCCGAGTCCTCCTCCTGGGAGCCCCGGGACCCGACCGTCCCCGCCGCGTCCCCGCCCCCGCCCCCGTCCCGCGGGCGCCACCCCCACCGCCCCCGCGGTCCCCGCCGCCTCCTGCGGCGACTGCTCGGGCTCGTCGTCCTCGGCGGCCTGCTGCTGCTCGGCGGCTTCGTCGCCGGCTACCTCCTCGTGGACATCCCGTCCGCCAACGCCACCGCGGTCGCCCAGTCCAACCTGTTCCTCTACAGCGACGGCAGCCCGATCGCCCGCGCCGGCGAGGTCGACCGGGAGAACGTGAGCCTGGCGCAGGTCCCGGCCGGCGTCCGGGACGCCGTGCTGGCCGCCGAGGACCGCGACTTCCACACGGCGCCCGCGGTCGACCCCCGGGCCATGGTCCGCGCCACCTGGAACACCCTCACCGGCAAGGGCCGCCAGTCCGGCTCGACCATCACCCAGCAGTACGTCAAGAACTACTACCTGGGCCAGGAGCAGACCCTCACCCGCAAGGCGAAGGAGTTCTTCATCGCGATCAAGCTGGGCCGCGAGAAGAGCAAGGCGGAGATCCTGGAGGGGTACCTGAACACCAGTTACTTCGGGCGCAACGCGTACGGGATCCAGGCCGCCGCCCGCGCCTACTACGGCAAGGACGCCAAGGACCTCGACACCGCCGAGGGCGCGTACCTCGCCTCGCTGCTCAACGCCCCCAACGCGTACGACGTCGCCGCCCACCCCGAGAACCGGCCCCGCGCGCTCGCCCGCTGGCGCTACGTCCTCGACGGCATGGTCAAGGAGGGCTGGCTGTCCCCCGCCGGCCGCGCCGCCGCCGTCTTCCCCACCCCGCAGCCGGCCCACGCCTCGGCCGGCCTCTCCGGGCAGCGCGGCTACCTCGCGCAGGCCGTCGCCCAGTACCTGACCGAGCGCGGGATCGTCGACGAGAAGACCCTGGCCGCCGGGGGCTTCCGGATCACCACCACCCTGGAGCGGGCCAAGCAGGACGCCCTCGTGCGGGCCGTCGACGAGCACGTGAACGACAGGCTGGACCCGGCCCGCAACCCCGCCGACCGGTACGTACGGGTCGGCGGCGCGGCCGTCGAACCGGCGAGCGGCCGGGTCGTCGCCCTCTACGGCGGCATCGACTACACCCGGCAGTTCGTCAACAACGCCACCCGCCGCGACTACCAGGTCGGCTCCACCTTCAAGCCCTTCGTCCTCGCCGCGGCGCTCCAGCACGGCGCACTGACCCAGGAGGGTGAACGGATCACGCCGAACACCTACTACGACGGCGACAACCGGCGCCCGGTGCAGGGGTGGAACGGCGCCCTCTACGACCCGGCGAACGAGGACGACACCAGCTACGGCGACATCACCGTGCGGTCCGCCACCGACCGGTCGGTGAACGCCGTGTACGCGCAGATGGCCGTGGACGTCGGCCCCGGCCGGGTCCGCGAGGCCGCGGTCGCGCTCGGCCTGCCCCGGAACACCCCCGACCTCACCTCCTCCCCCTCCATCGCGCTCGGCCCGGCCACGGCGAGCGTCCTGGACCTCGCGCAGGCGTACGCCACGCTCGCCAACCACGGCTCCCACGGCACGTACACCCTGGTCGAGAAGGTCGCCCGGGGCGGCGAGGAGCTGGCGCTGCCGGGCACCGCGGGCCCGGCCGGGGCCGGCCAGGCGATCGGCCGTGAGGCCGCCGACACGACGACGTCCGTGCTGCGGAGCGTCGTCCAGGGCGGGACCGGCACGGCGGCGCTCGCGGCCGGGCGGCCGGCGGCGGGCAAGACGGGCACGGCGGAGGACGACAAGGCGGCCTGGTTCGCCGGCTACACCCCCGAGCTGGCGACGGTGGTGGCGATGATGGGCCAGGACCCGGAGTCGGGCCGCCAGGAACCGCTGTACGGGGCGCTGGGCCTGCCCCGCATCAACGGGGGCGGGCCGCCCACCGAGATCTGGGCCCAGTTCACCCGCGAGGCGCTCGCGGGGGTCCCGCCGAAGGAGTTCGACCTGCGGCTCATGGAGGGCGCGGAAGAGCTGCCGCAGGTGCCCCCGATGCCGGACCTCCCGGACGGGGCGCAGGGCTTCGAGGGCCCGGGGGCGGCCGACCGCAGGCCGCCGCGCGGGACGGCGGGGCCGAAGGGGGCGCAGCGGTGGGAGCAGGCCGGGGCCGGACCCCGGCGCGAGGACGACCGGCGTACGGGCCCGGGCCACGGCCAGGAGCCCGTACGGGAACGGGAGCAGGCCCCGGAGCCCGTACGGGAGGCACCTCGGCCACCGGCGCACAGCGCGCCCGCGCCGGACGGCCCCGGCGGTCCGGGGGGCCTGGGGAACGACCTGACGGGCACCCCGGCCCACGGCACCGACCCCGGCCCTGACACCGGCCCGGGCGCAGGGCCCGGCCCTGACACCGCCCCCGCCCCCGCCCCCGGTCAGTGACCCGAGGTCGCCTTGAGGCCGACCACGGCCACCAGCAGCAGACAGACGAAGAAGATCCGGGCGGCGGTCGCCGGCTCACCGAGCACCAGCATGCCGAACACCGCCGCACCGGCCGCGCCGATGCCGACCCAGACGCCGTACGCCGTGCCGATCGGCAGGGTCTTGGCGGCCTGCGAGAGCAGCACCATCGAGAGGACGATCCCGGCGCCCGTGAAGACGCTGGGCCAGAGCCGGGTGAAGCCCTCGGTGTACTTCATGCCGATCGACCAGCCGACCTCGAGCAGACCGGCGATGATGAGAAGGACCCAGGCCATGACGACGAACACCTCCGCGAGACGGATCAACAGGGGTGCGTCGTCTTGTCGTGAAACCCGGTACGGCGCGTCTCGTCGGGTGTCCCCAGCCTAGCAAAGAACGGGCAAAGGGCCTGGTGACACCGGTCACCAGGCCCTTCGTGTACGGGGAGGAGGCCGCGCGCTACAGGTACAGCCCGGTCGAGTCGGACTGCCCCTGGAAACGGTCGGCGGCGACGGCGTGCAGGTCGCGCTCGCGCATCAGGACGTACGCGACCCCGCGCACCTCGACCTCGGCGCGGTCCTCGGGGTCGTACAGGACCCGGTCGCCGATCTCGACGGTCCGGACGTTCTGCCCGACCGCGACCACCTCGGCCCAGGCCAGCCGGCGGCCGACGGCCGCGGTCGCCGGGATGAGGATGCCGCCGCCCGAGCGCCGTTCCCCTTCCGGGGTGTCGGTACGGACCAGGACCCGGTCGTGGAGCATCCGGATGGGCAGCTTGTCGTGGGTGTTGTCGCTCACGACTCGAACCTACCTGCCCGGGCGTGTCGCCCGTACCCGGGACGGCCCGGTCGGGGCGTTCCGTTGCCCCGGTTCCTCAGTCCCTGCCCTTGCGGGCGGACGCGGCGATCAGCCCGACGACCGCGACGGCCACCAGTGCCACCGGCACCACGCGCTCCAGGCGGGGCGCGCCGTCCTCGTGGGTGAAGCGGGCCTTCACGTCCGAGACGACGCGGTTGACGGCCACGAAGGCGCGCCCGGCGGTGTGGTCGACCGTGGCGGCGACCTTCGCCTTCGCGTCGCCGATGATCGTCTTCGGGTGCACCCGAATGCCGATCTCGTCGAGAGTGACGGCGAGCTGCTCGCGTCGGCGGACGATGTCCGCCTCGATCTGCGCAGGGGTCCTGGCGTCCGACACCGCGCTGCCTCCGTAGTCGTGTACCGGCGAGTACCGGCGTGTTCCGGTCGTCCATGGACAGTCTGTCAGCTTCCGCGCCCGCGGGTCGTCCCCGACCCCCATTAGGCTCTGAACGCGTACGCGAACATTCCCGAGGAGAGCCATGAGCGAGCGACTGCAGCCCGGCGACACCGCCCCCGCCTTCACCCTTCCCGACGCGGACGGCAACGAGGTCTCCCTCGCGGACCACAAGGGCCGCAAGGTCATCGTCTACTTCTACCCGGCCGCCCTGACCCCCGGCTGCACCAAGCAGGCCTGCGACTTCACGGACAACCTGGAGCTGCTGGCCGGTGCGGGCTACGACGTCATCGGCGTGTCCCCGGACAAGCCGGAGAAGCTGGCGAAGTTCCGCGACAAGGAGAACCTGAAGGTCACGCTGGTCGGCGACCCGGAGAAGAAGGTCCTGGAGGCGTACGGCGCCTTCGGCGAGAAGAAGCTGTACGGCAAGGTGGTGACCGGCGTGATCCGGTCGACCGTCGTCGTCGACGAGGAGGGCAAGGTCGAGCGCGCCCTCTACAACGTGAAGGCGACCGGCCACGTCGCCAAGATCATCAAGGACCTGGGGATCTGACCCCGCTCCTGTGACGGAGCCTGCCCGGCCAGTAGCATGGCCGGGCAGCGAGCGGCCGTGGTGGAATTGGCAGTCACGCTGGGTTTAGGTCCCAGTGGGGTAAAACCCGTGGGGGTTCGAGTCCCCCCGGCCGCACTCACGCGTTCTTTCCTCGGGCGATGTCAGCCCAACAGCTCCCGCACCACCGGCACCAGGGCCCGGAAGGCCTTGCCGCGGTGGCTGATCGCGTTCTTCTCCGCCGGGGTCAGTTCGGCGCAGGTCACCGTGTGGCCGTCCGGCTGGAGGATCGGGTCGTAGCCGAAGCCGTTGGTGCCCGCCGGGGTGTGGCGCAGGGTGCCTCGCATGCGGCCCTCGACGACGCGTTCGGTGCCGTCGGGCAGGGCGAGGGCGGCGGAGCAGGCGAAGTGGGCGGCGCGGTGGGGGGGCGTCGATGTCGGCGAGCTGGGCGAGGAGCAGGTCCAGGTTGGCCTTGTCGTCGCCGTGGCGGCCGGCCCAGCGGGCCGAGAAGATGCCGGGGGCGCCGTTGAGGACGTCCACGCAGAGGCCGGAGTCGTCGGCGACGGCGGGCAGGCCGGTGGCCCGGGCGAGGGCGTGGGCCTTGAGGAGGGCGTTCTCGGCGAAGGTGACGCCGGTTTCCTTGACGTCGGGGATCTCGGGGAACGCGTCCGCGCCGACGAGCTCGTGGTCGAGTCCGGCGTCGGCGAGGATCGCGTGGAGTTCGGTGATCTTGCCCGCGTTGCGGGTGGCGAGGATCAGACGGGTCATGTGCCGATTATCGGGGGCCGCCCCGGCAGGACGGTGCGGCCCCTGGTCGGCGGTCCGGGCTAGCCCGGCGTGCAGACCTTGCCGACCTCCGTCGCCGCGTCCGTGATCGGCTTGATGTCGGGGGTGGTGTCGCCGTTCTTGACCGCCGCGCGGACGGAGTCGACGCCCTTGGTGAGGTCGTCCACCGCCTTGGACAGGTCCGCGTTGTCCGTCGAGTTCTTGAGGTTGCCCAGCTCCGTGTCGATGCTGTTCAGGGCCTCCTCGATCTGGGTCGGGTCGTTGGAGGCGCTGGAGACGGCCTGCGAGAGCTTGTCGACCGAGGTGGCGATGGCGTCGGCGGTCTTGACGCAGTCCATGGCCTTGTCGAGCGCACCGCAGCCGACCAGTCCGGTGAGTGCGGCGGCGGTGGCGACGGCGAGCGCTATGGAGCGGCGGCGCTTCAAGAGTTGGGTCCTCCCCCTCGTACCTGAATGTCTGGACGGGGCGCACGGTTCGACCCGTGCGCCCGTATCCAGACAGACGCCCGGGGTCCTCAGAGAGTTCCTTCGAGCGCCTTGCGCTGGATCTCGGCGAGGTCGGCGCAGCCGCCGGAGGCGAGGTCGAGGAGGGCGTTGAGCTCCTTGCGGTCGAAGGGCTCGGCCTCGGCGGTGCCCTGGACCTCGACGAAGCGGCCGTCGCCGGTGCAGACGACGTTCATGTCGGTGTCGGCGCGGACGTCCTCCTCGTAGCAGAGGTCGAGGAGGGGGGTGCCGTCGACGATGCCGACGGAGACGGCGGAGACGGTGCCGGTGAGGGGCTTGCGGCCGGCCTTCACCAGCTTCTTGTTCTGCGCCCAGGCGACGGCGTCGGCGAGGGCGACGTACGCGCCGGTGATGGCGGCGGTGCGGGTGCCGCCGTCGGCCTGGAGGACGTCGCAGTCGAGGACGATGGTGTTCTCGCCGAGCGCCTTGT
The DNA here is from genome assembly GCF_039535475.1 of Streptomyces showdoensis. Lineage (NCBI taxonomy): Bacteria > Bacillati > Actinomycetota > Actinomycetes > Kitasatosporales > Streptomycetaceae > Streptomyces > Streptomyces showdoensis. Next base: position 2,663,880 of record NZ_BAAAXG010000026.1, on the reverse strand, counting down.
AGTCGATGACGGCGCGCAGGGAGCGGCCGATGAGGCGGGAGATCTCGTGGGTGCGGCCGCCGATCTTGCCGCGGACGGACTCGCGGTCGCCGCGGGTGTTGGTGGAGCGGGGGAGCATCGAGTACTCGCCGGTGACCCAGCCTTCGCCGCTGCCCTTGCGCCAGCGCGGGACGCCCTCGGTGACGGAGGCGGTGCAGAAGACCTTGGTGTCGCCGAAGGAGACGAGGACGGAGCCCTCGGCGTGCTTGCTCCATCCGCGTTCGATGGTGACGGGGCGGAGCTGTTCGGGGGTACGGCCGTCGATACGAGACATGGGACGAGCGTAGCCGCACATGACGAAGGGCCCGTTCCCCTGCCGGAACGGGCCCTCGTCGATGCGTCAGTCGCGGAGGCGACCGCTCACATCATGTCTTCGATGTCCGCGGCGATCGGGTCCGCGTCGGTGCCGATGACGACCTGGATGGCGGTGCCCATCTTCACGACGCCGTGGGCGCCGGCGGCCTTGAGGGCGGCCTCGTCGACCTTGGACGGGTCGATGACCTCGGTGCGGAGGCGGGTGATGCAGCCCTCGACCTCTTCGATGTTCTCGATCCCACCGAGCCCGGCGACGATCTTCTCAGCCTTGCTGGCCATGTGTTTCTCCCTGTCCGTTCCGTTCAAAGAACGTGAGTCTCGGCGCACCGGAGGTCCGCTTTGTCACGGTAACCCACGGTTGGACCAGTCTCGCGAGCGAAGTCCGCCGTTCTGCCGAATGATGACGATCACCGGCGGCCTGCCCTCGATCGGCCCCGGGGAGCCTATCGCAACTGGTCTACACCAGTGTGAACGAGAGCCTGGTCCGGATTGTTCCGGGGCCATGTCGGGTCAGGGAGGACGCCGATGAGCAGTACGAGCGCCGCAGCCGCACCGAAGAAGTCGCATTGGAACGGCTTCTTCCAAGGGCTGCAGAAGATGGGCCGCAGCCTGCAGCTGCCCATCGCCGTCCTCCCCGCGGCCGGCATCATCGGGCGGCTCGGCCAGCCGGACGTCTTCGGCGACGAGGGCCTGGGCTGGACCAACGTCGCCAAGGTCATGGCGGGAGCCGGTGGCGCGCTCCTCGACGCCGACCTCGGCCTGCCCCTGCTCTTCTGCATCGGCGTCGCGATCGGCATGGCGAAGAAGGCGGACGGCTCCACCGCCCTCGCCGCCGTGGCCGGTTTCCTCGTCTACCGGGGCGTGCTGCACGCCTTCCCCAAGTCCTGCCCGGAGGGCACCAAGGACATCAACGGCGGCTGCCTCGGCGCCGGTGACACCTTCGCCGGGTACACGTACCAGAACCCCGGCGTCTTCGGCGGCATCATCATGGGCCTGCTGGCCGCCTTCTTCTGGCAGCGCTACCACCGGGTGAAGCTGGTCGACTGGCTCGGCTTCTTCAACGGCCGCCGGCTCGTCCCGATCATCATGGCCTTCGTCGGCATCGCCTTCGCCGCCCTCTGCCTGTGGATCTGGCCGCCGATCGGCGACGGTCTGGAGAGCTTCAGCGACTGGCTGGTCGGACTCGGCTCGTGGGGCTCCGGCATCTTCGGCGTGGCCAACCGCGCGCTGCTGGTGATCGGTCTGCACCAGTTCCTGAACGTGCCGGTCTGGTTCCAGTTCGGCTCGTACACCAAGCCGGACGGCACGGTGGTCCACGGTGACATCAGCATGTTCCTGGCGGGCGACCCGGCCGCCGGTCAGTTCACCTCGGGCTTCTTCCCGATCATGATGTTCGCCCTGCCGGCCGCCGCCCTGGCCATCGCCCACTGCGCCAAGCCGCACCGGCGCAAGGAGGTCGGCGGCATGATGCTCTCGGTCGGCCTGACCTCGTTCGTCACCGGCATCACCGAGCCGATCGAGTACTCGTTCCTCTTCATCGCCCCGGTGCTGTACGCGATCCACGCGCTGCTGACCGGTGTGTCGATGGCGGTGACCTGGGCCCTCGGCGTACACGACGGCTTCAGCTTCTCGGCCGGCCTGATCGACTACGTGATCAACTGGGGCCTGGCCACCAAGCCGTGGCTGATCATCCCGATCGGCCTGTGCTTCGCCGTCGTCTACTACGCGATCTTCCGCTTCGCGATCACCAGGTTCAACCTCCCGACCCCGGGCCGCGAACCGGACGAGGTGGGCGACGAACTGGAGCGGGACAACACCAAGGCGTAGGCCCTTCCGACCCCCCTCCCCCGGGGCGATGGACCACCTTTCGCCCCCTCCGCAAGGCCCTCGGACCCCTGGTCCGGGGGCCTTATGTCGTCGGTTGTCCGGCTATGGCTGAGCCCACAAAATTCGAAGGTTCCTTATCTAAGTCACACGTGCTACAACTGGTCTACACCATTAATTGGTGTAGACCACGCGGTCCAGACCACCGCGTTCCACGAGACGCCGCCGTCACCCCCTTTCACTGTCCTCTGGCGGCGCCTTGCCTACTGGAGGAAGTTGATGAGTACGGCCACCGCCCAGGCCGCCGCTCCCGCGAAGAAGCGCGGATCCGGCCTGTTCCAGGGCCTGCAGAAGGTCGGTCGCAGCCTGCAGCTGCCGATCGCCGTACTGCCGGCCGCGGGTATTCTGCTCCGCCTCGGTCAGCCCGACGTGTTCGGCAAGGACGGGCTCGGATGGGACAAGGTCGCCTCCGTGTTCGCCACGGCCGGCGGTGCTGTCTTCGACAACCTGCCGCTGCTCTTCTGTATCGGCGTCGCCATCGGCTTCGCCAAGAAGGCCGACGGCTCGACCGCTCTCGCCGCCCTCGTCGGCTTCCTGGTCTACAGCAACGTCCTCAAGGCCTTCCCCGTCACCGAGGCCGTGATCAACACGACCGCCAACAAGGGTGTCGACGTCGCCGCGACGTACAACAACCCGGGCGTGCTCGGCGGCATCCTCATGGGTCTGCTCTCCGCGGTCCTGTGGCAGCGCTTCCACCGCACCAAGCTGGTCGACTGGCTCGGCTTCTTCAACGGCCGCCGCCTGGTCCCGATCATCATGGCCTTCGTCGGCACCGCCGTCGGCGTGGTCTTCGGCCTGGTCTGGGAGCCGATCGGCGAGGGCATCTCCAACTTCGGCGAGTGGATGACCGGCCTCGGCGCCGGGGGCGCGGGCCTCTTCGGTCTCATCAACCGCGCGCTGATCCCGGTCGGCATGCACCAGTTCGTGAACACGGTCTCCTGGTTCCAGATCGGCGACTTCACCAACGCCGCCGGCGAGGTCGTCCACGGTGACCTGAACCGCTTCTTCGCCGGTGACCCGAGCGCCGGAATCTTCATGTCGGGCTTCTTCCCGATCATGATGTTCGGCCTCCCGGCCGCCGCCATCGCCATCGCCCACGCCGCTCGCCCCGAGCGCCGCAAGGCCGTGATGGGCATGATGGTCTCCCTCGCGCTGACCTCCTTCGTCACCGGCATCACCGAGCCGATCGAGTTCACGTTCATGTTCATCGCGCCGGTCCTGTACGCGATCCACGCCGTACTGACCGCCGTCTCGATGGCCGTCACCTGGGCCTTCGGTGTCCACGCCGGCTTCACCTTCTCCGCCGGCGGCATCGACTACCTGCTGAACTGGAACCTGGCGACCAAGCCCTGGATGATCATCCCGATCGGTCTCGTCTTCGCGGCCATCTACTACGTGGTCTTCCGCTTCGCCATCACCAAGTTCAACCTCCCCACCCCGGGCCGCGAGCCCGAGGAGGAGATCGAGGACCTCACCAAGGCGTGAGTCCCCGCCCGCACCCCCGTGCGACGGAAGGCCCCGGAACCCTCAGGGTTCCGGGGCCTTCCCCGTGCGCGTACGGCGAGGTCAGACCTCGTACACCGCGCCCGCGCGCGCCAGCTCCGCCGGTCCCGGGTACACCTCGCGCGCGTCCGCCAGGTTGCGCTCGCCGTCCGTCCACGGGGGGATGTGGGTCAGCACCAGACGGCCCACGTCGGCGCGGGCGGCCTGGGCGCCGGCCTCGCGGCCGTTGAGGTGGAGGGCCGGGATGTCCTCCTTGCCGTGGGTGAAGGAGGCCTCGCACAGGAAGAGGTCCGCCCCGCGCGCGAGCTCGTCCAGCGCGTCGCACACCCCGGTGTCGCCCGAGTAGGTCAGCGCCCGGCCCCCGTGCTCGACGCGGATGGCGTACGCCTCCACCGGGTGGCACACCTTCTCCGTCCGCACGGAGAACGGGCCGATCTCGAAGGCGGCCGACTTCAGCGTCCGGAAGTCGAAGACCTCGCCCATCGCGGTCGGCGAGGGCGTGTCGGCGTACGCCGTGGTCAGCCGCTGCTCGGCGCCCTCCGGCGCGTAGACGGGGATGGCCTCGCAGCGGCCGCCCTCGTGGCGGTAGTAGCGCGCCACGAAATAGCCGCACATGTCGATGCAGTGGTCGGCGTGCAGATGGCTGAGGAAGATCGCGTCCAGGTCGTACAGACCGATGTGGCGCTGCAGCTCGCCCAGGGCACCGTTGCCCATGTCGAGGAGCAGCCGGAAGCCGTCGGCCTCTACGAGGTAGCTCGAGCAGGCCGATTCCGCGGACGGGAACGACCCTGAGCAGCCGACGACGGTGAGCTTCATGGAGCGTGAACCTCCGTGGACGGGTGCGGGAAAGCGCGCGGGAGGGGAGGTCGTGCGATCTGTCGAGCGTACGGGGCACTACGGCGCGTCGCTCCTCCGTGGCGGCCCGTTGTGGGCGAACTCACGGGCTCTGTCACCGGTTCGGATGGATGGCGGGGCACCCGGGCGGTGCGGGGGCCGTGCCGGTACGGTCTTGAGGTATGGACACGTCGTGGTGGCCCGCGCTGGTCGCGGGCGTGGTGATCGCCCTGGTCGTGGCGGTCGCCGGACGGCGGCGCCCGGACCGCCGGCCCCTCGGCCGGACCCGCCCGCCCGCACGGCCGACGCGTCCGGCCCCGCCGCGCGGCCGGGCCCCGGCGGGGAGGGCCCCGGCGCGGCTGCCGCGGCCCGGTGAGATCTGGTGGGCGGAGGTGCCGTTCGAGGACGGGCCGGGTTCGAAGGACCGGCCGTGCCTGGTCCTCGGGCTGCGCGGCGAGAGCGCGCTGGTCGCCAAGATCACCAGCAAGTACCACGACGAGCGCCCCGGGGTGATCGCGCTGCCGCCCGGCTCGGTGGGCGACGCGCAGGGCCGGCCGAGTTTCCTGGAGACGGACGAGCTGCGGGACGTGCCGGTGGTGGACTTCCGCCGCAAGGTGGGAACGGCGGACCCGGTGGTCTGGGACCAGGTCCGCCATCTGGCGCGCTGAGCCGTGCGGTGACGGTGCGGTGCGCGGGGGTGCGGCGATCGAGCGGTGCGGGTGGTGCGGGCGATCGAACGGTGCGGGTGGTGCGGGTGGTGCGGGCTACGCCCAGAGCTGGTCCTGCACCGCCGCGATCGCCTCTTCCGTGGTCGCCGCGGTGTAGAGGCCGGTCGACAGGTACTTCCAGCCGCCGTCCGCCACGATGAAGACGATGTCGGCGCTCTCTCCCGCCTTGACCGCCTTGTTGCCGACGCCGATGGCCGCGTGCAGGGCCGCGCCCGTGGAGACGCCCGCGAAGATGCCCTCCTGCTGGAGCAGGTCGCGGGTGCGGGTGACCGCGTCGGCGGAGCCGACCGAGAAGCGGGTGGTGAGGACGGAGGCGTCGTACAGCTCGGGGACGAAGCCCTCGTCGAGGTTGCGCAGGCCGTAGACCAGGTCGTCGTAGCGCGGTTCGGCGGCGACGATCCGGACGTCGGGCTTGTGCTCGCGCAGGTAGCGGCCGACGCCCATGAGGGTGCCGGTGGTGCCGAGGCCGGCCACGAAGTGGGTGATCGACGGCAGGTCGGCCAGGATCTCGGGGCCGGTGGTGGCGTAGTGGGCGCCCGCGTTGTCCGGGTTGCCGTACTGGTAGAGCATCACCCAGGAAGGGTTCTCGGCGGAGAGTTCCTTGGCGACGCGGACCGCCGTGTTGGAGCCGCCCGCCGCGGGGGACGAGATGATCTCGGCACCCCACATGGCGAGCAGCTGGCGGCGCTCCTCGCTGGTGTTCTCCGGCATGACGCAGACGATCCGGTAGCCCTTGAGCTTGGCGGCCATCGCGAGCGAGATGCCGGTGTTGCCGCTGGTGGGCTCCAGGATGGTGCAGCCGGGGGTGAGCCGGCCGTCCTTCTCGGCCTGCTCGATCATGTGGAGCGCGGGGCGGTCCTTGACCGAGCCGGTGGGGTTGCGGTCCTCCAGCTTGGCCCAGATGCGGACCTCGTCCGAGGGGGACAGCCGCGGCAGCCGGACCAGGGGCGTGTTGCCGACCGCCGCCAGCGGGGAGTCGTAGCGCATGTGGATCAGACCATGCCACCCGCGACCGCGGGCAGGATCGTGACGTTGTCGCCGTCGGTGAGCTTGGTGTCGATGCCGTCGAGGAAGCGGACGTCCTCGTCGTTCAGGTAGACGTTGACGAAGCGGCGCAGCTTGCCGCCGTCCACGATGCGGGCCTCGATCCCGGCGTGGCGGGACTCCAGGTCGGCGAAGAGCTCGGCGAGGGTGTCACCGCTGCCCTCGACGGCCTTGGCGCCGTCGGTGTAGGTGCGGAGGATGGTCGGGACGCGGACCTCGATGGCCATGGGGTGGGCTCCTGTCGGAACAAGCTCGGAAGGGCGGGTGGCGTACTGGGCGCGCGGCTCTGGCCCCCGCGCGGGGGGTCTTGCGGGTGAGGTGCGCTCGGCCCGGTCGTTCAGAGCGCGGCGCGCGGCGTACAGATCGCGCTGGCGAGGCGGCACAGGTCGACGTGCAGGCGCGCGACGAGCAGGGGTGTGCCCGGCGTCTCTTCGCTCACGTCGTGGGAAACCATGGGCTCATCGTATCGATTCCCGGTCCGGGTTCCGGAATGTGATCTCACATGACGGACAGATTCTGACCAACCGGCGGACGAGGCAGGTAGACGACCAGCGGCGTGCCGGTGGCGGGATGCGGGATGACCTCGGCTTCCACCCCGTAGACGGCTGCCAGCAGGGCCGGCGTGAGCACCTCGGCCGGCGGGCCCTCGGCGACGATCCTCCCCCGGTCCAGGACGTAGAGCCGGTCGCAGTAGGCCGCGGCGAGGGTCAGGTCGTGCAGGGCCAGGAGGTTGGTGGTGCCCAAGTCGCGCACGAGCGAGAGGACTTCCAGCTGGTAGCGGATGTCCAGGTGGTTGGTGGGCTCGTCGAGCACGAGCAGGGCGGGGTCCTGGACGAGCGCCCGGGCGACGAGGGCCCGCTGCCGTTCGCCGCCGGAGAGCGCGGGGTACGGGCGGTCGGCGAGGTCCAGGATGCCGACCCGGTCCAGCGCCGCGTCCGCCCGCTCCCGGTCCCGCTCGGTGTCGCCCTCCCAGAAGCGCTTGTGCGGGGAGCGGCCGAGGGCGACCAGCTCGCGGACGGTCAGCTCGAACTCCAGGCCGCTCTCCTGCGGCACGGTCGCCACCCGGCGGGCCCGCGCCCGGGGGCCGAGCGTCCGCAGGTCGTCGCCGTCGAGGAGGGCGCGGCCGGAGGTGGCGGCGAGGGTGCCGTAGACGCAGCGCAGCAGGGTGGTCTTGCCGCTGCCGTTGGGGCCGACGAGGCCGACGGTCTCGCCGGGGCGGGCGACGAGGTCGGCCTCGTACAGCCGTCCCGCGTAGGAGAGGGACTCGGTCCGGAGCTCGGCGGTGCGGGGGGTCACAGGGTCGCTCCGTCCGCGCGGCGGCGCATCAGCCAGAGGAAGAAGGGGCCGCCGGTGAGGGCGGTGAGCACGCCGACGGGGATGTCCTGGGGCGCGGCGACGGTGCGGGCGGCCAGGTCGGCGAGGACGAGGGCGAGCGCCCCGCCGAGGGCGGCGACCGGCAGCAGGCGCCGGTGCGGGGCGCCGACGGCCATGCGGGCGGCGTGCGGGACCATCAGGCCGACGAAGCCGACGGCGCCGCTGGCCGCGACCATGACGGCGGTGACCAGGGAGGCGAGGACGAAGACGGCCGCGCGGAAGCGGGCGGTGTCCAGGCCGAGGACGGTGGCGCCCTCCTCGCCGACGAGCAGCAGGTCGAGCGGGCGGGCGAGGGTGAGCAGGGCGCCGATGCCGAGGGCGAGGACGGCGGCGGGCAGCGCGAGGCTGTCCCAGCGGGCGCTGCCGAGTCCGCCGAGGGACCAGAAGAGGGCTTCCTGGAACTGCTCGGGCCGCCCGGCGAGGACGAGGAGCAGGGTGGTGAGGGCGGACAGGATGTACGAGACGGCCACCCCGGCGAGGACCAGCCGGGCGCCGGTCATGGTGCCGCCGCGCCGGGCCAGGCCGTAGACGAGGACGAGGGAGAGCAGGGCGCCGGCGAAGGCCCCGGCGGGCAGGGCGACGGCGGTGCTGACGCCTCCGACGATCCCGGCGCCGCCGCCCAGGACCAGGACCAGCACCGCGCCGGCGGAGGCGCCGGAGGAGATCCCGAGCAGGAACGGGTCGGCGAGCCGGTTGCGGACCAGGGCCTGGAGCACCGCGCCGACGACGGCGAGCCCGGCGCCGACGACCGCCCCGAGCAGCACCCGGGGCAGCCGGACGTCGAGCACGATGGTCCGGTACGGCGAGGGCCCGGCCCGCCCGGTCAGGGCGTCGAGCACCTGGCCGGGCGGGATGCGGACGGAGCCGAGCGCGAGGGCCGCGACGACGGCCGCGGCGAGCGCCACGAGCAGTCCGGCGACGACCGCCGTGTGGCGGAGCCGGGTCACCGTGCGGCGGGGTGGAGCTGCGCGGCCAGCTTTCCGACGGCGGCGGGGGCGCGGACGCCGAGGACCGCGTCGGAGAGCGGCAGCACGGCGAAGCGGCGGTTCTTGACGGCCGGGACCTCGCGCAGCGCCGGGTCCTCCAGGAGGCGGCGCTTCTTCTGCTCGACGGTGGTGGAGCCGTAGTCGTAGATGACGATCACGTCGGGCTTGCGGGCGACGACCTGCTCCCAGCTCGCGTCGCCGAAGGTCTTGTCGAGGTCGGCGAAGACGTTGCGGCCGCCGGCGCGGGTGATCAGCTCGTTGCCGATGCCCTTGCCGCCGGCGGTGAAGGCGGTCTTGTCGCCGCTGTCGTAGACGAAGACGGAGACGGGGGCGACGCCCTTGAGCCGCTTCTCGGCGGCGGCGACCCCGGCGCGGGCCTCGCGGCTCCAGGCCTCGGCCCGGTCGGGGACGCCGAAGGTGCGGCCCACCTCGGCGACCTCGCGGTAGACGTCGTCGAGGGCGCCGGCGCCGGAGGGGCAGTACTCGGTGTTGAGGCGGGAGGCGATGCCGGAGCGCTTGAGGTCGTCGCGGGAGCGGCCGGCCTTGGCGTCGAAGGCGGAGGCGTAACCGCCGTACACGAAGTCGGGGCCGGCGGCGAGCAGCGCTTCCTTGGAGGGGTACTCCTTGGCGAGCACGGGGACGGCGTCGTACGCCTTCTTGTAGGCGGGGAGGACGGCGTCGTCGAGGTAGGCGGTGCCGACCAGGGACTTCTGCAGGCCGAGGGCGAGCATGACCTCGGTGACGTGCTGGTTCATGGTCACCGCGCGCTTCGGCGGGGCCTGGAAGGTGGTCGTCACCCCGCAGTTGGTGACGGTGTACGGGAAGCCGGCGGCGGCCTTGCCGCCGGCGGGGGTGCTCGCGGGCGCCGAGCAGGCGGCGAGCAGGGGTATGAGGACGGCGGCGGGCAGCAGCGGGCGGCGCCAGGACATGGGAAGGCCTCCAGACGGGGATCTCCGCGTCCCCGGTCGGTGCTGGCAGGCGGCAGGTCAGTTCCTGGCTTCCGGCCCTGGTCAGGGGCTGGTCACAGTGGCGGGACCGTGCCGGATTCGCACCGGCTTCCTGGGTCCTGCCGCCCTCGTTTCCCGACAGTCTCTCACTCGCCGTCAGGCGGGCCAGGCGGAGGTGCGGATCGTCTCGACGAAGTCGCCGGGCTCGAATCCGGGCACGAAGTGGCGCAGGACGTCGGCCTTGACGTTGCCGAACGTGGTCTCCGGCTTGGGGCCGACGCCCTCGGCGAAGGCGGCGAGGATGCGGTTCTTGAAGTCCGGGCGCGGGTGGGCGGCGACGATCGCGGCCCGCTCCCCGGGCGTCACGGCGGCGTGGTCCCCGTAGCCGATGCCGAGGACGTCGTACTCGACGCCGGCGGTCACCAGGGCGACCTCGGGTTCCATGAACTCCGGGACGCCGGGGGTGGTGTGGAGCGCGATGGCGGTCCACACCCGGCGGACGGCGTCCTCGCCGATCCCGTGGGAGCGCAGGAACGCGGCGGCCTCGTCGGCGCCGTCGACCTCGAAGCGGCGGCCGGAGGAGTGGTGCTTCGCGCCGAGGCCGAGGTCGTGGAACATCGCGCCGACGTAGAGGAGTTCGGGGTCGTACGCGAGGCCGCGGGCGCGGCCCTGGAGGGCGCCGAAGAGGTGGACGCGGCGGGAGTGGTGGTAGATCAGCTCGTCGGTGGTGTCGCGGACGAGCTCGGTGGCGGCGGCGGCGAGGGCGGTGTCGGGGATCAGCGTCAGCGGGTTCATGGGACCAGCCTCGCTCCGGCGGCCCCGGGCCCGCCATGTCCCTGAGGACAGGCATCCCACAGAATCGGACCCGTGACGACCGTGCAGACCTCACCGCGCCCGCAGCCGGCCCACGACGTGTGGGTGTTCGCCTTCGACGGGGTCCGCCTCCTCGACGTCTCGGCGCCCCTGGAGGTGTTCGCCACGGCCGGGGCCCCCTACCGGGTGCGGGTCTGCACGCCCGACGGGCGGGACGTGCGGACCTCGTGCGGGCTGCGGATCGGCGCGGACGGGGCGGCCGGGACGGTGACGGCGGTGGGCACGCTGATCGTGCCGGGGGCGGTGGAGGTGGCCCGGTGCGTGGCGGCGGGGCCGCAGGTGGCGGAGCTGGCGGCCCGCTCGGCGCGGGTGGCCTCGGTCTGCACGGGCGCGTTCGCGCTGGCGGCGGCCGGGCTGCTGGACGGGCGGCGGGCGGCCACGCACTGGGAGCACGCGGCGGAGCTGGCCCGGCGCCATCCGGCGGTCGAGGTGCTGGCGGACGCGATCCACGTACGGGACGGGGAGGTGTGGTCCTCGGCGGGGGTGACGGCCGGGATCGACCTGTGCCTGGCCCTGCTGGAGGAGGACCGCGGGGCGGCGGCGGCCCGCGCGGTGGCCCGGGACCTGGTGGTGTTCCTGCAGCGGCCGGGCGGCCAGTCGCAGTTCTCGGCGGCCTCCCGCACTCCCCCGACGGGCCATCCGGTGGTGCGGCCGCTGCTCGACGCGGTGGCGGCGGATCCGGCGGCGGACCACAGCGCGCCGGCGCTGGCCCGGCGGGCCGGGGTGAGCGTGAGGCATCTGGCGCGGCTGTTCCGGGACCGGACGGGGGTGACCCCGGCGGCGTACGTGGAGCGGGTGCGGGTGGAGGCGGCCCGGCTGCTCCTGGAGGGCGGGGCGAGCGTGACGGGGGCGGCGGCGCGGAGCGGGCTCGGCAGCGACGAGAGCCTGCGGCGGGCGTTCGCCCGGCATTTCGGGGTCACGCCCTCCGCGTACGTGGCCCGGTTCCGGACGACGACGACGGCGTCCGGTCCGGGGTCCGCCCCGGAGGCGTAGGACCCCGGCCGGAGCCGGAGCGTCCCCGGCGCGGGTTCGCGCGGTGCCCGGCGCTCGGCGCGGTCCTACGCGTAGGCCTCGACGACCCGGACCTCTTCCTCGGTCACGACGCCGTCGACGATCGTGTACGAGCGGAACTGGAAGGGGCCGGCGCCGTCGGTGTCGGCGGTGGAGACGAGGACGTAGTGGGCCTGCGGCTCGTTGGCGTAGGAGATGTCCGTACGGGACGGGTAGGCCTCGGTCGCCGTGTGCGAGTGGTAGACGATCACGGGCTCCTCGTCCCGGTCGTCCATCTCGCGGTAGAGCTTCAGCAGGTCGGCGGAGTCGAACTCGTAGAAGGTGGGCGAGCGCGCCGCGTTCAGCATCGGGATGAAGCGCTCGGGGCGCCCGCTGCCGGCCGGGCCGGCGACCACGCCGCAGGCCTCGTCGGGGTGGTCCGCGCGGGAGTGTTCCACGATCTGGTCGTACAGGACCCGGGTGATGGTCAGCATGCCTAGAGGATAAGCAGACGGGCCGTTCCGTACCGAGAAGTGGTACGGAACGGCCCGGATGCTGAGACGGGGCAGGTCAGGGGCAGGTCAGGACTCGACCGACTCCCGGTCGGACCGCTTGGCGAAGGCGGAGCCCTCGGGGTTGCGGGCCTTGAGCACCAGGTAGGAGACGGCGAGGAGCAGGCCCCAGACCGGCGCGCCGTACAGCGCGACCCGGTTGTTCTGGTCCATGCCCATGGTCACGACGACCATCACGAGGAAGGCCAGCGAGAAGGCGCTGAACCAGATGCCGCCCGGCGCCTTGAACGAGGACTGCGGCAGCTCGCCGCGGTCGGCCTTGATCCGGTAGCGGATCTGGCAGATCAGGATGACGATCCAGGCCCACATGCCGGAGATGGTGGCGAAGGAGACGACGTAGTTGAACGCCTCGCCGGGCCACTGGTAGTTGATCCAGACGCCGACCATCATCAGCGCGGCCGAGACGGTGGTGCCGACCAGCGGGGTGCCGGACTTGGTCAGCCGGGTGAACACCTTCGGGCCCTGGCCGTTGAGCGCGAGGTCGCGCAGCATGCGGCCGGTGGAGTACATGCCCGAGTTGCAGGAGGACAGGGCGGCCGTCAGGACGACGAAGTTGACGATCGCGGCGCCGACGCCGAGGCCCATCTTCTCGAAGGCCGCGACGAACGGGCTGACGCCCGGCTTGAACTCGGTCCACGGGACGACCGACAGGATCATGATCAGCGCGCCGACGTAGAAGACGGCGATGCGCCACGGCACGGTGTTGATGGCCTTCGGGAGGACCGTCTTGGGGTCCTTGGACTCGCCCGCCGTCACGCCGACCAGCTCGACCGCGAGGAAGGCGAACATGACCATCTGCAGGGTCATCAGCGTGGAGCCGATGCCGTTCTCGCCGGCGAAGAAGCCGCCGAGGTCCCACAGGTGGGTGACGGAGGCGGTGTCACCGGCGTCGGAGAAGCCGAGCGTGAGGATGCCGGCGCAGATGAGGATCATGCCGACGATCGCGGTGACCTTGACCATCGAGAACCAGAACTCCAGCTCGCCGAAGAGCTTCACGGAGATCAGGTTGGCGCCGTAGAGGATCACGGTGAAGACCAGGGCGGAGAGCCACTGCGGGATGTCCCACCAGTACGTCATGTAGGTCGCGGCGGCGGTGACCTCGGTGATGCCGGTGACGACCCAGAAGAGCCAGTACGTCCAGCCGGTCGCGAAGCCCGCGAACGGGCCGATGAACTCGCGGGCGTACTCCGAGAAGGAGCCCGACACCGGGCGGTACATGAGGAGTTCGCCGAGCGCCCGCATGATGAAGAAGATGACGAGGCCCGCGATGGCGTACGCGAGGATCAGGCTGGGTCCCGCGATGGAGATGCCCTTGCCCGCCCCGAGGAACAGTCCGGTGCCGATGGCGCCGCCGATCGCGATCATCTGGATCTGGCGGGCGCCGAGTGCCCGGTGGTAACCCTCGCCCGAGGCGGAGTCCGCGGCCTCATTGCCGTCGTGCTGCTTGTCGACCTGCACTGAGGTCATGGTGGTGCGCCTTTCTCCATGCCGATCCGCGCGACTGCGAGTGCGTCTGCTGCGGATCAGGTCCTGATCCCCCCGGATATGGATGGAGTGCTACCGGCGGTCAGCCGGCCAAAGCGCCCCCGGGAACAGGGGTGGCGTCCCCGGGTGGTCGTGAAGATTTATCACGGGCTTATCCGTGATCGACGGGGGCACCTGTGGCGCGCACCACACAAAAAGGTGGACAAAAGGGACTCAATGGAGCAAAGAGGGGCAGTTGGATAACGTATTCGTTATCCGGATTTGAGCGTCCGCTGAGCGAACAGCCCCTTTCGAGGGGCTCCCGCTACGCCATCAGCGTCTCGACGAGGGACTCCTGGAGCGCGCCCAGCCACAGGTACGCCATCACCATCGGCTTGCGCGGATCGGAGTCGGGCAGCCGGTACAGCTGCTCGCTCTCGTCGTCGTCCGTCACGTCGAGGCGGGTGCCGATGGTCAGCCGCAGGTCGTTGAGCGCGCCGAGCCAGGCCCGGGAGCCCTTCGGGTCCAGCTTGAGGACCGCGCCGCTCTCGCCGGCCGCGTCGGCGGCGAGCGAGTCGAGGCTGCGGACCACGGCGAGCGCGTCCTCGCGCTTGCGGGTGCGCAGGTCGTTCTCGGTGTAGCGGCGGAAGTCGGCCGCGGCCTGCCGCAGCTCGTCGCTGTCGTCCCCGTACGCGTCGGGGAAGAGGCGGCGCAGCGCCGGGTCGGAGGGCGGCTCGCTCGGGCCCTCGGCGAAGAGCGCGGCCAGCGGGTCCTCGCCCTCCACCGGCTCCTCGCCCGGCCCGATCAGCTCCATGAGCTGCACGGCCAGCGAGCGCAGGATGGAGATCTCGACCTCGTCGAGCGCGATGGCGGCGCCACCGCCGGGGATCGCCTCGAAGCGGCCGGCCATCAGCCGCGGTCCTGGGAGAGGGTCGCCCACAGTCCGTAGCCGTGCATCGCCTGCACGTCCCGTTCCATCTCCTCGCGGGTGCCGCTGGAAACCACCGCGCGGCCCTTGTGGTGCACGTCGAGCATCAGCTTGTGCGCCTTGTCCTTGGAGTAGCCGAAGTACGCCTGGAAGACGTAGGTGACATAGCTCATCAGGTTGACCGGGTCGTTGTGCACGAGGGTCACCCAGGGCACGTCCGGTTCGACGACGGCGGAGACCTCCTCGGCCGATTCGGTCCGTTCGATCTCGATAGGCGCAACGCTCACTTACCCCATGCTGCCACCCTGACCGGCCCGCCGCACAAACGGGTCGCCCACGGCGCGCCAGTATTCGTCAGAGTGACGAATACTGCGGTAGCATCCTCATATGAACGCTGCGGACCTTGGGTTGCCGGTGGACGTGCCGTCGACCGCGCTCTTCACCGATCAGTACGAGCTGACGATGCTCCAGGCGGCCCTCCGGGCCGGCACGGCGGACCGCCGGTCCGTCTTCGAGGTCTTCACCCGCCGGCTGCCCGAGGGGCGGCGCTACGGCGTGGTCGCGGGCATCGGACGGGTGCTCGACGCCGTCGAGAACTTCCGCTTCGACGCGGACGTGATCGGCTTCCTGCGCGAGCGGGCCATCGTCGACGAGCCGACCCTCCAGTGGCTCGCCGGCTACCGCTTCTCCGGCGACATCTGGGGCTACCCGGAGGGCGAGGTGTACTTCCCGGGCTCGCCGGTGCTGCGGGTCGAGGGCTCCTTCGCCGAGTGCGTGCTGCTGGAGACCGTGATCCTGTCGATCCTCAACCACGACTCCGCCATCGCGGCCGCCGCCTCCCGGATGTCGGCCGCCGCGGGCGGCCGGCGGCTCATCGAGATGGGCGCCCGGCGCACCCACGAGCTCGCCGCCGTCGCCTCCTCGCGCGCCGCCTACGTGGGCGGCTTCGACTCCACCTCGGACCTGGCGGCCGGCTTCCGCTACGGCATCCCGACCGTCGGCACCTCGGCCCACGCCTTCACCCTGCTGCACGACAGCGAGCGGGACGCCTTCCGGGCCCAGGTCGACTCGCTGGGCAGCGGCACCACCCTCCTGGTCGACACCTACGACGTGGCCGAGGCCGTCCGCACCGCCGTCGAGGTGGCCGGCACCGGGCTCGGGGCGGTCCGGATCGACTCCGGCGACCTGCTGCTCGTCGCCCACCGGGTGCGGGCCCAGCTCGACGAGCTGGGCGCGCGGGACACCAGGATCGTGGTCACCTCGGACCTCGACGAGTACGCCATCGCCTCGCTGGCGGCGGCGCCGGTCGACGCGTACGGGGTGGGCACCCAGCTGGTCACCGGCAGCGGGCACCCGACCTGCTCGATGGTCTACAAGCTGGTCGCCCGGGCCTCCTCGGCCGACCCCAAGGCGCCGCTGACCCCGGTCGCCAAGAAGTCCGTGGGCGGCAAGGCCTCCATCGGCGGCCGCAAGTGGGCGGCCCGCCGGACCGACGCCGACGGGGTCGCCGAGGCCGAGGTCGTCGGCACCGGCCCGGTCCCGGCCGGGCTGGTCGACCGCCAGCTCCTGGTGGAGCTGGTGAAGGGCGGCGACGTGGTGGCCCGCGAGCCCCTGGAGGCGGCGCGCTCCCGGCACATCGCGGCCCGGGCCGGGCTGCCGATGTCCGCGATCCAGCTGTCCCGGGGCGAGCCGGTGCTGCCGACGGAGTACGTGTGACAGACGGAGCACGCGTAGCCGCCGGGTACGCGTGACCGCCGGGGCCCGACGCGCGCTCCCCGGGGGCGCGCGAAACGCCAGGGAGACGCCCCCTCCCCTCGGGAGGGGGAAGTCTCTAGGCTCACAACCCACCCCATCCGACGCGCTAAGGACACCCGCCATGCACCGCGCATTGATCGTCGTGGACGTTCAGAACGACTTCTGCGAGGGCGGCAGCCTCGCCGTGGCGGGGGGCGCGGACGTCGCCGCCGCCGTCACCGACCTGGTCGGCCAGGCGGCCGGCGCCGCCTACCGGCACGTGGTCGCCACCCGCGACCACCACATCGACCCGGGCGCCCACTTCTCCGAGCGGCCGGACTACGTCGAGTCCTGGCCCAGACACTGCGTCGCCGGCACGGAGGGCGTGGGCTTCCACCCGAACTTCGCGCCGGCGGTGGCCTCGGGGGCGGTCGACGCCGTCTTCGACAAGGGCGCCTACGACGCCGCGTACAGCGGCTTCGAGGGCCGGGACGAGAACGGCGCGACCCTCGCCGAGTGGCTGCGGGAGCGGGGGGTCACCGAGGTCGACGTGGTCGGCATCGCCACCGACCACTGCGTGCGGGCGACCGCCCTGGACGCGGCCCGCGAGGGCTTCCGCACCCAGGTGCTGCTCGACCTGACCGCCGGGGTGGCCAAGGAGACCACCGAGCGGGCGCTGGAACAGCTGCGGGCGGCGGGCGTGGAGCTCACCGGGAAGCCCGTCGTCGCCGGCTAGGCGCCCGGGGCGCCCGGGCGCCGGGCGCCCCGGGCGCCGGGCGCCCCGGGCGCCGGGAACCCCTGCGTCGCGGCCTACGCGGCCTTCGGGAGCGAGCGTATGGGGTGCCAGAGCTCCTGCGCGGTGATCCGCCACAGCATCCCGTCCGGGTGGTGCAGCACCGCCGTGATCTCGTCCGGGGTCGGCGGCTCGGTGTTGCCCCGGAGGTAGACCGCCCGCAGGCCCAGGTTCCGCAGCCGGGTCAGGGCGCGGGCACGGTTCGCGGCGTGCACCAGGAAGCGGACGGTGGCCCCGTCGCCGGCCGGGCTGGGCAGTCCTATGGCGACGACGACACTGCCTCCCGGCAGTCTGCAGAACCCTCCATTGGGCATGCGGAACCACTCCCCCGTGGAACGACTGTCAATAAGGTCGGACGGCCGAAGCCGTAAGACGCACCTAAACACGATCGGCCGCCGCCCGCTAGGGGGCGACGGCCGATCATGCTTTGACCTGCGACGACTCAGAAAAACTCGTCGTTACTTGGTCGAGGGACCCACCTGGACCGTGATCGTGGAGCCGTCCTTGGCCTCCTTGACGACCTGGATCTTGGTGTTGGTGTCAGTTACCTGGACACCGGCCCGCTCGGTCTCCTTGAACCAGTAGACGCCCTTGCGGTCGTCGAAGGTCGGGTTGCCGGCCTGGGACGGGACCCAGGTGCCGACGCCGGCCTTGTGGAGCTGGAAGCCGTCCGTGCGGGAGATGCTGAACGGGGAGTCGTACGCCTGGATGCGGCCGCGCATCAGGGTGCCGTCGCCCCACTTCATCGGGCTCGGGTGGGCGTCGATCGGGAGGATGCGGCCCACACCCGGGTGCTGGGAGGTGTTGTTGTCCTTCTGGGACAGGTCCCACTTCCAGATCAGCAGACCGTTCTGGTACGGGTAGTGCTCGACCCAGCTGGCCTTGTCGCCGGTGAAGCCGAAGTTGTACGGGCCGACCTTGAGGGTCTGGTCGTACGAGACGTACTGGCGGTTCTCCGCGATGTAGTACTGCTCGTACTCCTTCGCGAAGCCCTTGCCGATGCGCGAGAAGCCCTTGGCGACCCAGCCGTTGTCACCGTTCTCGGCGTTGTCCGAGAAGACGGCGGCACCGTCGGCGGTCAGCGTGATGGCGTCGGCGGTGAAGCCCTTGCCGCCCGCGCCGCCGTCCGTCTGGTAGCGGAAGCGGAGGTCGAACTTCTTGCCCGCGTACGCGTCCAGGCCGTAGACCAGCTTCTGGTGCTTCTCCGAGGCGCCGGTCAGGGCCGGGGCGCCGGAGGCGTCCTTCTGGAGCGGCTTGCCGTCGGCGGTGCCGTCGAGGGCGTGCCAGTTGGCACCGCCGTCGGTGGAGACCTCGGCGTACAGGTAGTCGTAGTCCTGCTCGATGTCGTACCAGCCCTGGAGCTCCAGGGAGGCCGACGTCTTGCCGGTCAGGTCGACGGAGCGGGTCAGGGTGTTCTTGAGGTCGTCACCCATGTTGCTCCACCACTGCGAGGCACCCTCGGCGGGGGCCACGACGTCGGTGGTGACCGACTTCTTCGGCAGCTCGACGACGAGCGCCTGCGGGTTCTTGGTGTTGTACTCCGAGACGCCCAGCTTGTGGGTGGTCTTGGTGCCACGCTGCCAGTCGTTGACCTTGGCGTAGTTCAGCCAGCCGAGCTGCAGCTTGTCCCAGGCGTTCATGTCGCCGGGGAGGTCGCCGATGGAGTCCTTGCCGGTGCCGAGCCAGGAGCCGGAGGACATGAGGGTCCAGAAGCCCGTGGAGTTCTCGCCGCCGTTGGTGTCGTAGTGGTCCGGCAGACCGAGGTCGTGGCCGTACTCGTGGGCGAAGACGCCGAGGCCGCCGTTCTCCGGCTGCATCGTGTAGTCGCCGACCCAGATGCCCGAGTTGCCGATCGGGGTGCCGCCGGACTTGTTGTTGGCCGGACCGGTCTTGCCCGCGTCGGTGCCGTAGGCGTACCAGCGGTGGGCCCACAGGGCGTTGGTGCCCTCGGCGCCGCCGCCGGCCGACTCGTCCTCGCCCGCGTGGACGATCTGGAAGTGGTCGATGTAGCCGTCGGGCTCGTTGAAGTTGCCGTCGCCGTCGAAGTCGTAGCGGTCCCA
Source organism: Streptomyces showdoensis (assembly GCF_039535475.1). Classification (NCBI taxonomy): domain Bacteria; kingdom Bacillati; phylum Actinomycetota; class Actinomycetes; order Kitasatosporales; family Streptomycetaceae; genus Streptomyces; species Streptomyces showdoensis. The sequence goes on along the minus strand of NZ_BAAAXG010000026.1, from coordinate 2,644,812 downwards.
CTGGTCGTACTGCGCCAGCGTCGCCTTGATCTCGGCGTCGGTCTTGCCCTTGGCCTTCTGGTCCGCGTTCCAGGCCACGAGGCCGTCGCGCACGGTGTCCCACACGTTGGCGCAGTTGGTCTGGCCGCAGTAGTTCGAGCCGTAGCGGGCCTCGTTGTACGGGACCTTGACCCAGTCGGAGACGGCGCCGTCGACCGAGTAGCGGCCGGACGAGGTCTTCTCGTAGTAGGTCTTCAGGGACTGCTTCTGCTGCCCCTTCTTGTCCTTGCCGGTACCGAAGTACAGGTCCTGGAAGTGCTGCTGGTTGTAGTCCGCCTGCCAGGCCGTGGAGTTGTCGTGCGCACGGTCCGGCTTGGCTATGCGGTTGTGCAGCGGGCCGGGCGTGCCGCCGTACTTCGGCTTCAGGTCCGGGGTGTCGTCGTCCTTGCGGTCGACCAGGGTCGTGTTGTCGACCTGGTCGCCGAACTCGACGAGGATGGTGAAGATCTTGTCGGTCTTCTCGCGGCCGAGCTCGACGTACTTCTTGCTGTCGAGCTTGACGACCTTCGAGCCGCCCCGGTTCTCGATCTTGCTCTCGCCGTTCAGCACCTGCTCCAGGGCAGCCTTGCGCTGCTGCTCCTGCTGCTTGCTGTACGGGCCGTCGAGGTCGTGGTCGACCGTGGTCTTGTCCACGGAGCGCGCCCCGGGCGCCGCCGCGGCCGGCACGCTGCCGTGGTTGTCGGCCCACGCGGTGGTGAAGGTCGAGGCGGTGGCGGCGGTGGCCGCGAGCGCCACGACGACTGCGGACGCTCGGATCGCCCGTCGTCTGTTGGTCACTTGGATTTGTCCTCCCCGGCGCCCCTCGCCGCGGACCGGTGTGGGGTATCCGCCGGCGGGTTTGCGCGTCACAAGTGACGACATTCGACCGGAGTTGCCGGAGAAAAGACAGATCTTGACTTGTGCAGGCCAACTGCACTATGCAGGAGCGGACTTCCGATAATCGAACGCATGCCGAACACCGGGCGTCGCCCGGACGGCGAATCGTGCGCCCCTGCGCCCCCTGTGCATCTGCACCGTGGGTTAGGTCACGCTTACTTCCGGTTCCCCTCGGGCATCCACCGTCGTAGAGTCGCCCATTGCCACGCGATCGCCCGAGGGACGGTACCCGTCATGCAGCGTCCGAACGCCGCACAGTCCGCCTACGGTTCGGCCACCGTCGTGCTCGCGACCGTCGCCCTGCTGCTGCTCTCCGGCACGACCACGACGCTCGGCATCGCGGCGATCTGCGCCGCGGGACTGATCCTCGGGGTGCTGGTGGCGGTGACGATGCCGGTACGGAAGCGGCCCGTCAACCCCTCCGGCGGCTCCGCCGCGCCCGCCCCCGGGGCCGGCGCGGACGAGGAGATCCGAGTACCGGCCGCGCGCGTGGGCGCGGGGGCCGACACCCGGATCCGTTCGTAACCCCTCGTCACGTCCCGCCCTTTTCGCCCCTTACGGGGCGACCTGCACCACCACGGTCTTGGCGGCCTTGTCGTGCAGACCCTGCTTGTAGGGCTTGTCGACCAGGATCAGGATGAGCAGGAGCAGCGGCCACAGGCAGGCGCAGCAGATCAGCGCGGGCAGCCACAGCACGATCGCGCGGATCAGGGACGTGTTCATCGAGGGCGTGGAGCCGTCGTTGAGCATCGCGACCCGCAGCTTCAGCCACTTCTTGCCGAGGGTCTGCCCGCGCTTGGCGGTCATCAAGGTGTCGTAGCCGACGTACGCGACGATGGTGATCAGCTGGAAGACGAGCTGCCCGCCGCCGTTGAGGCTGTTGACCGTGTCGCCGAAGTCGTTGTCCGAGTCGGTGGCCCGCTGGTACACGTCGAACGGGATGCCGATGATCGCGAGCGGCACCGCGATGATCAGCCAGTCGATGATCCGCGCGGCGACGCGCCGGCCGGTCTCGGCGAGCGGCGGCATCCCGGCGAGCGGATCGGCCCCGCCGTAGCCGCCGCCGTACCCGCCGCCGTAGGGCGGGGGCGGGGGCGGCGCGTTGTCGTACGGGTTCCCCGGCGGGGGCGCGCCGGGCGGCGGCGCACCGGGCGGAGGGCCGCCTTCGGGAGGGGGCGGCGGGGTCGGGTCCGGCGGGCGCTTGGCGAACGGATCGTCCTCCGGCGGCTGGCCCGGGGAGGGCGGCGGCTGATCGTTGCTCATGGGGGCAGTGCACCCCGGGCGCCGGACCCCCGCAATCGATCGCGGCCCGTTCGGGGGACGGGGGGCCGGGCCGGCCGTCCGGCCGCCCGCGGATGCTTGTCCGTTCAATGCTTGACCGTTGCACAGGACCGCTCCCCGTACCCGACCTAGCCTGAAGAGGGGCCTTCCGTCGCGGGAAAGGCGGCGAGCTCATGAACGTACGGGCCAGGGGTGCCGCGGCCGGAGCCGCGGCTCTCGTACTCGGTCTGACGGCCGGCGGCACGACGGCGTACGCGGACGACATGGATCCCAAGGAGATCTACGAGCGGTCCGCGCCCGGGACCGTGCACGTCCTGGGGAAGCTCGGGTCCGGCACCGGATTCGTCTACGACGCCGACCGCGGGCTCATCGCGACCGCCGCCCACGTGGTGCAGGGCGAGGCGGCGCTGAAGGCGGTCGTGGGGGACCGGCCGGCGGCGCCGGTGCGCGTCGTCGGCATCGACCCCTGCCAGGACCTGGCCGTGCTCGCCTTCACCTCGCCGCAGTCGGACCTGAAGGCGCTGGAGTTCGGAGACAGCAAGGACCTCCAGGCGGCCGACACGGTCGTCGCGCTCGGCTACCCGGCCTCGCTCGGCAGCCAGGGGGACACGCAGAAGCCCGCCTTCACGAGCGGCTCGGTGCAGAACCCGGACGTCCAGAACGCGGAGCCCTCCACCTCGCTCCCCGTCTACCCCTCCACGATCCAGCACTCGGCCACGGTCAACCCCGGCAACTCCGGCGGGCCGCTGCTCAACGCCGACGACAAGGTGGTCGGGATCAACGTGCTGAGCGTGACCGGCGACACCCAGGGGCAGTTCTACTCGATCACCTCCGACCACGCCCGCCCGATCCTCGACTCGCTGGCCGCGGGCCAGGTCAAGAACGATCCCGGCTGGTACCTGAAGGCCATCGACGACCCGACGGTCGTCGACGACTTCGCGGCGGAGTACCAGTCCGACGTCCAGGCGCGGCAGAAGAAACTGGTCGACGCCCAGGTCACCGGGGTGCTCGTCGTCGGCGTCTCCAGCAACTCGCCGGCGGCCAAGGCCGACCTGGCACCCATGGACGCGATGACCACCATGAAGGACAGCCCCGTGGCGTCCGTCGGCGAGGTCTGCGACGTCCTGCAGTCCTCCGGCCCCGGAGAGACCATCCCGCTCGACGGTGTCTACACCTTCGACGACCCCAACGAGAGCATCAAGTTCGGCGACCCGTGGACCACGAACCTCGTGCTCGGCAAGAACACCGCCACGAGCGGGACGAGCGGGACCGGTTGACCCAGGCCGCGTCTTCCGGATCGTGCCGGGCCCGCGACGCCTGGCGCCGCGGCCCGATCCGGCCTGATCCGGAAGACGCGGCCTAGCGGGCGACGAAGGTGCGGGCCGCCTTGTCGTGCCAGCACTGCCGCCAGGGCCGGTCGAACAGGCACCACAGCACGTTCAGCACCCCGAGGACGAGCAGCCCGAGCACGCTGTAGACCAGCCAGCGGCGCAGCGCGGCGCCGAAGGCGGGCGGCTCGTGCCCCTCGATGTCCCGCACCTCGATCCCGCACAGCTTCTTGCCGAGCGTCCGCCCCCACCGGGACGTGGGCAGCGCCTCGTAGAGCGCGCCGAGCACCAGGAGCGCGGCGAGGACGATGCCGAACTGCACGGAGGTCGTCGAGTCGACCAGCCACACCTGGACGGTGACGCCGGACTGCTTGGCCGCCTCGATCTTGCCGTCGATGTGCTCGACCGCGCCGGTGACGAAGGGGTACGACACGGCCCCGACCATCGCCCCGAGCACGACGGTGTCGACGAGCCGCGCGACCAGCCGCCGCCCCAGCCCCGCCGGCCGCGCGGAGGCCTGCGCCTGCGCGAGGGCCGCGAAGGGGTCCTCCACGGGGGGCTTCCAGGGGAGCACGGGTTCGGGCCGGGCCGCCGGGGCGGCCTGCTGGGCCGACTGCGGGACCTGCGGGGCCGGGTGCGGGGCCTGCGGGGCCGGGTGCGCCGCGCGGGCCTCGGGCTGCGCGGGCTGTACGGCCTGCGGCGGCAGCGGCTGGGCCGCCTGCTGGGCCCAGGAGGGCGATACGGGCATCCCGCCGAGCCGCGCGGGAGAGGCGGAGGCGGTCCCGGCGGCGGCACCGCCCGCGCCCGCCGGTGCGCCCGCGGAGGGGGAGGGCCGGCCCGGCACACCCGACCGCTCGTCGGCCGAACCGCCGGCCGCGGGCCACACGGGCGCGGTGCCCTGGGCCGTACCGGCGGGAGCGGCGGCCGCTGCCGAGGCGCCGACGGCCCCCTGGACCGGCAGGGCCGCCGGTCCCGCGGCGGCCGGTCCCGCGGCCGCTCCGGGCGCGGGGAGGGCGGGCGCGGGCGCGTCCCGCCGGTCCTGCGCGGCGGGGGCGGCCGTCTCCGCGCCCGTACCGCCGGCCGGGCCCTGGCCCGGCAGCGCGGCGGACCACTCCCGCGCGGGCTCGGCCCGGCGCGGGTCGGCGGCCGGTCCGGTGCCCGCCTGGGGCCAGGCCGGGGCGGCGCCGGCGCGCGGGTCGGCCGGGGGCTGCGGGGCGGGGGCGCCGGGGGCGGAAGGGTCGTCCCGGCCCCAGGAGACCTTCTGGTCGCGCTCGCCGCCGAAGCCCGTCTGGACGGAGGTGGTCGCGTGCCAGGCCGAGGCGGGTTCCTGCGGGGCCGCGGACGGCCCGGGGTCGTCGTCGAGGAAGACCGGTCCGGTCTCCTCGACCGCGGGGACGGAGGGGAGCACCGGGGCGGGCGCCGGGCTCGGGGCCGGCTGGGGCGGCACGACCGAGACGGGCGGGGCCGGGAGGGCCTCACCCTCGTCGGGCGCGGGACGGCTCGTGCCGGGCACCCAGGCGCCGCCGTTCCAGTACCGGATGTACCCGGGGATCGACGGATCCGGGTAGTAGCCCGCCTGCGGTACCTCTCCGCCGCCTCCAGGAGGAGTAGCCACTGCCCCGACTCCGTTCAGTCACAACGTCTTTGATCCGCTCCGGTGCGCGCGGTCGCGCCCCCGGCCGCGCCGCATCCAAGGAGGACAGTAACGAAGAACGCCCCCGCGGGGAGAAAGAGCCCGGCAGAAAGGCCGCCTTCGAGGGACGGAACCCCGATTTCGTCACTCACCGTGATTCTCGGGCCCTTGCCCACCCGGCCCCGAAAAAAATCTTCGGAAACTTCTCCGAAGTCGCGTAATGGATCGGCCGGGCCCCGCTCTCTCCCCGTGAAGGCCCACCCGCGGGCCCCGCAGAGAGAGGCAGCGCGCCATGCAGAACACCGAGAAGAACAACGTCGTCGAGCGCGAGCTGGAGCTGAAGCTGGTCCTGTCCCCCGAGCGCTCCGTCCCGGTCCCGGCCCTCCTCGCCTACCGCGTCGACGACCCGTACGCCGTGCACATCACCTTCCACATCGGCTCCGAGCACCCGGTCAACTGGACCTTCGCCCGCGAGCTCCTCGTCGAGGGCGTGTTCCGGGCCTGCGGCCACGGTGACGTCCGGATCTGGCCGACCAAGGTCGACGGCCGCAACGTGATCCTGATGGCGCTCTCCTCCCCCGACGGCGACGCCCTCCTGGAGGCGCCCTCCGCACAGGTGTCCGCCTGGCTGGAGCGGACCCTGCGCGCGGTGCCGCCGGGCACCGAGACCGAGCAGCTCGGCATCGACGACGGCCTCGCCGAGCTCCTCGCCACCACCGTGATCGCCGACGAGCTCTGGCTGCGCGACCCGTGGCCGTCGGACGAGTCCGCGGACGGCGAGCTGTGAGCCCCGTACGGGACGCCCTCCCGCACCCGGCGGACGCCCCCGTACGGGACCGGCGCCCGCGCCCGCCGTCAGAAGAGCTTGCCGGGGTTCAGCAGGCCGAGCGGGTCGAAGGTCCGCTTGATCCCGCGCTGCAACTCCACCCCCACCGGCCCCAACTCCCTCGCCAGCCACTCCTTCTTCAGCACGCCCACCCCGTGCTCGCCGGTGATCGTGCCGCCCAGGTCGAGCCCGAGCGCCATGATCTCGTCGAAGGACTCCCGCGCCCGCCGCGACTCGTCCTCGTCGGCGTGGTCGAAGCAGACGACGGGATGGGTGTTGCCGTCGCCCGCGTGCGCGCAGACCCCGATGGTCAGCCCGTACTTCTCCGCGATCGCGGCCGTGCCGGCCAGCATCGCGGCCAGCTTCGTGCGCGGCACGCACACGTCGTCGATCATGGTCGCGCTCTTGATCGTCTCCAGCGCGGTGAGCGACAGCCTGCGGGCCTGGAGCAGCAGTTCGGACTCGGCGGCGTCCTCGGCCGGCACGACCTCGGTGGCCCCGGCCGCCCTGCAGAGCTCCCCCACGGCGGCCAGGTCGGCCCCGGGGTCCGGGGTGTCGAAGGCGCACAGCAGCAGCGCCTCCGTCGTGTCCGGCAGCCCCATGTGCGCCAGCCTGTTGACGGCCCGGACGGTGGTGCCGTCCATGAGCTCCAGCAGCGACGGGGTGTGGCCGCGCTCCATGATCGCGCAGACGGCCTCGCAGGCGGCGGCCGCGGAGGGGAACTCGGCGGCGAGCGCGAGCTGTACGGGCGGCTGCGGCCGGAGCGCCAGGACCGCCCCGACAACGATGCCGAGACTGCCCTCGGAGCCGACGAAGAGCCGGGTCAGGTCATACCCGGCGACGCCCTTGGCGGTGCGCCGGCCGGTCCGCAGCAGCCGCCCGTCGGCGAGCACGACGTCCAGGCCGAGCACGTACTCGGCGGTGACCCCGTACTTCACGCAGCACAGACCGCCGGACGCGGTGCCGATGTTGCCGCCGATGGTGCACGTCTCCCAGCTGGAGGGGTCCGGCGGGTAGTACAAGCCGTGTTCGGCGACGGCCCGCGAGAGCACCGCGTTGATCACGCCCGGTTCGACGACGGCGATCCGGTCGACCGGGTTGATCTCCAGGATGCGGTCCATCTTGACCAGGGAGAGCACGATGCAGCCCTCGGAGGCGTTGGCGCCGCCGGACAGCCCCGTGCGGGCGCCCTGCGGCACGACCGGCACGCGCAGCCTGGTCGCCGTCCGCATGACGTGCTGGACCTGCTCGACGGTGCGGGGGAGCACGACGGCCGCGGGGGTGCCGGCCGTGCAGAAGCTCGCCATGTCGTGGGCGTACGAGGCGGTGACGTCCGGGTCGGTGAGCAGCGCCTCGGCGGGGAGTCCGGCGCGCAGCTCCCGGTGCAGCCGCGCCTGAAGATCGTCCTGCTGAAGATCGTCCATGGGTCCAGCGTGGCACCCGGGGCCATCGGTGTGAACCCGCCGGGACGGGTGCTCGTGTGCTCTTCGTACAGCCGCCCGCGGGCGCACAGTGAGCGCCATGAAGAGCGAGAACGTGTCGAGGACGGTGCTGGCCTGCGGGGTGGGCGCGGTGCTCGCCGCGACGGCGCTGCTGTACGTGCCGGAGCTGGTCGGCCGGACGCCGGAGCGCGCGCCCGGTCCCGCCGAGCGGGCGGCGAGCGCGGCGCACGCCGGAGCGAGCGCGGCGCTGCCGGACCTGGTCGCGCTGATCGGCGACCGGGAGCGGTGGCTCAAGGTCCATCCCGATGACGACGCGTCATGGGCCGTGCTCGGCGCGGCCTATACGGAGCGGGGGCTGCGGCGCGCGGACCCGGCGGACCTGCCCCGCGCGGAGGACGCCCTGAAGCGCTCGCTCGCCGTGCTGCCGGCCGGGCGCGGGAACCTGGACGCACAGCTGGGCATGGCGGCGCTGGCGAACGCGCGCGGCGACTTCGGCACCGCGAAGCGCTGGGGCGAGCAGGTCCGCAAGGCGAGCCCGAAGCGCTGGTCGGCGTACCCGGTGCTGATCGACGCGTATGAGGGCCTCGGCGACTACAAGGCGGCGCAGAAGGCCACGGAGACCCTCGCCGACCTGCACACGGGCCCGGCGGTGAGCGCCCGTTCGGCGCGGTTGTACCGCAACCGCGGCTGGCGCGAGGACGCGGGCGCGGCGGCCCTGGACGCGGTGGCGCTCGCGGAGTCGGGCGCGGACAAGGCGGCGGCCCTGGCCCGCCTGGGCGACCTGGCCTGGGAGCGCGGCGAGCCGGCGGAGGCCCTGGCCTCGTACGACACGGCGCTCGCCCTGGTGCGGGACGACGCCCCGTCGCTGGCGGGCCGGGCGCGGAGCCTCGCGGCGCTGGGACGCACCGAGCAGGCCCTGCACGCCTGGCAGGCGGCGCTGGCCCGGCAGCCGCTGCCCGAGCTCCTCCTGGAGGCGGGCGAGCTGTACGAGTCGCTGGGCCGGGACGGGGACGCGCGGACCCTGTACGAACGCCTGCGGACGCAGCGCCTGCCCCGCGCCGAGGTGGCGCTCGGCCTGCTCGCGGCGGACCACGGCGACCCGGCGGAGGCCGTGCGCCTGCTGCGCGCGGAGTGGGCCCGGGGCCACCGCTCGGTGCGGGTGGCGGACGCGCTCGGCTGGGCGCTGTACCGGTCGGGCGAGCCCAAGGAGGCGCTGGAGTACGCGAAGCGGGCCAATGACGAGGGGCTGCGCAGCGCGCTGTTCGCGTACCACCGGGGCGAGATCGAGCGCGCCCTGGAGGAGGGCGGCCCGGCCCGCCGCCACCTCGCGGAGGCGCTGCGGATCAACCCGTACTTCTCCCCGCTGCTGGCCCCGCGCGCGAAGGAGGCCGTCAGGGCGCTGGGCGACCTGCCGGACGAACTCCCCAAGGACGTACGCCAGGAGGAGCCCAGGAAGCGGGCGGAGCCGGGGACGGGAACGGGAACGGGCGCCGGGACACAGGCGGAGACGGGGCCGGGTTCGGCCCCGGGTTCGGGGTCGGGCCCGGGGACGCGGGCGGGCGGGGCCCCGAAGGCGTAGGGCCCCGGGGTCCCGGAGCCCTGGGGTCCCGGGCGGCTCCCCCGTGGCCGCCCGGGACGTGGGGAAGGGCCCGGCCCCGGGATCGGTCACCCGGGCCGGGCCCCTCGTGTGAGGTCGGCAGCCGCTAGAGGTTGCCGCGCTTCTCCTGCTCGCGCTCGATCGCCTCGAACAGGGCCTTGAAGTTGCCCTTGCCGAAGCCCATCGAGCCGTGGCGCTCGATCATCTCGAAGAAGACGGTCGGGCGGTCCTGGACCGGCTTGGTGAAGATCTGCAGCAGGTAGCCGTCCTCGTCGCGGTCGGCGAGGATCTTCAGCTCGCGCAGCTCGTCGATCGGCACGCGGGTGTCGCCGACCCACTCGCCGAGGGTGTCGTAGTACGCGTCCGGGACGGACAGGAACTCGACGCCGGCCGCCCGCATCGCGCGCACGGTGGCGACGATGTCGTTGGTGGCGAGGGCGATGTGCTGGACGCCGGGGCCGCCGTAGAACTCCAGGTACTCGTCGATCTGCGACTTCTTCTTCGCGATCGCCGGCTCGTTGATCGGGAACTTGACCTTCTTGGTGCCGTCGGCGACGACCTTCGACATCAGGGCCGAGTACTCGGTCGCGATGTCGTCGCCCACGAACTCCTTCATGTTCGTGAAGCCCATGACCTTGTTGTAGAACGCCACCCACTCGTTCATCTTGCCGAGCTCGACGTTGCCGACGCAGTGGTCGACGGCCTGGAAGGTGCGCTTGGCCGGCGGCTCGACGATCGGCTTGGCGGCGACGTAGCCCGGCAGGTACGGGCCGTCGTAGCCGGAGCGGTCGACGAGGGTGTGGCGGGTCTTGCCGTAGGTGGCGATGGCGGCGAGGACGACGGTGCCGTTCTCGTCCTTGAGCTCGTACGGCTCGACGAGTCCGGTCGCGCCCTGCTCGACGGCGTGGGCGTAGGCGGCGCGGGCGTCCGGCACCTCGATCGCCAGGTCGATGACGCCGTCACCGTGGGCGGTGACGTGCTCGTCGATGAAGCGGCCCCAGTCACTGGTGGCCTTGATGACGGAGGTGAACACGAAACGGGCGGAGCCGTTGGTGAGGACGTAGTTGGCGGTCTCGCGGCTGCCGTTCTCCGGTCCGGAGTAGGCGACCAGCTTCATGCCGAAGGCCGTGGAGTAGTAGTGCGCGGCCTGCTTGGCGTTGCCGACGGCGAAGACGACCGCGTCCATTCCCTTCACCGGGAAGGGGTCGGCCTCACGCGCGGTGGTCGGGGTGTGATCGATGGTCTCAGTCATGACAGCAGAGTCGCGCCGTCCGGCAAGCTGCGCAATAGTTTCTTGTTCCACTGGTCAATCTGCCCAGTGATGGGCCACCATCGGCGAGCGACTTGTACATGATGACCATCAGGAGGCCGCCATGGCGATCGATCATCTGGACGGACGGCTCATCGTGCTCCTCGCCGAGGAGCCCCGGATCGGGGTCCTGGAGGCCTCCCGCCGCCTCGGCGTGGCCCGCGGCACGGTGCAGGCACGGCTGGACCGGCTCCAGTCGAACGGGGTGATCCGCGGCTTCGGCCCCCAGGTCGACCCCGCGGCGCTCGGCTACCCGGTCACAGCCTTCGCGACGCTGGAGATCAAGCAGGGCCAGGGCGCGGACGTCCGGGGCCACCTGGCGACCGTCCCGGAGGTCCTGGAGCTGCACACCACCACCGGCCACGGGGACATGCTGTGCCGGCTGGTGGCCCGGTCCAACGCGGACCTCCAGCGGGTGATCGACCGGGTCGTCGGCTTCGAGGGCATCGTGCGCGCCTCGACGGCGATCGTCATGGAGAACCCGGTCCCGCTGCGGATCATCCCGCTGGTGGAGCAGGCCGCGGAGGACGACGTACCGCGCTGAGGCGACCGGCCGACGCCTCGGCCCACCCGTGGACGGACGGCGAGGAGTTGCAAAGGACTCTCTGCAAAAAACCCTTGCAGAGAGTCCTTTGCAACTCTACGGTGGAGTCATGCCCGAGAAGCCCGAGCCGGAGCACTCCTCCGCAGCCACCCCCGACGAGCAGCCCGCGGCGCCGGCCAGCAGGGTGCTCGACCCGCGCTCCCTGCGCGGACTCGCCCACCCCCTGCGCATCCAGCTGCTGCGCGCCCTGCGCCACCACGGCCCCGCCACCGCCTCCCAGCTCGCCGAGCGGCTCGGCGAGTCCAGCGGCGCCACCAGCTACCACCTGCGCCAGCTCGCCGCCCACGGCTTCGTCGAGGACGACCCGGAGCGCGGCAAGGGCCGGGAGCGCTGGTGGAAGGCGGCGGCGCAGGGCACGACCTTCGACGAGGCCCTGTACGAGAACCCGGACCCCGAGGTCCAGGGCGCCGTCGAGGTCTACCTCCACGAGATAGCGACCATCCACACCCAGGAGCTCAACACCTACCTGGGCACCCGGCACCAGTGGGCCGACGCCTGGCTCGGCGCCTCCGACATGAGCGACTTCACGCTCCACCTGAGCCCCGAGCGGCTGCGCGAGCTCGACGCGCGGCTGCACGCCCTCATCAACGAGTACCGGGACAGCGAGGACCGCGAGGCCCCCGACAGCCAGCGCATCCGGATGCACCTCCACGCCTTCCCCCAGCACGGCGAGAACTGACCCCGTCCCCACGAAAGGCAGACACCCCATGCACGCCGACGCCCACCTCGTCCTGCACGGCCTGACCGCCGCCGAACTCCACGGGGCCGCGGCCGCCGCCCGTCCCGCCTGGGCCGCCCCGCGCACCCCCGCCACCCCGGTCCGCGTCCGGCTCGGCTGGACGCTCGTCGAGTTCGGCCTGAAGCTCGCCGTCCCGCAGCGGCACACGGGCTGCGCCACCGCCTGACCCGCGCCTCATCCGCTGTCCGCACAGCCACAACCGGGGGGAAACACCGTGCGAGCGCGCACACCACTGGCCACCGTCCTGGCCGCCAACGCCATCTCCATCAGCGGCAATTCGCTCACCCTCATCGGCGTCCCGTGGTTCGCCCTGGAGACCACGGGAAGCCCCGGGAAGGCCGGCCTGGTCGCCTTCTTCGCCGCCGTGCCGGTCGTCGTCTCCGCGATCTTCGGCGGCCCGGTCATCGACCGGATCGGCCGCCGCCGGGTCTCCGTCGCCTCCGACCTCGTCTGCGCCCTGGCGCTCGCCGCCATCCCGCTGCTCAACCGGGCCGGCCTGCTGCAGTTCTGGATGCTGTGCGCGCTGATGGCCGTCACCGGCCTCTTCCACGCCCCCGGCGAGACCGCCCGCCACGTCCTCATCCCCGACCTCGCCCGCCACGCCGGCACCCCGCTGGCCCGGGCCGCCAGCCTGTACGACGCCGTCTCCCGGGGCGCCCGCATGACCGGCGCCGCCCTGGCCGGCGTCCTCGTCGCCCTCATCGGCGCGGACACGGTCCTCTACCTGGACGCCGTCACCTTCGGGGCCTCCGCGCTGCTCGTCCTCGCCGGCCTCCGCGGCGTCCCCTCCGCCGAGCCGCTCCGCGACGCCCCGCCGCTCTCCGCCGCCGCCTACCGCTCCGACCTGCGCGCGGGGTACTCGTTCCTGGTGCACACCCCGCTGCTGCTCGGCATCAACCTGATGGTGATGGTCACCAACGGCCTGGGCCAGAGCTGGAACGCGGTCCTGCTCCCCGTGCACGCCCGGGAGGAGCTCGGCGGCTCGGCCGCCATCGGCCTGCTCGTCGCCGTCTTCGGCGGCTGCGCCCTGCTCGGCGCGCTGCTGTACGGGGCGGTGGGCCACCGCTTCCCGCGCCGCCCGGTCCTCGCCGTCGGCTTCCTGCTCGCCGGAGCCCCCTCGTACGTGATCGCGGCCCTCACGGACACCACGCCGCCCCTGCTCGTGACGATGGCGCTCGGCGGGCTCGGCGCCGGGGTGCTCAACCCGATCCTCTCCACGGTCTTCTACGAGACCGTCCCCGAGGAGCTCCGCAGCCGCGTCGGCGGAGCGAGCACGGCCGGCGTGCTGCTCACCACCCCGCTCGGCGGCCTGGCGGCCGGCTACCTGGTCGAGCGGGCCGGGATCACCACGGCCCTGCTCTCCTTCGCCGGCGTCTACTTCCTGGCCACGCTCGCCCCGCTGGTCCTGCCCTCCTGGAAGGCCATGGACCGCCCCGCGGGGCAGCCGGAGGTCAGCAGCTCGGAACCTTCGAGTCCTGCCCCTGCTCCAGGGCCCGCAGGGACGACACCGCGTCGCTGAGCGCGGTGACCGGCACCAGGCGCAGCCCCTTCGGCAGCGCGGCCTGCGCCTGGGAGCACTCGTCCTTCGGCACGAGGAAGACGGTGGCCCCGTCCCGCGCGGCGGCCTGCGTCTTCAGGGAGACCCCGCCGACCGCGCCGACCTTGCCGTCGGGCGTGATCGTGCCCGTACCGGCGACGGTCCGGCCGCCGGTGAGGTCGCCGCCGTCGCCGTCCCCGTCGATCTTGTCGACGATGCCGAGGGAGAACAGCAGCCCCGCGCTGGGCCCGCCGACGTCGGCGAGGTGCAGCTGCACCGTGACCTTCTTCGGGTCCAGCTTCAGATAGCCGAGGGCGGCGAGGGAGGCCGCGTCCTGCGACTCCTTCATCTGCCCGAGGTTGCGCTCCTCGATCTCCTTGTCGGACTTGCCCGACGGGTAGACCGACTCGCGCGGCAGCACCGCCCGGTCCGTACGGAACCAGGCGTCGGCCACCTCGCCGAGGTCGATGTCCTCCGAGGGACCGGTCGCCAGGATCGTCGTCATCCGCAGCTGCCCCTCGGTCTCCCGGACCGGGACGCCGCTGACGGTGATCACCTCGCGGCCCTTGTCCTTGCCGAGCACATCGGCGGTCGTCCCGGGCTGCGCGATCGAGAACGGCAGCGGCGCGAGCCCGGCGACGGCGAAGAGCGCGACGACGGGGACGGCACAGAGCGCGAGCGCACGAGGACGCGAGAGGCTGGAGAACACGCCCCCAATCTACTGGGCCCGCCCGCGGGCGGACGCTCCGCGGGCCGGGGGCCGTGCCCGCGACGCCCGACCCGCGGCTCGACGACGCCACGGGCCGATCGGGCCTGATGCGGGCTGATGCGGCCTGCTCCAGCTCGCGCGCCGGCCTGATGCTGCCTGATGCGGCCTGCTCCAGCTCGCGCGCCGGCCTGCTCCGGCGCGCTCCGGCCTGATCCAGACCGCTCCGGTCTGATGCCGCCTGATCACGGCCTGCTCCGGCCTGACGCGGGCCCGACGCGGGCTCGACGCGGGCGACAGGGCCTAGCGCAGCGCGTCGGCGACCTCCCGGGCCGCGTCGACCACGCGCGGGCCCACCCGCTCCGGAACGGCGTCCGACAGCATGACGACCCCGACGCTGCCCTCGATCCCGGTGACCCCGACCAGCGGCGCCGCGGCCCCGCTCGCGCCGGCCTCCAGCTCGCCGTGGGTGAGGGTGAAGCCCGGTTCTATGAGCTCGCCCAGCCGGGCGGCGAGGATGGCGCGCCCGGCCGCCCCACGGTCCAGCGGGTGCCGGAAACCGGCCCGGTAGGCCACGTGGTAGTCGGTCCAGGTCGGCTCGACGACGGCGACCGCGAGCGCTTCCGCCCCGTCGACCAGCGTCAGGTGGGCCGTCGCTCCTATGTCCTCGGCGAGCGAGCGCAGCGCGGGCAGCGCGGCCTCCCGCACCAGCGGATGGACCTGGCGGCCGAGCCGGAGCACGCCGAGCCCGACCCGGGCGCGGCCACCCAGGTCGCGGCGGACGAGGGCGTGCTGTTCGAGCGTGGCGAGCAGACGGTAGACGACGGTCCGGTTGACACCGAGTCGGTTGGACAACTCGGTGACGGTCAGGCCGTGGTCGGTGTCGGCAAGCAGTTTGAGGACTCTGAGTCCCCGGTCGAGCGTCTGGGAGGTCTCCGCGGTCACGACGCCCTCTCCTTCGGAGTGAGTGACAGCGGACTCGTACGAGGGCTGCGGCACCGGTCCCATCGGCGACGCACGTCAGAGGCCGCCGGCAGGACGGGCACACCGGCTGCGCTCCGCGGCGGCGCTGCCACGGGGCGTTTGCTTGAGCCGGGACAGTAGCGACCTGCTCCGCTCAGCGGAAGACCTCGTCCAGAATCCGGGCGCGTGCGACCGGATACGGGCGGTTCGGGACCTAAGTCGGCCGAACTGGGGACTTTGGAGGACAAGGACACCCACGGGCCGCCCGTAGCGTGGAAGTGCACGGGGCCCGACCGTGGGGGCCGGTCCTCGTTGCGGCGTCCCGATCCCCCGGGACAGCCGAGAGGCCCGTACACAGCCTGTGTACGGGCCTCTCGGCCGTGGTCGGGGCCCACCCCTGCGCGGGGCCGCACCCGCGGCGTCACCGCGTCCGGCCGGCCCGCGCGCCGGGTCCCGGCGGCGTCACCGCATCCGGGTGGCCCACTCCTGCACCTTCTTGATCCGCTCGCGGATCTGCCCGGCGGTGGCCTCGGCGCTCGGCGGCCCGCCGCACACCCGCCGCAGCTCGGTGTGGATCACGCCGTGCGGCTTGCCGCTCTGGTGGACGTACGCGCCGACCATCGTGTTGAGCTGCTTCCTCAGCTCCAGCAGCTCCTTGTGGGAAACCACGGGCCGCCGCTCGGCCGGAAGCTCCAGCAGGTCCGCCTCGGTGTCCGGCCGCTTGCGGCTGTGGGCGATCTGCCGGGCCTGCCGCTTCTGCAGCAGCAGCTGCACCTGGTCGGGCTCCAGGAGCCCGGGAATCCCGAGGTAGTCCTGCTCCTCCTCGCTGCCCGGGTGGGCCTGCATGCCGAACTCGGCGGCGTTGTAGAGCACCCGGTCGAAGACGGCGTCGGACTCCAGCGCCTCGAAGGGCAGCATGTCCTGCTCGCCGGTGTCCTCGTCCTGCTGCTTCTCGGCCTCGGCCAGCTCCTTCTCGGACTCGGCGTACGGGTCCTCCTCGCCCTCCTTCTTGGGCCGGTCGAGGACGTGGTCGCGCTCGACCTCCATCTCGGTGGCGAAGCCGAGGAGGCTCGGGATGGTCGGAAGGAACACGGACGCGGTCTCGCCGCGCCTGCGGGATCGCACGAAACGCCCGACGGCCTGCGCGAAGAACAGCGGCGTCGAGATGGTCGTCGCGTACACGCCGACGGCCAGCCGCGGCACGTCGACGCCCTCGGACACCATCCGGACGGCGACCATCCACCGGTCGGTGCTGTCGCTGTACTCGTCGATGCGGCCGGAGGCGCCGGCGTCGTCCGAGAGCACGACGGTCGCCTTGGTCCCGGTGATCTCCCGGATCAGCTTGGCGTAGGACCGCGCCGAGTCCTGATCGGAGGCGATGACCAGCCCGCCGGCGTCCGGGATCGACTTCCGGACCTCGGTGAGCCGCTGGTCGGCCGCGCGCAGCACGTTGGGCATCCAGTCGCCGCGCGGGTCGAGGGCGGTGCGCCAGGCCTGGGAGACGGCGTCCTTGGTCATCGGCTCGCCGAGCCGGGCGGCGACCTCGTCACCGGCCTTGGTGCGCCAGCGCATGTTGCCGCTGTAGCTGAGGAAGATGACCGGCCGGACGACCCCGTCGCCGAGGGCGTTCCCGTAGCCGTAAGTGTAGTCGGCCGAGGACCTGCGGATCCCGTCGTTCCCCTCCTCGTACGTGACGAAGGGGATCGGGTTCGTGTCGGACCGGAAGGGCGTACCGGTCAGGGCGAGCCGCCGGGTGGCGGGCTCGAAGGCCTCCAGGCAGGCCTCGCCCCAGGACTTGGAGTCTCCGGCGTGGTGGATCTCGTCGAGGATGACGAGGGTCTTGCGCTGCTCGCAGCGGTTGCGGTGGAGCATGGGCCGCACACCGACGCCGGCGTAGGTGATGGCGACCCCGTCGTACTCCTTGCTGAGCGGCCCGGCGCTGTAGTCCGGGTCCAGCTTGATCCCTATCCGCGCCGCGGCGGCGGCCCACTGCTTCTTCAGGTGCTCGGTGGGCGCGACGACGGTGATCTGCTGCACCACGTGGTGGTGCAGCAGCCAGGACGCGAGGGTCAGTGCGAAGGTGGTCTTGCCGGCGCCCGGCGTGGCGACCGCGAGGAAGTCACGGGGCTGCTCCTGGATGTACTTCTCCATCGCGCCCTGCTGCCAGGCTCGCAGCTTGTTGGCGGTACCCCAGGGGGCACGGCCGGGGAAGGCGGGAGAAAGGTGATGGGAGGAGGAGGCGGTAGTAGTCACGGTCTCCGGTTCGACGCTCGTCCAGATATGACAACCGGGCCACCTTACCGGTGAGACCTCCTCGACCCACCCCGATCGGGGCCGTGGCGCCCCCCCTTGAGACGGTCCTCACAACCCCCGCAAGCGGTCCGCGATCACCGCGACGTCGTCGACTTCTCCCCCGGCCACATCGATGACCAGGGCATACGCGCGATCAAGATCGACATCGCCGAGATCGATCCCGTTGACCGCGAGGAAGACGGCGGCGGACAGCCAGGCGGCCCGCTTGTTCCCGTCGACGAACGGATGGTTCGCGGCGATCCCGTGCAGCAGCACGGCGGCCTGCTCGTACACCTCGCCGTAGGCGCTCTCGCCCTCCTCCTCGACGTACCGCCGCAGGGCGAGCCCGACGAGCTCCTCGACACCGACCCCGCGGGCGTCGGCGAGATCGAGCACGTCGTCGCCGACCAGAAGGTTCACCTGCTCCATGACCGCACCCTAGGCAGCCCGCCCACCGCGGTCGACGGGGTTTTCCCCGCCGCCGCCGCCGCTCTGCGGGTCCAGGCCGGGGCCGGGGACGGGCCGGGGACGGGGCCGGGGACGGGCCGGGGCCGGGGCCGGGGACGGGGCCGGGCCGGGGCCGGGGACGGGGCCGGGCCGGGGACGGGGCCGGGCCGGGGACGGGGCCGGGCCGGGGACGGGCCGGGGACGGGGCCGGAGCCGGGCCGGAGCCGGAGCCGGGCCCCGGGTCGAGGCCGACGCCCGCCCGGGTCTAGGCCGACGCCCGCCCGGGTCTAGGCCGACGCCCGCCCGGGTCTAGGCCGGCGCCCGCCCGGGTCTAGGCCGACGCCCGATCGGCGGCCCCGTCCCGCACGCCGAGCCGGGTGGCGACCCAGGCCCCGACCGCGGCGACCGCGGCCATGGGGAGGAAGACGGCGGCGAAGGCGACCGGATGCGACCCGCCGCCGCCCCCGCCCGTGGCGGCGTGCCCCACCGCGCCCCCGCCGAGCGCGGCGAAGGCGGCACCGCCCGCGGCCAGCAGCAGTACGTTCGAGAGCCCGTCGGAGATCTGCAGGGCGGCGGAGTTCGCGCCCGCCTCCTCCGGCGCCGAGAGCTTGAGCAGCAGCACGCTGGTCAGGGCGATCACGATGCCCATCCCGAAGCACCCGAAGGCCCAGGCCACCGCGACGGCCCACGCCGGGACGGCCTGGATCAGCACGCTGGGCGCTGCGGCGATGGAGAGCGCGACCAGCACCATGCCGCCCACCATGAGCCGCTCGCGGTACGGCTCCGTCCACGGCCGCGACTGGACGTACGAACCGAGCGCCCAGGTCAGCCCGCCGACGGCGAGCGAGAGCCCCGCGAGCGTCGGGCTCAGCCCCCGCTCGGTGACCAGCATCAGCGGCACGAAGGACTCGGCGGCGATGAACGCGCCCGCGGCGATCCCGCGCAGCAGCACCACCGAGGGCAGCCCGCGGGCCGCCCGGTACGTACCGCGGGGCAGCAGCCCGCGCACGGCGGGCACGAGCAGCGCGGCACCGACGACGGCGGGGACCAGGGAGAGCCAGCGCAGCTCCTGCCCGGCGTACTGGAGCAGGGCCGCGCCGAGCGAGACCGCGAGGGCGAGCCGGATCCGCCGCCGGTCGTACGGCGGGAGGGGCGCGTGCGGGTCGGCCGGCCCGGAGGCCGTCCGGCGTATCGCGGGCAGCGCGAGGGCGAGCGGGAAGACGACGAGCGCCGGAATCCCGACGAACACCCACCGCCACCCGAGGTGCTCGGTGATCGTCCCGGCGGCCAGCGGCCCCACGACGGACGGCACGACCCACCCGGCGGCGAAGGCGGCCATGATCGCGGGCCGGAGGTGCTCCGCGTAGGCCCGGCTGATCACCACGTACAGGGCGACGATCACGAGCCCGCCGCCCAGCCCCTGGACGGCCCGCCCGAGGATGAACAGCCACATGCTCCCGGCGGTGCCGGAGAGCAGCAGGCCGGCGGCGAAGGCGCTCATGCCGGCGGTGAGCGGCGCGAGCGGCCCGCTGCGGTCGGACCACTGCCCGGAGAGGACCATGGCGAAGAGGCTGGTGGTGAAGTAGGCGGAGAAGGCGAAGGCGTAGAGCGGCACCCCGTCCAGCTCGCGCGCGGCGACGGGCATGGCGGTGCCGACGGCGGTGGCCTCGAAGGCGATGAGCAGGACCACGGACACGATGCCGACGCTGAGCGCCCGGTGCTCGCGATCGAGCACGCCACCGCCGCCGGTGGGAGTGTCTGCGGCGGCGGGAGGCGCGGCTGTGTCGCGGGGTTCGAGGACGCTCATGCCCCCAGAGTAAGGGCCGTCACGCGGGGTGACCCCTGTCGCGAGTCGGGTGATGCCCTGGTCCCTTGGTCGTACGACCAAGGCACCCCCGGCCCACCCCCGCGGCGCCTCCCGCCCCTACCCCGTGAACGCTTTGTGACCCCCGTATGGCAGTCGTGTTGCACCGCCCCGGAATCCCTTGAGCCCGGCCGCGCCGCCCGCCTAACGTCTGACTCATCACCACCACGACCGTGTGCCCGAGTGGTTGAGGGGCTCGCCTGCAAAGCGAGTTACGTGGGTTCGATTCCCGCCACGGTCTCCACGCCAGGGGCGCCCCGGACAGGGGCGCCCCTTCTCGCTGCCCCCACCCTGAGTAGGCTCTCCCTCGCTCAGGGGAATTCAGGGGGGATTCGCAAGTGGAACGGCCGTACCGCCTCATCACACGCCTGGACCCGCCCCAAGCCCCGTCCCCGTCCCCGGTCCCCTGCCGCCGCTTCGTCGCCCGCGGCACGACCACCGACCGTACGGTGCTCCTCACCGCCCCCCTCGCCGGCACCGACCCTGCGCTTTTCCGCGGGGAGGCGGAGGCGGCGCAGCGGCTGGCGCTCCCGTGGACCTTCCCGGTGACGGAGGTCGGCGGGGCGGCGGACGGCTCGGACACCTGGTTCACGACCCCGTACGTCCCGGCGCTCCCGCTCCCCGTGGCGCTGGCGGTGCACGGCGGCCCGTTGCCGGAGGAAACGGTACGGGTGATCGGCGCGGCGCTGGCGGAGACGCTGGCCGCGCTGCACGCGCAGGGGCAGGCGCACGCGGGCGTGGCACCGGCGGCGGTGCTGCTGACCGCCGACGGCCCCCGGCTCACCTGCTTCGGCGCGGCCCGCGTCACGGACCGGGTGGACCGTTCGGCGCAGGCCCCGGAGCAGGCGACGGGCGGGCTGCCGCGGCCGCCGGGTGACGTGTACGGGCTGGGCGCGGTCCTGGCGTACGCGGCCACCGGCCACACGGTCCCCGAGCGCTCCGAACTGCCGCCCGCGCTGGGCGGGACGATCACCGCCTGCCTGACCCGCGACCCGGCGCACCGCCCGTCCGCCGCCGCCCTGCTGCCCGCCCTGTCCCCGCCGACCCCGCACGGGACGGTGCTCGGCTCGGCCGACCCGCTCCTGACCCCCGGCTGGCTGCCGGCCCGCGTGGTGGCGGCACTGGCCCACCAGTCGGCGGCCCTCCTGTCCGCGGACCTGCCGGAGGCCACGGCGAACGGCCGAGGTGGCCACGGGAGCCGGGGGAGCCGGGGGAGCCAAGGGACCCAAGGGACCCAAGGGCCCCAAGGGAGCACCCCGGTCAACGGCCAGGTCAACCGCCCGGCCAACGCCCCGGCCAACGCCCCGGTCAACGGCCACGGGAACGGAACCGAGAACTGACATGCTCTCCCCCCTCACCCACGACGACCCGCAGTCCATCGCCTCGTACCGCCTGCTCGCCCGCCTGGGATCCGGCGGCATGGGCACGGTGTACCTGGCGCGCTCGCCGGGCGGCCGTACGGTCGCGCTGAAGACGGTGCACGCGCGCCTGGCGGCGGACCCGGCGTTCCGCGCCCGCTTCCGGCTGGAGGCGGACGCGGCCCGCATCATCGGCGACCGTCACGGAGCGGCCGTCGTGGCCGCGGACCCGCTCGCCGAGACGCCCTGGCTGGCGACGGAGTACGTGCTGGGCCCGCCCCTGGACGACGCGGTCGCCCTCGCGGGGCCGCTGCCCGAGCCGACCGTCCGCGCCCTGGGCGCCGCCCTCGCGGGGGCGCTGCGCCAGCTGCACTCCTCGGACGTGGTGCACCGCGACCTGAAGCCCTCGAACATCCTGGTCACCGCACACGGCCCGAAGGTGATCGACTTCGGCATCGCGCGCGCGGCGGGCGACGACCGCCTCACGTCGACGGGGGCGGCGGCCGGCACCCCGGCGTACATGTCGCCCGAGCAGGCCTCGGGCGAGGAACACACGCCGGCGGGCGACGTGTTCGCGCTCGCGGGCGTCCTGGTGTTCGCGGCGACGGGCCGCCCCCCGTTCGGCTCGGGCGCCCCGGCCGACCTGCTGTACCGCGTCCGCTACGCCGAGCCGGACCTCTCCACGGCCCCGCCGTCGCTGCGGCCCCTCCTGGCGGCCTGCCTGGCGAAGGACCCGTCGGACCGCCCGGACCCGGCCACGCTGGTCGCCGAACTCCACGACGGCCACGGCGACTTCGCGGACCACCTCCCGCCCCCGCTGCTCGCCGCCATCGCCCGGCGCGCCACGGACGTCTGGCACCCGCACCCGCCCCGCCTCCCGGCCCCGGCCCAGGACCCGTACACGACAGCCCTCCCGACCCCGCCCCGCCTCTCCCGCCGCCGGCTCCTCACCCTGGGCGGCGGGGCGGCGGTGGCCGCGGCCGGTGCCGGTGCCGGCTTCTGGGCGTGGCGGGCGAAGGAGCCCCGGTCCACGGCGGGGGCGCCGGCCCCGGCCCGCCCGACCAGGGCACCGTCCTCCCTGTGGAGCACGGAGCTGTCGACCCCGGAGAAGGACGAACGCACCTTCCCGATGGTGGTGGGCGACCAGGTCGTCCTGGTGGCCGGCATGGGAGTGGTGTTCAACGACATCGCGACCGGCAGGACCTCCGGCGTCTGCACGGCCGACACCACCCCGTGGACGGCGGTGGCCGACGAGGCGGGCGTGGTCCACGTCGTCCAGCGCAAACCGGACACCGAACACCACGACCTGGTGGTACGCACGGTGGACACCGCGAAGTACGCGCTGCGCCCGTCGGGCATCACGGTCAAGGGCCTCAACGCCAACATGGACGCGACCCAGCTGCTGTGCGCGGCCGGCGGCATCCTGTACCTCGCGGGTGCGACCGGCGTCCCCGACGCGCTGCGCTCGCACCACCTGGTGGCCGTCGACACGCGTACGGGCCGGGAGTTGTGGCGTACGGCCCTGGGCGACCCGAAGACCAGGACCGGCAGTGACAGCACGGACCGCAGGTACGTGATGGCCTCGTCGATCGGCGGGGACCGGCTCATCACCTTCGAGAGCTACAACGAGTTCGACGACACGACCCGGATCGTCGCCCGCGACCCCCGCACCGGGACGGTCCGCTGGCACAAGGACATCGACGTACCGCGGGACACGGCCGCCCTCAACCGGCCCTGCCTGGACGGGACCCACCTGTACACGGGCGGTACGAACTTCTCGGCGCTGCGGCTGAGCGACGGCGGCACGGCCTGGCAGGAGCGGATCTCGGCGAACGACCCGTTCTCGGCGCCCGTACTCGGCGACGGCGCGGTCTACGCGGTGGCGGAGGGCGGCGCGTACGCCGTCGACACCACCACGGGCACGAAGCTGTGGCAGGAGAAGGCCGCCACCGACAACCCGGCCCTGCCCGACTCGGACCAGTCGCTGGCGGTGGGCAGCAGGTACCTCTACTACCGCTCGGAGACGGGCCTGGCGGCGGTGGACCTGAGGACCCGGCGGCGGGCGTGGGTGTACGGGACGGACGCGGACCATGTGGTGGCGCAGCGGAGGGAGGGCCGGATGTTCGCGGTGGGCGACCGCTTCATGATCGCCCTCCCGCTGAAGTGACCAGGAGACGACTCCCCTCCCCCATTCCAAACCCACCCCCGAAACCCACCCGACCCCACATCCTCACTCCACTCCACACCCCCCGTTCCCCCGCTTCCCCCCTGACAGGACGTGACGACACCATGAACCCCCTGGGCTTCGGCGACCCGCTGCGCCTCGGGCCGTACCGGCTGCTCGGCGTGCTGGGCGAGGGCGGCATGGGCAAGGTCTACCTGGCGGCGGGAGCCGACGGCAGCCCCGCGGCCGTGAAGGTGCTGCGCCCGGAACTCGCCCACGACCAGCACCTCGCCCAGCGCTTCGTACGCGAGGCGCACACGGCGCAGGCGGTGCGGAGCCGTGGCGTGGCGCGGGTGCTGGACGCGCAGATGGAGGGCGGGCGCCCGTGGATCGCGACCGAGTTCCTGGCAGGGCCGACGCTCGACCAGGCCGTGGCGCGGTACGGGCCCTTGGACGAACCCACCGTACGGGCGCTGGCGGCGGCGCTCGGGGAGACGCTGCGGGACATCCACGCGGCGGGTCTGATCCACCGCGACGTCAAGCCGCCGAACATCGTGCTGACCTCCGACGGCCCGCGGGTCATCGACTTCGGCATCGCCCGCCCCGAGCACGGCCTCACCCTGACCACGACCGGCCAGATCCCCGTCACCCCCGGCTACGGCGCGCCCGAGCAGGTCCTGGGCCGACGGGTGACCGGGGCGGCGGACGTGTTCTCGCTGGGCGCGGTGCTGGTGTACGCGGCGACGGGACGGCGGGCGTACGAGGGGGCGCATGTGGCGGCCGTGCAGTACGCGGTGGTGCACGAGCAGCCGAACCTGGTGGGCCTGCCTCCCGCGCTGCACCAGCTGATCGCCCCGTGTCTGGCCCGCGAACCCGAGCTGCGCCCGACACCGGAGCAGATCGCCCAGGCCTTCGTACCGGACCGGCGCGCGACGCGTGACGTCTGGCGGCGGGGCCCGCTGCACCAGGAGGTGAAGCGCAGGGAGACCGAGATCGCCCGGCAGACCAAGGCGGCCGCCTCGACCGTCGTCGCGGGTGCGGCGGCCCCGAGCCGTCGCCGTTTCCTCGCGGCCTGGGGCGGGGGCGGCGCTCTCCTGCTGGCGGGCGGAGGAGGCACCGCGTGGTGGCTCGGCGGCCGCGAGGAGCACACCCTCCCGCCGGCGGGCGACGCTCCGGAGGCCCCGCTCCTCGACCAGGCCGGCGCGGGCATCCGACCCACGCCCCTGTGGGGCCCGGTGGACGTGGCCGCCACCGGCCCGCTCCCGCCGCCGGTGGTCCTGCGCGACGTGGTGGTCTTCCCGGACCGGGAGGGCGGCCTGACGGCGCTGAAGGTGGTCGACGGGTCGACGAAGTGGAAGCTGCCGGGCCTGTCGAAGGTGGCCCGCCAGATCCCGTTGAACCTCACCGAGTTCGCCGCGGCGGACGCGTCGGGCCGCCTGGTGGTCCACGACGCGTCGACGAGCGCGGAGGGCTGGTCGCTGCCGGAGGCGGAGGCGGCCTTCCTCCTGGCGGCGGTGCCCGACACCCTCTACCTGCTGACCACCAAGGGCGGGCTGCGGGCCGTCGACGTCGCCACCCGGACGATCCGCTGGACGGTGCCCTCGACCGAACGCGTCACGGACACGAGGGGCCCGCTCGCGGCTGCGGCCGACGACCACCTCGTCCTGTCCGGCTCGGACGGCACGGTGACGGCGTACGCCAAGGCGACCGGCAGCCGCGCCTGGGAACTCCGCGGCCAGAGCACGGAGACCCTCCAGCCGGCCATCGACGACGGCACGGTCTACCTCGGCGGCCGCACCCTGACGGCGGTCGCCCTCACCACCGGCAAGCAGCAGTGGTCGATCGCCCCCAGCCCCCAGCGCTCCTGGGGCCCGCCGGCGGTGGACGCCGACGGCGTCACGGCGACCCAGGGCAGGGCCGTCCGCCGCTACGCCAAGGACGGCAGCAGCCCCGACTTCTGGTACGCCGACCTGAACGGCGACTTCCCCGACCCGCAGCCCCCGGTCGTCCAGGGCGACTGCCTCTGGACCGTCGAAAGCGCCAACGGCGACTCCGGCGTCTCGGGCATCTCCATCCCCGAGGGCAAACGCGTCTGGACCTACGAGCGCGACAACACGGGCCCCTGGGCGATGACGGCCAAGGCCAACCGCGTCTTCCTGATCAGCAAGGGCAAGGTGGCAGCCCTACCGACCTTCTGAACGGAAGGGCGCCTCGGCTTCACACCGCCACGATCCGCCCCTCCGGTCCGGCGCACCATGCTCACGCGGTCAGAGTGCCCGGCACCTCCATCGTGTTCTGGCACCCCAGGAGCTCGCGCACATACGTCAGCAGCCTCGAGGCAACACGTCCCGTCAGGCCGGGGTCGCCACCGCCCAGCCCCTGTTCCGTCACGGAGATCTCCAGGGGGAGCCGCCGCTCCTGTCCGTTCGCCGTGCCGGCCAGTCGGCACGGCGACACGACCGCCAGGCCGCTCTGTTGCCTGAGCCGCTGGACGTACACACCGTCCCCGTCCTCGTGCCAGCTCTTGGCGGAATTCCCGACAGCGACGGAATCCATGGTCAGCGTGGACCACATGACGCGTCCCGTCATCCAACCCCGGGAGTCGGCTCCCGTGACGCCCAATGTGCACAGTTCGGAGCTGTCGCGCCGGAGGTCGTCACCCGCGGCCGTCCAGTCACGGGCCTGCTCGCTCAGACGAAGTCTGAGCCGGTCGGGCGATCCGCTCTCCACCTGAAGGCCGCCGTCGGCCAAGATCGACTCCACGGACGCCACGTTCTCGTCGCCGAACGCGTCACGGCAGACCTCGAGCTCCGCCCTCACCTCCCCGCCCGCATCGGCACCTCCCCCTGAACAGGCGGCGACGAGCACGAAGGCGGCCGTCACGAGAACACCCTGCCGACCCAGCACCGAGCTCACGGACCTGCTCATGCGACCTTCGGCCTTCCTCCGGCCGCGGTGACACCGGCGTTGTAGGAGTACTCGGCTTCCCTGAACATGTCGCGCCTCTCTTCCATGCTCATTCCGACGGATTCCGCATAGTTGAGCAACGGCACCACGGCGCTCCTCTTGCCGGCCTGCCGCGTTCCCTCGATGTCGTTCAGTGCCTCGTCGTCGTTGTCGTACTCGTTGTCCTTGAGGTACTGCAACGTGTCAGTGGCGTAGGCCGTGTCGATCGACGAGCCCACGGCTTCCATGACCAGGGGAACCGCGGTGACAGCGACAAGGCCTGCGGCCGGCCCGAGCACCACGGCAGATCCGACGCCCACAACGGCCGCCACACCCGAGCTGACCCCCGTCTTGCGCCACTCGGCCTGCTGCTCCAGTTCGAGATTGCGCTGGTCCTCGTCGTCCTTGAAGTCCTGAGCGATCTGGTTGATGCGCGATTCGTCGAGGATCCCGTGCATCTTGGTGGCATTGTGCGCGAACTCGAGCCCTTCGGCTCGGTCTCCGCTCATCGCCTTGAGCCCACTCGCTTCGAAGACCTGCTGCGCTGCGGACATGCTCCTGTAGGCGCCCTCGTCCCCGGCCACGGCCGTCATGAATCGCAGACTCTCGACCTGGCCGAAATCCGTGTGATCCTTTCCGTCACTGCTCAGCCGGAACAACTTGTCGCGATCCGTGTTCTCACCGCTGCCGCCGAATCCGTAGGTGGAGTAGTTGAGGTCGTCGATATAGGCCGCGCCCATGTTGCCGAGGCTGTCGATCATCGATTCGTGACGCTTCCTCAGCTCCGAGTCCGTCCCGTAGTCGTTGATCACTTCTCGCATGATCTCGGCCGACTCCTCGTCCCTGCGCAGCACCGGGTTGGGGTCGTCCCACGCGTGCCCCGTGGTCGCAGCCTCGAGGGCGTGGCCGAGTGCGTCCGGCATGTTCGCAGCCGTCTTCTCGGCCTCGTCAGGGTCATGCCCGTCGAAATCGGGGAAGAAGTCGTATTCCGCGCCCTGGAAGAAGTCGAGGTAGCTGGTGAACTGTTCCCCGTCCGCCTTCGGGTCCAGGTCGACTTTCCCCCCGGGCGTGCCGTCCGCGTTGTAGGAGGTGGGAGCGTCCGTGAAGAACCTCTTGGCCGCGTCCGGGCTATGCCCCAACGCCTCGAGCATCGACACCATGGGGTCGTAGCCGGCTCCGTTCACCCCGGAGGGATTGAACGGGTTCTTCAGCCACCCTCCGATGTTCCGGTTGCCGGCGAAGGTGTAGGGGTCCTTGGCATGCAGCTGCGTGACGTGTTCCGCGATCGGAACCAGGAACTTCGGATCGTAGTTCCCGTAGCGCATGATGCCACCGAGCAACTGGTAGCCGAATGCCGGGTTGTTGTCGTACTTGGCGAGCGGAATGCGATCGGTGCCGAGCATCCTCATCTCGGCCGACCACTTCTGTGTCCACCCGTCGCCACCCTGTGTGGCCGTGGCCAGGTTGAGGCCCATGTTCTTCTGCAGCGCCTGGACGTCCTCGAGGCGCTGTTTGTCCACCTTCGAGTAGTCGTAGGTGTCGGTGGAGAGCTGACCGAAGAACTCGAGGGCGCCTTTGGGGCCGAGCCCGTCGTAGAAGCCTCTCGAAAAGTCCTTGGACCCGCTGTTGTCGCCCAGGAGCTCGTTCAGCTCCACGAGCTCGGCATGCGAGATTTCCCGACCCTTCTTGGCCAGGTCGACCGCACGCTGCGCTTCCTCGGCGTCAAGGCTGTCGTACTTCGGCGCACTGAAGTTGTGTTTGTCGCCTGTGATGTTCGCTTTGAGTGCGTTCGCGCAAGCGATGTCGGCGTCGTCGCAGGTCTCGAGAATGGCATCGATGCGACGCTGCCAGGCATCGATCGCGGCGCGTTCCTTACGGACGAGGTCCTGAAAGCCGGGGTCATGCCGAAGCCCCGGATCCTTGGTCGACAACAGAGGTTCCCTGGCCTCGACCTTGCCCTCCGCACTGACCCGGAATCCATGGGCCGGCGCATCAGTGTCGACGATCTTCAGCAGATCCCCCTTGGCCTTGCTGAAGGCGTCGTAGCCACTCTGAAGAATGCGGTGGATCCCGCCCGCGGCCTTCGCCGCGTCCTCGAACTCCTTCGCCGTCTTGTCCACGAACGGCTTCGTGACCTCGGCGTTCACACCTCGCCAGTACTCGTCCCTGGCCTTGGCGGCCATCGTCGTACGGGCGTCCTCGGCAAGCTTCTCCAGCTTGCCCTTCATCTCGGACCAGCCGTCCGCCGCGGCCTTCATCTTGTCCAGTGGCGCGTGGAAGACGTTGTCATAGGTCAGCAAGGCCGGCTCTCCGCCTACTTCAGATACTCGTTGATCCTGGACGCGGCGAGGGCCGCCTTGATGTCCGCCTCTTCCCTGGCGTGCGAGGCCGCGCTGTAGTCGAGGTGGTTGGAGATGTTCGCGCAGGCGTCGAGCAGGGTGCCGAGCTGCGATGACCAGGTCTCGTGCACCTCCGCCATGGCGGAGCCGGTCCGGAAGCCGTTCGTCTTCAGCCCGGTGGCTGCTTCCGTGGTCTGCGTGCGGGCATGGTTGCCGTCCTTCACCAGTCGGCCGTGCAGGGCGTACGCGGCGCTGCCGATGGCACCGAGCCGGTCCTGGTCGACGCTCAGGTCGGCCTTACCGCCCCCCGGGCCGGCGGCCGCCTGATCGAGCCGCATGCTCACGGGAGGGCCTGCGGTGCTCCGGGCCGAGGCCCATTCGTGATCGAACGACATCGTCTCCCCGTTCTCCCGTCACGGCGCCGGGCAGGCTCCAGCAGCGGCCTTCGTCGTCTGCGACGCGACCCGCGAAGCGCCCGGATCCGTCGATGCGAGGCTCAGACAGTAGGGGAAGTCGGCCCGGCCGGTGACCGCCTGGTGCTGATCTCCGCCACGTGCCGAGCCCAGGTCCGGAGAGATGGAGGGTCCTTCTCCCTCGGCTCCGGATCGTTCCTCTTCCCCGCTCCGGCGGGTCGGCTCGCCGAAATTCCTCGCGCGGCATCCGGGGGAGCACGGCGCACCAGGCGCGACGAAGGCGGAAATTCGCCCTTCCCCGGAGAGTGGCGTCGAGGGCCACCCGATCGCGCCCCGACCCCATCGGATGAGGGACGCCTGCCCGGTGTTGACCACAGCACCCCCGGGTCACCAGCTCGCGGAGCACCTGCGGTTGCAGGCACTTCTACGCTACCGACCACCGGGCGCTCACGCGCGAACGCGATCCCTGATCCGTCAGCTTCCGTGGGGCGGCTGGTGCTGCTGCTGGTGCTGCTGAGGCTGGTACGGGCCGCCCTGGGGAGGTCCGTAGGGAGCGTACGGCGGGACGGCGGGCGCGGACGGCGGGACGGGCGGCAGGGCTCCGCGTCGGCGGGAACGGAGTACGAGCGCCGTCACGGCTCCGCCGACGAGCACCGCCGCACCGATACCGAGCCCGATCCACAGCATGGTGTTGCCCCCCTCTTCCGAGGAGGCGGCCGGCACCTGAGTGGCGGGCTTCTGCACACCGTCGGACGGGGCAGGGGCGGCCGACGCGCTCGCGGACGCCGAGGCCGACGGCGACGCGGACGCCTCGGCGGCGGCGAGGTCGGGCAGCGGGTAGACGTCGGCAGGGCCGGGATCGCCGGGGCTGGCGAGGGCGATACGGGGGCGGACGGCGCCGTATCCGATGGAGTCGGTCCGCGCCTTCCCGCTCTTGGGCTTGCCCGCGGTGTTGAGCATGACCCGGAGGACCTGGTTGTTGGTCCAGTCGGGGTGCTTGGACCAGATCAGGGCGGCGGACGCGGACATGAGGGCGGTGGCCGAGCTGGTACCGCTGCCTTCGCAGAGCTGCGTGCCGCCGGTGCAGGCATTGGTGATGTTCTCCGCGGGTGCGGCGAGGTCCACCTGAGGACCGGTCTGCGACTTCTCCCACCAGGAAGCCTTGCTGTTCAGGCCCCCGACACCGACGACGCCCGGAGTGGCCGCGGGGTACTCGACAGCGTTCCCCTCGTCGGCGGTGTTGCCCACACCGGCGAAGATGAGCTTGTTCTTCGACAACGCGTACCGGACGGCTTCGGCAAGCTCCGGCCCGGGCTTCCTGGCATTGGCCACGGAGATGTTGATGATCTTCGCGTCGGAATCGGCGGCATACCGAATCGCCTTCGCCATGCTCTCGGAGAAGCTCTCCTTGACACCGTTCTTCGCCCAGCGCTCCTCGTTGTAAGGAATGCGGATGGGCAGAATCTTCGCCTTGGGAGCCAGTCCGAACGACCCTTGCTGCGGCCCCCTGGCGCCGGTCCCCGCGATGAGGGCCGCCATGCCCGTGCCGTGGTTGTCGATGTCGTTGTTCTCGTCGCCGTCCAGGAGCGAGAAGTCCTTGCCGGGCAGGACTTGGCCCCGCAGGTCAGGAATGGACTTGTCGACTCCGGAGTCGATGACCGCGACGACGATCCCTTCCCCCTTGCTGACCTTCCACATCTCGTCGGCCTTCATGGCATCCAGGTGCCACTGCTGGTCACGTACGGACTCGGCGTGGGCCGGCACGGCGCCGATACCCAGCAGTGTCAGGGCCATGGTCAGTGCCATGAGGGAACCGGAACCGATGGCCCGTCCACTGCTGGTTCGCATGCGCTTCTCCGAGTCGTTGTCTACGAGATCAGTCGACGACGGGCGGGACGACGCGGCGGCTGCGCTGCTGCCAGGTCTCCTCGTCCTCGGTCAGGTAGTCGGGGCGCTCTCCGCGGCGCTCCTCGTCCCGGCTGTCGCCCGTACGGGCGCCGGCACCGTGCATGCCACCGGCGATCGGGCGCCCCTGGCCCGCACCCGGACCGCCCGAGCCGGACTGCCCGCCGCGGACGAGGCCAGTGCCGCCAGGGGTGAAGGGACGTCCCGCGGTCTGCCCGGGACGCTGCGCGGCCCGGCCGCCGACGACACCTCCGGTCTCACTCGCCAGACGGCGGCCTGCGGCCGTACCGCCTTGTCCGCCGGCCGTGCCCCCGGGCCCCATGGCTCCACCGCCCATCGGGCCGCGTCCGGTGACACCGCCCTCGGCGCCGATCACGGTGCTCCGGGGGATGCCGCCCGTCGGACGGCCCCCGCTCGGCGGAACGGCGCGGCCGCCGGTGATGCCGCTGTCGCGCGGCATGCGGCCGGCCGCGGTCCCTCCGGGACCGGTCAGCACGGGTCCGGTGACACCGCGGCCCCCGGGAATCGTCTTGCCGCCGCCACCGCCGAAGGAAGGCGGCACCGTGCCACGCTGCGAGCCGCCACCACCGGGGTAGGTCGGCGGCACCGTGGGGACGACGCTGGGGTAGGTGGTCGGGCCGTCCGGCTTCGGCGGGACGGTTCCCGTCGGGCCGGTGGGCGTGGTCGGCCTGTCGGGCAGGACCGTCGTGCCGTCGATGCCCAGGTCCACGTTCCGGTCCGGGATCACGGTGCCGCGGTCGATGGAGCCACCGGGCCTGGCGGTTCCACCATCGGTGCTGCCCACCACGGACCCGTCGCTCTGCCCCGTAGACCTGGAGCGCGTGCCGGTGCTGTCGGCGGTTCCGGTCGATCGAGTCGTCCGGCGGCTCGTCTCGCCCGGGAGCTGCTTGTAGCCCTGGGGCGTGACCCAGTCCTTCCCCAGGAACCCGGCCGGCGGCGGGAACTCCGGCACCGGCTCGTTGTTGATCTGCGTCCCCGAGTGGGTGTACGTCTGCCCCAGGCTCCGCAGCTTCATCATCGCCTCGACCCGGGTCGACTCGCGCAACGCCGCCGCGGCCGTCATGTCCGCCGAGGCGTCCTTCTTCGCGGTCGGGCCCGCGTCCGGGTCGTGGTTCGCCGCGTAGAGGGTCTTCTGGGCGTTGGCGTAGTTCGTCTTGGCCGCGGCGCTGCTCTTGGCCAGGCCGTCGACCCCGCTGCTCGCCTCCGTGATCGCCTGCGAGACGTCACCCAGGCACGTGCCCGCCTTCGTGGCGTACTGGCCGAGCTTCATCGTG
Organism: Streptomyces showdoensis; assembly: GCF_039535475.1. NCBI lineage: Bacteria > Bacillati > Actinomycetota > Actinomycetes > Kitasatosporales > Streptomycetaceae > Streptomyces > Streptomyces showdoensis. Next base: position 2,612,909 of record NZ_BAAAXG010000026.1, on the reverse strand, counting down.
GCGAGGCCCGTGGCTCCGGCCCACTCGCGGAAGGCGTCGGCGCCGTCGCCCTCCCAGCGCAGCAGGCCGGCGCGCAGGCGGAGTTCGCTGCCGATGGCGAAGATCTCGCTGCCGGCCGACTTGAGCTTCTGGGAGAGCAGGTCGGCCTTCCCGTTCTTGAGCGGGGTCAGCATCGCGAGCAGCTGCTCGTTGCTCAGGCCCTCGAGGGCCGTCTCCTGCGCCTTGGGCGTCTTCGGATTACCACTCATTCGCTTCTCCCCCGTTTCCTTCCCTCACGTCTGCTAGAAGCCGCCGGTGTCGTCCGTGGAACCGCCGGTCGGCTTCTGGTCGGGCAGCGGCTGGTCGGACCTGCCGCCCATGCCCTTCGTACCCGTGCCTTCGTCACGCGGGTCCGGAGCCTGCATGTGGGCGATCTCGGCGTTCAGCCGCTTCATCTTCGCCTTGATGTCGTCGTCGATGCTCTGGTAGCCCGCCTGCGTGGCATGGATCGCGAGCTTCATGCTCTCCATCTGGAGTTCGAGCACCTTCGAGAACTTCAGGAGCTGCTCGCGCACGACCGCGTACGACCCGAAGAGGAAGTCCGCCTCGTGGAAGCCGGGGCCGCCGAGGCCCTCCTTCTCCAGCCAGTCCTCGCCGATCTTCTTCGGACCCCCGGTCGACCCGCCGAAGTCCTCGAGGAGCTTGTCCACGCGCTTCTTGAGGTTGTCCATCTCGCCGAGCTCGACAACCAGGTTGGTGGCAGCGGCCGCAACCCCGGCCACGCCTGGCAGCATCGGCAGGATGAAGGGGATACCGCCGCCCCCGCCGCCGCTGTCCGTCGCCTCCGCCATAGCCGCCTCCCCGTTCGACAAGTCAGGAGTTCATGGTAGTCAAGACGACGGACAGAGCGCACCTCCGGGTTGCACAAGCAACGCAGCTCACATGGTTACGAATTGGGTACGACGACCGCCGCCTGCGGCCTGATCGGCAAGCGGTTGACGGGGCGTCCGGTGGCTGCGCGGACTGCTGAGGCCACTGCTGCCGGGGAGGTGACGACCGGGACCGCGCTGGCGGGCTTGGCGCCGAAGGGGGCGACGACGTCGCGTTCTTCGACGAGTTTCACGATGCGAATGTCCGGGGCGTCGAGCGAGGTCGGGAGGGCGTAGCCCGTCAGGTCGGGGTGGCGGACCAGGCCGCGGGAGGTGCGGAGGTTCTCGGTGAGGGCCGCGCCGACGCCCTGGGTGATGCCCGCCTCGATGCGGGTGGCGAGCTGGGCGGGGTTGAGGATGCGGCCGACGTCCTGGGCGACGGCCATCTCCACGACCCGGATCGCGCCCAGCTCCACGTCGACGTCCACGACCGCGCGGATCGCGCAGAACGCGAGGCCGACGAAGGCGTCGCCCTGGCCGGACTCGTCCAGGGGCTCGGTCGGGTGGGGGCGGCACTGGGCGGTGGCCCAGAGTTCCTTGCCGTCCATCGCCTCGGTGACCGTGGTGGACAGGACGCCGTCGTACGAGGTGATCTTGCCGTCGGTGATCTGGAGCAGCTCCGTCGACATGCCGAACTTGTGGGCGAGCGGCTGCAGGAGCTGGGTGCGGACCATCTTCGCCGCCCGCTCCACCGCGCCGCCCGACACCCACGTGTGACGGCCGTGCGTCGCCGGGCCCGCCGGGGGCTGGTCGGTGTCCACGGGGGCCACGTGGACCTCGTCGACGCCCAGGGTCTCCTGGACGATCTGGCGGGCCAGGGTCGTGAAGCCGGAGCCGGTGTCCACGGCCGCGCAGATCACGGTGGCCACCCCGTCGTGGACCCGGACCGTGGCCGTCGAGACCTCGTCCGTGCCCTCCGCGCCCAGCATGTGCACCATGCCCAGCGCGTACCCGACGCCCCGCCGCACCGCGCCCGGCTCGCCCGCGCCGTCCGGGCCGCCGGGCAGCAGCCAGTCCTCCTCCGGGGAGTCCATGGGGAGGGGCGGGAGGGGGAAGTCGCGTACGGCGGACAGGAGTTCGGCCACCGGGGCCGGGCAGGTCACCGTCTGGCCGGTGGGCAGGATGTCGCCCGTGGCGAGGACGTTGCGCATCCGGATCTCCGCGCCGTCCACGCCCACCCGCGCCGCCAGCTTGTCCATCTGCGCCTCGTACGCCGCGCACACCTGCATCGCGCCCTCGCCCCGCACGTGGCCGGACGGCGGGTTGTTGGTGCGCACCGCCCAGCCCTCGACGAAGGCGTGCGGCACGACGTACGGGCCGCACGCGAAGGACACCGCCGCCGCCAGCGACTCCGACGACGAGTCCGCGTAGGCCCCCGCGTCCAGCAGGATCTGCGCCTCCACCTTCACCAGCCGGCCCTCCGCGTCCGCGTGGTGGCGGTAGCGCAGCAGGGTCGGGTGGCGGTGGGCGTGGCCGAGGAAGGACTCCTCGCGGGTGGCCGTGAGCTTGACCGGGCAGCCGGTGCGCAGCGCCAGCAGGCCCAGCGGGATCTGGAAGCCGGGGTCCTCGCGGTCGCCCGTCGCACCCGGGACGCCCGTCACGACCAGTTTGACCTGCTCCGGCGGCAGCCCGAAGCAGGCCGCGGCCAGGTCGCGGTCGGTGTGCGGGTCGGTCGAGGCGGTGTACAGCTCCACGCCGCCGTCCGGGCGCGGCACCGCCAGCGCGGCCTCGGCCCCGATGGGCGCGGTGTCCTGGCGGCCGATCCGGTACAGGCCCTCGACGACGATCTCGCCGGTCGCCTCCTGGTCGCCGAAGCTCAGCGGGATGTGCCGGATCAGGTTGCCGTCCGGGTGCAGCGGCGGCGCCGCGAAGGCCTTCTCCGGGTCCGTGACCGGGTCCAGCAGCTCGTACTCGACCGCGATCGCCGCGGCCGCCAGCCGCGCCGTGTCCGGGTGGTCGGCGGCCACGGCCGCGATCGCCTCGCCGTGGTGGCGGACGAGCTCGGAGGCGAACACCGGGCGGTCGGCCACCCTGCGGCCGTACGTGACGGTGCCCGGCACGTCGGCGTGGGTCACCACGGCCCGTACCCCGGGCATCTCCGCCGCGGCCGTCGTGTCGATCGACACGATCCGGGCGTGCGGGTGCGGCGAACGCAGGATCGCCGCCCACAGCAGGCCCTCGGCCCACAGGTCGGAGGCGTACGGGAAGGTGCCCTCGGTCTTCGCCCGCGCGTCGGCCTGCGGGAGCGAGACGCCGATGCCGATGCCGGGCCCGAGGCCGGCCGGCTCCGTGGTCGTTTCGCTGCTCACGCTCACGCCGTGCCTCCGTCGAACGGGTGGGGAATCTGGTGCGGGATGCGGGCCTCCCCGCCCGCCTCCGCCTCGGCCTCGGCCGCCGCCTCGCGACCGCTGACGACCTCCCGTACGGCGTCGAGCACGCCGCGGTAGCCCGAGCAGCGGCACAGGTTGCCGCAGAGCGCCTGCCGGGTCTCCAGCTCGTTCGGGGCGTGGTTGCCTTCGAGCAGGTCGTGCACGGTCATGGCCATGCCCGGGATGCAGAAGCCGCACTGGACCCCGCACTTCGCGAGCGCCCGCTGCACGTCGGACGGCTCGCCGTCCACGGCCAGGCCCTCGACCGTCCGCACCTCGCTCCCCGCGGCCGTCGCCGCGGGCACCAGGCAGGACGCGACCAGCCGGCCGTCCACCTGCACGTTGCACGCCCCGCACTCGCCCTGCGAGCAGCCGTCCTTCGCCCCGGCGAGACCGAGGCGCTCGCGCAGCACGTAGAGCAGCGACTCGCCGATCCACGAGTCCGTGACCGGGCGGTCGGCGCCGTTCACCCGGAGCGTGTACGAGGTGTGGGGGGTGCTCGTCGCTGTCCGTGGACATCTCGGCGGGGGGAGCCTGGACCGGTCCGCCTGCCAGTGCGTCGGCGGGCAGGCCGGACGGCAGGTCGGCAGGAACGTCGGACGGCAGGTCGGCAGGAACGTCGGCCTGCACCTCGGACGGTACGTCGACGGGTGCGTCGGCCTGCACGTCGACCGGCACGTCGACGACTGCCTCTCCGGGTGCCTCGGCCGGCGCCTCGACGGCGACCGGCTCCACCGGCTCCACCGGCCGCTCCGCCTCCGCCTCGGGCACCGCCCACGGCGCGGCCGCGCCTCCGGGCAGCGTCGCGGGCGCACCGCTCGCGTACTGCGCGAGCCGTGCCGCCGTGTACTCGCCCGAGTCGTCCAGGACGTCCGAACCGTCCTCGATGGTCGGGATCGTCCACGAAGCCGTCTGCTCCTGCGGGAAGTCCTGCTGAAGGTCCTGCTGAAGGTCCTGCTGAAGGTCCTGCCGGAAGTCCCGCTGGAGGTCCTGCCGGAAACCCCCCGCCGCCTCCGGTACGAACTCCCCGCCGGCGAAGTCCCCGCCGGCGAAGCCCTCGCCCGCGAAGCCCTCGCCCGCGAAGCCCTCGGCGGCGAACTCCTCCGTCGCGGCCCCCTGCACCACCCACGCCCCGGTCGCCCCCGGGTCCGTCGCCGCCGCGGGTGTCAGCGGGGCGATGACCGGCGGCACGTAGCCGTGGCCGGGGGCCTCCAGGGGGACGCCCTCCAGCATGAAGTCGGGCGGCAGCTGGACGAAGGCGGTGGCGTCGCCGTCGTAGCCCTCGCTCTGCGGGATCGGCTGCCAGCCGCCCCTGCGGTCCTCGTGTGCGTCGCTCACGACAGCGCCCTCCCCAGTGCCCGTCGGGCCAGAGCGGCGACCGTGCGCCGCAGGTGCAGTACGGCCGGGGGCAACTGTTCGTCGCCCTGCGGGTCCGGGATGCACGCGGCGGCCACGTAGTCGCCGAACGCCGCCAGCGCCTCCGGGGCCAGCCCGCGGTCGCCGTCCCAGTCCACCAGCGAGGCGATCCACTGCTCCGCCTCCAGCGGCCGCAGCGGCATCGGCGCGACGGCGCCGACCGCGCAGCGCACCCCGCGGCGGGCCGGGTCGAGGACGACGGCGACGGAGGCGGAGGCGCGGGCCGGACCGGTGCGGCCGGTGGCCTTCAGGAAGACCTGCGGGGCGTGCAGCAGCGGGACCCGCACGAAGGCGACCAGCTCGCCGGGGGCCAGCAGGTCCCGGCCGGCCAGCAGGTGGCTGACGGGCAGCTCGCGGCTGCCGAGCGGGCCGACGACGACGAGCTCGGCCTCCAGCGCGGCCAGCACCGGCAGCGAGTCGCCGGTGGGCGCCGCGGTCACGATGTTGCCGCCCAGCGTGCCGGCGTTGCGGATCTGGGGCGGGCCCGCGACGCGCGAGGCGGCGGCCAGGGCGGGGATGAGGGCCGCGAAGTCAGGGCGGCCCATCCGGGCGTGGGTGAGGCCGGCGCCGAGCAGGGCGTGGCCGTCCTGGTACTGCCAGCCGCGGATCTCGTTGATCCGGCCGAGGCCGACCAGGCCCGCGGGACGCAGCTGGCCGCGGTTGACGGCGGCCATCAGGTCGGTGCCGCCGGCCACGGGGACGGCGGCCGGCATGGCCGTGAGCGCCGCCACGGCCTCGTCCAGCGAGACGGGCAGCGTCACGGACCGCGCCGCCCGTGATGCCGTCTGTGGTGCGTGCGTGGTCAACCCGCTGCCCCTTCCCGGTGTCCCGGTGATCCCCGACCGTCCCCGGCTGTCGCGCCTGTGTGGGCGTACCGTACGTGCTCACAGCCTGGACGTGGCAACTCTGGCACATCTTCCGAGCCGTACGTCGCGAGGGTCCGCGAAGGGCGCTTCCGTGCGGGACGTGCGGGGACCTCCCAGGAGCGACGGTAACTTCCCTTTTGCCGCTCTTGGGTGACGTCGGGGCGATAGGTGCCTCACACGTTCGGGGGTGCCCCCTCGATGGGACGGCCCAGGATGCCGGGGCGGCGCTGCCAGGGGTGCGGTCCGGCCGGCGGGCGGTAGTCCACGCCGAGGGCGTCGAGGCGCCGGTAGTGGGCGGTCATCCGGCGCTCGAAGTCGGCGTGATCGCGCGCGTCGGGGGCGGGCAGCCGGGACCAGGCGACCTCGGCGAAGGCGGCGAGGCGCGGGTAGGTCTGGTAGTCGACGCGGGCCCGGTTCTCCATCACCTCGGTCCACACGTTGGCCTGGGTTCCCAGGATGTGGGCGGCGGCCTCCGGGGCGAGGCCCGGCGGGACGGGCTCGAAGCGGTAGACGTCCGCGAGGGTCCGTACGTATCCGATGGGCATCGGCTCGTCCTCGCCCGGCGCCTGACGGTGGTCCAGGTACACCTGCTGCTCGGGGCACATGACCACGTCGTGGCCGGCCTCCGCGGCGGTGATCCCGCCCGCGTAGCCGCGCCAGGACGAGACGGCCGCGCCGGGGGCGAGGCCGCCCTCCAGGATCTCGTCCCAGCCGATGAGGCGGCGGCCGCGGTCGGCGAGCCAGCGGTCGAAGTGGCGGACGAACCAGGACTGGAGGCCGTCCTCGTCGCCGACGCCGAGCTCCTCGATCCGGGCCCGGGCGGCCGGGGAGGCCTTCCACTGGTCCTTGGGGCACTCGTCGCCGCCGATGTGCACGAAGGGCGAGACGTCCGCGGGGAACAGCTCCAGGACCTCTTCGAGCACGCCCTCGTAGAAGCGGAGGACGGTGTCGGTGGGGGCGAGCACGTTCGGGCTGACCCCCCAGGTGTCCCAGACGGAGAGGGCGGTGGTGTCGACGACGTCGGTGTTGCCCAGTTCCGGGTACGCGGCGATGGCGGCCTGCGAGTGGCCGGGGACGTCGATCTCGGGGACGACCGAGATGTGCCGGGCGGCGGCGTAGGCGACGATCTCGCGGATGTCGTCCTGGGTGTAGAAGCCGCCGTGCGGGGTCTCGTTCCACAGCGGTGACGCCCGGTGCCCCCACTTGCTCCGCGCCCGCCAGGAGCCCGCCTCGGTGAGCCGCGGGTGCCGCCGGATCTCGATGCGCCAGCCCTGGTCGTCGGTGAGGTGGAGGTGGAGGACGTTCAGCTTGTGGGCGGCCATCAGGTCCAGCTGCCGCAGCACGTCGTCCTTGGGCATGAAGTGGCGGGCGACGTCGAGCATGAGGCCGCGCCAGGGGAAGCGGGGGCCGTCGGCGATGTCGGTGCCGGGCAGCTCCCAGCGCCGGGTGCCGTGGAGGGGCGCCCGGCGGTGGGCGTCGGGGCCGAGGAGCTGGCGGAGGGTCTGGAGCCCCCAGAAGACGCCCGCGGCCGATCCGCCGCGCAGGGTGACGCCCGCGCCGTCGACCGTGAGCCGGTAGCCCTCGGGGCCCAGGTCGCCCACCGCGTCGGGGTCGATCCGCAGGCGTACGGCCCCGCCGTCGCCGCCCGCGCCGGGCGCGAGGTCGAGCCCGGTCGCGGCGCCGACGGTGGCGCGGAGCCACCGGGCGGCGCCCTCGGTGCCGGGTCCGGCGTCGAGGACGGTCGCCGCGTCCAGCGCGAAGCCGATGCCCGCGCCCGCGCCCGCGCCCGCTCCGGGAAGTTCGCGCTCCGCCGTCGCCACCGCCACCACGGGCGCGGGGACGAGGTCGTGTCGGAAGGCCGTACGGGCCATGTTCTCCTCCGTCGTCACGGTTCAGTCCTTCACCGCCCCGCCCAGTCCCGAGACCAGGCGGCGCTGTACGAGTACGAAGAAGACGAGCACCGGGATCGTCATCACGGTCGACCCGGCCATGATTCCTCCCCAGTCGTTCTCGTCGGGCTTGAAGAAGACGAGCAGCGCCATCGGGAGGGTCGACTGCGAGGTGTCGCTGATCAGGAAGGACTTCGCGAAGAGGAAGTCGTTCCAGGTCGAGATGAAGGAGAAGACGCTGGTCGCGACGAGTCCGGGGAAGACCAGCGGGAAGAGGATCTGCCACAGGAAGCGGGTCCGGCCGGCGCCGTCGATCATCGCCTGCTCCTCCAGCGCCTCGGGCACCGCCTTGACGAAGCCGCGCAGCATCCAGATCGCGAACGGCAGCGAGAAGGCGATGTGCGGCAGGATCAGCGAGCCCAGGGTGTTGAGCTGTCCGAAGTCCCGCATGAGGAAGAACAGCGGGATGGTCAGCGCCTCGATCGGGACCATCTGCGCGACCAGGAACATGATCAGCAGGGTGGTGCGGAAACGGAACCGGAAGCGGGTGACGGCGGTCGCCGCGAGGAAGGCGATGACGGCCGAGGCCAGCACGACCGCGCTCGCGACGACCAGCGAGTTGAGGAAGTAGCGCCCGAACTCCTGCTGTTCGAAGACGCGCCGGAAGGAGTCGAGGGACGGGGAGAGCGTCCAGGGGCGGGGGTTCGTGGACTGGACCTCGCCGGCCGGCTTGAAGGCCGAGAGGACCATCCAGTACAGCGGGAAGGCGACGGCGGCGGCCACGAGCAGGGCGGCGGCCTCGGCGGCGAGCCTGCCGGGGCGGCGGATGCGGATACGGAATCCGGTGGAGCTCACAGTTCCTCTCCCTGTCGTCGGATCAGCCGCAGGTAGACCAGGGTCACCGTCAGCAGGATCAGCAGCATCACGACGCCGATGGCGGAGCCCAGGCTGTACTGGGAGGAGGCGAAGGCCTTCTGGTAGGCGTACACGTTGAGGACGAGGTTCTGCCCGGCGATGCCGCCGCCGCCCGTCATCACGTAGATCTGGGTGAAGACCTTGAAGTCCCAGATGATCGACTGGATCGTGACGACGACCAGGATCGGGCGCAGCATCGGTGCCGTGACGGAGCGCCAGATGCGCCACTGCGAGGCGCCGTCGAGGGCGGCGGCCTCCAGGACCTCGGACGGGATGGCCTTGATGCCCGCGTAGACGGTGACCATCACGAAGGGGAACGAGCACCAGACGACCTCGAACAGAACCAGGGCGAAGGCGCTGTAGCGCCCGTAGGTCCAGGAGAAGTCGCCGAGGCCGAGGACCCGGTTGACCGGCCCGTAGTCGGGGTCGAAGAGGAAGACCCAGACGGTGGAGCCGGTGACGGCGGGGGTGGCCCAGGCGCCGAGCGCGGCCAGCATCAGGGCGAGCCGGGGCAGGGCGCGGATCCGGGTGAGCAGCACGGCGAGGGCGCAGCCGACGGCGAGGGTGGCGAGCACGCAGGCGGCGGCGAACAGCACGGTGGCGAGCAGGACCTGCCAGAACTGGGGGTCGGCGAAGAGCTCCCGGTAGTTGCCGAGGCCCTGGAAGGTGGTGGGTTCGCCGCCGCTGACCTGGGCCTGGGTGTACTCCAGGAAGGAGATCAGGCCGAGTTGGTAGATGGGGTAGACGAGCAGCCCGCCGAGGACGACGAGCGCGGGGAGCAGGTAGAGCCAGGGGGTCCAGGCGGAGCCGGTCCGGCGGCGGGGGGTCCGCCGGGACGGGCGCGCGGCGCGGGGGCCGGGAAGCCGCGCGCCGGCGCGGTCGGGCGCGGGCGCGGCTTCCTTCGTGCGGGGTGCGGTGGTCATGGTGCGCGTCCCGGCCTCAGCCCGCCGCCGCGAAGGCCGCGTCCATCTTCTTCGCGGCGTCGTCGGAGGCGGCCTTGACGTCCTTACGGCCGCTGACGACCTCCTGGAACATCGTGGGGAGCACGAGCGAGGCGTCGATCTGGCCCCAGCCGGCCGAGGCGGGGACGAACTTGGCGCCGGCGCCGAGGGCGTCGATGAAGGGCTTCACGAAGGGTTCCCTGCTCGCCGCCTGCTGACGGACGTCGGTGTACGTGGGGAGGAAGCCCATCGCGTCGAAGAGCCGGCCCTGGGTCTCCTTGCCGGTGAGCGACTTCATGAGCTCGACGGCGAGGGTGCGGTGGGAGGTGCTCTTGAGGACGCCGATGTTGTTGCCGCCGGCGAAGGCGGGGGCGAGGGAGCCGGGGGTGGTGCCGGGGAGCGGTACGACGGCGTACTTGCCCTTGACGGCGCCGGCCTCGACGGCGGCGTGGCTGAAGTCGCCGCCGATGGCCATGGCGGCCTTGCCGGAGGCGAAGGCGGTGACGGTGGCGTTGCCGCCCATCTGGGCGCACTTGGCGGCGGGGCAGTTGTCGTCGCCGAAGAGCGAGGCGTAGGAGGCGATGCCCTTGCGGGCGGCCTCGCTGTTGACGGCGGACTTGTACGGGTCGCCGGAGCCGCCCGTCCCGGTGGCGAGTTCGCCGCCGTTGGCCCAGATGAAGGGCATGGCGCCGTAGGTGTAGGCGCCGCCGACGGCGATGCCGTAGAGCTCGGGCCGGGCCTTGCGGATCTTCTTGGCGGTGGCGATGAGCTCGTCCTGGCTCTTGGGGGCGCTCAGGCCGAGTCCGGAGAAGACGTCGGTGCGGTAGTAGAGCGCGCGGACGCCGACGAAGAGCGGGGCGCCGTAGACCTTGCCGCCGACGGTGACGGAGGACTTGGCGGTGGGGTCGGTGTCCTTGGCCTCGTCCCAGGCGCCGAACTCGGCGGTGATGTCGGCGAGTCCGCCGTCCTTCACGTATCCGGCGGTGTCGGTGTTGCCGTACTCGATGAGGTCGGGCGCGGACTTCGGGTCGTTGAAGGCGGCCTTGACGCGCTGGGCGCGGGTCTCGACGGGGATGTACTCGACCTCGACCTTCGCGCCCTGGTGGCGCTTCTCGAAGGCGGCGACGGCCTGTTCGACGACCTGTTCCTTGGGCTTGTTGGCGACCTCCTGGAAGAGCCAGACGCGGAGCGTGCCGCTCTTGTCGTCGGTGCCGGAGGCGCCGCCCGAGGTCTGGGGGGCGCACGCGGCCAGGGTCAGGAGAGCGATGGGTACGGCGATCCGGGCAGGAAGCTTCATGGCGGTCCCCTCCACACAGCCGTTGCAGCATACGCAACGGACGTTTCGCACTGCACAACAGCCGTGAGGTTAAAGGCGGAGCAAACACCGCGACAAGAGGTCTCGACCACTCCTCAACCACTCTGTGACCGGCGGAAGCACCCTGCGCAACGCGAAACGGCCCCCGGCGCGCGCACCGAAGTGCGCGCGCCGGGGGCCGTCCCCGAACCGTCCGCGGACCGGACTACTTGTCCTTGCCGCCCTTGTCCTTGTCCCCGCCGGAGCCCATGGAGTCGTAGATCTCCTTGCACATCGGGCAGACCGGGTACTTCTTGGGGTCGCGCCCCGGCACCCAGACCTTTCCGCACAGTGCCACCACGGGAGTGCCGTCGAGGGCGCTCGCCATGATCTTGTCCTTCTGGACGTAATGGGCGTAGCGCTCGTGGTCGCCGTCACCGTGGGACACCTGCGGCGTCGGCTCGACGAGGGTTCCCGTACCTGCCCCGCGCTCGGGCTCGAGAGTGCTCATGGGACCCAAGGGTACTGAAAGAAGGACCCCGGGCCGAGCGCCCTCCGGGCGACCCCGCACGGAGGCCCCGGGCGACCCCGCGCGAAGGCTCCGGGCCCCCTCAGTTCAGCGACGGATCGTCCGGATACGTCGCCACCATCGCGAGCTCTCCGCGCTGCCGCCGCAGCACCTGGCGCCAGAGCGTCTCGGGCCGTGGGGAGGAGACGTCGCCGGGCTCGGACTCCACCACGTACCAGGCGCCGTCGCCGAGCTCGGACTCCAGCTGGCCGGGGCCCCAGCCCGCGTAGCCGGCGAAGATCCGCAGGGCGCCGATGGCCGGGCCGAGCAGCTCGGGCGGGGTCTCCAGGTCGACCAGGCCGATCGCCCCGTACACCCGCCGCCAGCCGAGCGGGCCCTCGTCGCCGGGGATCACCGCGATGCCGAGGGCCGCGTCGAGGGAGACCGGGCCGCCCTGGAAGACGACTCCCGGTTCGCCGGCCAGATCGGCCCAGGGCGCGAGGATGTCGCCGACCGTCACCGGGGTCGGCCGGTTGAGGACCACGCCGAGGGAACCCTCGTCGTCGTGGTCGAGCAGCAGGACCACCGCGCGGTCGAAGTTCGGATCCGCCAGCGCGGGGGTGGCGACGAGCAGCCGTCCTGTGAGCGAGGACACCTCGGTCATGCGACACATGATCCCGCATCTTCGGCGTTCCGGGGGGTTGTCCGGGGCGATCCGGGGCAGGCGTGCCGCACCGCAGGTCAGCCGGTCGCGCCGGAGGCCCGACCGGACCGGCGCGGAGCCAAGCGGACGGTGACGCTCCGCAAGATCACGGGGACGGAGGGTGTTGTGCCGAATTCATTACATTCGCGGGGCCCCCTCAGCCACACACCTGAGGTCCCATGGCCCCTTACCCTTTTCTCTGGCCACCCGACCGACGACCCGGAACGCGAGATTCATGACCGGCACTGACAGCCACGATGTCCTGCTTGTCCACGGCGGCACCCCGCTGGAGGGCGAGATCCGCGTCCGCGGCGCGAAGAACCTCGTGCCCAAGGCGATGGTCGCCGCCCTGCTCGGCAGCGAGCCGAGCCGACTGCGCAACGTGCCCGACATCCGCGACGTCCGCGTGGTCCGCGGCCTGCTCCAGCTGCACGGTGTCACGGTCCGCCCCGGCGAGGAGCCGGGTGAGCTGATCATGGACCCGACGCACGTCGAGTCCGCCAACGTGGCCGACATCGACGCGCACGCCGGCTCCTCGCGGATCCCGATCCTCTTCTGCGGCCCGCTGCTGCACCGCCTCGGCCACGCCTTCATCCCGGGCCTGGGCGGCTGCGACATCGGCGGCCGGCCGATCGACTTCCACTTCGACGTGCTCCGCAAGTTCGGCGCGACCATCGAGAAGCGGGCGGACGGCCAGTACCTGGAGGCCCCGCAGCGGCTGCGCGGCACCAAGATCGCCCTGCCCTACCCCTCGGTCGGCGCGACCGAGCAGGTGCTGCTGACCGCGGTCCTCGCGGAGGGCGTCACCGAGCTGTCCAACGCGGCCGTGGAGCCGGAGATCGAGGACCTCATCTGCGTGCTGCAGAAGATGGGCGCGATCATCGCCATGGACACCGACCGGACCATCCGGATCACCGGTGTCGACAAGCTCGGCGGCTACAACCACCACGCCCTCTCCGACCGCCTGGAGGCGGCCTCCTGGGCGTCGGCGGCGCTGGCCACCGAGGGCGACATCTACGTGCGCGGCGCCCAGCAGCGCTCGATGATGACCTTCCTCAACACGTACCGGAAGGTCGGCGGCGCCTTCGAGATCGACGACGAGGGCATCCGCTTCTGGCACCCGGGCGGCTCGCTCAACGCGATCGCCCTGGAGACCGACGTCCACCCCGGTTTCCAGACCGACTGGCAGCAGCCGCTGGTCGTCGCCCTGACCCAGGCCTCGGGCCTGTCCATCGTCCACGAGACGGTGTACGAGTCGCGGCTCGGCTTCACCTCGGCGCTGAACCAGATGGGCGCTCACATCCAGCTGTACCGCGAGTGCCTGGGCGGCTCGGACTGCCGCTTCGGCCAGCGCAACTTCCTGCACTCGGCGGTCGTCAGCGGCCCGACCAAGCTGCAGGGCGCCGACCTGGTCATCCCGGACCTGCGCGGCGGCTTCTCGTACCTGATCGCGGCCCTCGCCGCCCAGGGCACCTCGCGGGTGCACGGCATCGAGCTGATCAACCGCGGCTACGAGAACTTCATGGAGAAGCTGGTCGAGCTCGGCGCCAAGGTCGAGCTCCCGGGCAGCGCGCTCGTCTAGGCACGCGCGAGGGGCCGCGGCGTCCGGGCGCGCTCGACGGCCCCGGCGTCCGCGGCGCTCCGCGGGCGCCGCGTAAGCGCCTGCAACGCCTTCTGAAGGGCAAACGAGAGGGCGGCCACCCCCTGACAGGGTGGCCGCCCTTTTCGCTGCCTCAGGCCGCCTCAGCGGCCCTGGGAGCAAGCTGCCCGGAGGCCGCCTGCTTACTTGCCCTTGGCGGCTTCCTTGAGCTTCGAGCCCGCGGAGACCTTCACGCTGTAGCCGGCCGGGATGTTGATCGGGTCGCCGGTCTGCGGGTTACGAGCGGTGCGAGCGGCACGGTGGGTGCGCTCGAAGGTCAGGAAGCCGGGGATGGTGACCTTCTCGTCACCCTTGGCGACGACCTCGCCGACGGTCTCGGCGAGCGCGGCCAGAACGGCGTCGGCGTCCTTGCGGGTCACCTCGGCACGGTCGGCCAGGGCGGCCACCAGCTCACTGCGGTTCATGTTGTTACTCCCGTGTCTTTCTTGCCTGTGAGGCGTGAGATCGAAGCCGATGCTGCCAGGGCCCTCGGACAGTCCCCGGACCCGGGTCTGCTGACAGACCCTCGCGCCCAAACACGCATCCTGCCCCCACCAGCGGCGGGAACGCCAATCCGGCACCCCTCCGGCACCCTCATGGGTCACACGAAAAGCGCCGGAGTTCCTTGGTGGTGACGTAGCGTCGACTCCGCGCGAACCGTGCGGAGCCGAACTACCACCCTAAAGGCGGGTTTGGGGTGCGGCGACCGCGACACGCAGCCGCCGCGCCCTAGGGGCTCAGGCCCCCGCGCCCGCCGCCTTCGCCGCGGTGCGCACCGCGCCGGCCACCGCGCCGGCGACCTTGTCGTTGAAGACCGACGGGATGATGTAGTTCGGGTTCAGCTCGTCCTCGGTGACGACGTCCGCGAGGGCGCTGGCGGCGGCCAGCATCATCTCGGTGTTGACCGTCCGGGACTGGGCGTCCAGGAGGCCGCGGAACACGCCGGGGAAGACCAGCACGTTGTTGATCTGGTTGGGGAAGTCCGAGCGGCCGGTGGCCACGACGGCGGCCGTCTGACGGGCGATCGCCGGGTCCACCTCGGGGTCCGGGTTCGCGAGCGCGAACACGATCGCGCCCTCCGCCATGGCGGCCACGTCCTCCGCGCCGAGCACGTTGGGGGCCGAGACGCCGATGAAGACGTCGGCGCCGACGACGGCCTCCTTGAGGGTGCCGGTGACGCCCTCCGGGTTGGTGTTGTCGGCGATCCAGCGCAGCGGCGAGTCCGGCTCCGCGTCCACCAGGTCCGCGCGGTCCGCGTGCACCACGCCGTGGATGTCGGCGACGACCGCGTGCTTCACGCCGGCCGCGATGAGCAGCTTCAGGATGGCCGTACCGGCCGCGCCCGCACCGGACATGACGACCCGTACGTCGCCGATGCCCTTGCCCACGACGCGCAGCGCGTTGGTGAGGGAGGCGAGCACGACGATGGCGGTGCCGTGCTGGTCGTCGTGGAAGACCGGGATGTCCAGGGCCTCGCGCAGCCGGGCCTCGATCTCGAAGCAGCGGGGCGCCGAGATGTCCTCCAGGTTGATGCCCGCGAAGCCGGGTGCGATGGCCTTGACGATCTCCACGATGGCGTCGGTGTCCTGGGTGTCCAGGCAGAGCGGCCACGCGTCGATGCCGGCGAAGCGCTTGAAGAGGGCCGCCTTGCCCTCCATGACCGGCAGGGCGGCCTTGGGGCCGATGTTGCCGAGGCCGAGGACGGCGGAGCCGTCCGTCACGACTGCGACGGAGTTGCGCTTGATGGTGAGGCGGCGGGCGTCCTCGGGGTTCTCGGCGATCGCCATGCACACGCGGGCGACGCCCGGGGTGTAGATCATCGAGAGGTCGTCACGGTTGCGGATGGGGTGCTTGGACGCCATCTCGATCTTGCCGCCGAGGTGCATCAGGAACGTACGGTCGGAGACCTTGCCGAGCACGACGCCCTCGATGCCGCGCAGCTGCTGGACGATCTCGTCGGCGTGCGCGGTGGAGGTGGCGGCGATGGTGACGTCGATCCGCAGCTTCTCGTGGCCGGAAGCGGTCACGTCGAGGCCGGTGACCGAGCCGCCGTGGGTCTCGACCGCCGTGGTGAGCTGGGAGACCGCTGTGCCGCTCGCGGGCACCTCGAGCCGGACCGTCATCGAGTACGAGACGCTGGGCGCCGTTGCCATGTCCGTGTTCCTCTGCTTTCCCTGAGCTTCGCTGCTACGCCGCCCCGGCTGGTTGCCCGGCGGCGCCCTCCGATCGTCGCACCTACCTGCGGGTAGCAGGTAATACGGTCGTTTCGTTTTCGGAAAGTAGTTTCCACCATACGAGAGACGTAGGGGAAACAGAAGAGGTCCCCGCCACCCGAAGGTGACGAGGACCTCTACAAGTAAGCGGCACCGACCCGCCATGCTCGCCTCGCGGCAAGTGGTCCCTCAAAGGGACGAAGGTTGGGCCCGGGGGCTTGGATCGAGCCGGTGCCACGACAAGGCTAACAAACCACCCCGGCACGCGATTCCCGCGGCGCGAGTTGACCGGAACCGATCGCTCGATCAGTCCCGCAGCAGGTCCGGAACCCCGGCCTCGTCCGGCAGGTCACGGTCGCCCGAGACCACCGTGAGCGCCTGCGTGGAACGGGTGAGCGCCACATAGAGCACCCGCAGCCCGGCCGGCGACTCGTCCGCGATCTCGGCGGGCGAGACCACCACCGTGGCGTCGTACTCCAGGCCCTTCGCCTCCAGGGAGCCGAGCGCCACCACCCGGTCGCCGAGCCCGGCGAGCCAGCGGGCGGCCTCCGCGCGGCGGTCCATCGCGACGACCACGCCGACCGTCCCGTCCACCTGTGCGAGGAGCCGCTCGGCCTCGGACCGCACGGTTTCGGCCAGACCGGCCGCCTCCGTGACCGGTACGAAGCGGGGCTCGATGCCCGTGGAGCGCACCGCGCGCGGGGACTCCTTGCCGGGCATGGCGAGCGCCAGCACCTTGGCGGCGAGCTCGGCGATCTCGGCCGGGTTGCGGTAGTTCACGGTGAGCTCGAAGCGGCGCCGCGGCCGGGTGCCGAGGGCCTCGTCGCGGGCCGCGCCCGCCTCGTCCGGGTCGGACCAGGAGGACTGCGCGGGGTCGCCGACGACCGTCCAGGTGGCGTGCCGGCCGCGGCGGCCGACCATCCGCCACTGCATGGGCGTGAGGTCCTGGGCCTCGTCGACGATGACGTGCGCGTACTCGGTCCGCTCGGCCGCGAGCCGCTCGGCCCGCTCCCGCTGGGTCTCCTCCCGTACCGGCATCAGCTCCTCCAGACCGCTGAGCTGGTCCAGCGGGTCGTACTCGCGCTTCTTGCGCGGCCGGGCCGGGGTGCCGAGGAGCGTGGACAGCTCGTCGAGCAGGGCCACGTCGTGCACCGAGAGCCCGGGGCGGCGCAGCGAGCGGGCGAGCCGGCGCACCTCGCCGGGGTTGAGCACCCGGCGGGCCCAGCGGCCGAGCCGCTTCTCGTCGCCCATGGCGTCGAGGACGCCGCGCGGGGTGAGCTCGGGCCACCAGGCGTCGAGGAAGGCGAGGAAGGAGTCCTCCGTCGACACGTCCTCGTCGAAGGAGGAGCGCAGCTCGGCGGCGAGCTCGGGGTCGCTGTGCCGCCCGGCGGCGCCGGACCTGGCGTACAGCGCGTCGAGCAGCAGCCGACGGGCGCGGGGGCGCAGCAGGTTGACGGGGGCGGTTCCGCCGAGCACGTTGTGGCGGATCCGCCGGAGGTCCTCGGCACCGAGCTCCAGGCGCCGCCCGAAGGCGACGACGCGCAGCAGCGTGGGCGTGCCGGCGGGGGCTTCGGCGGGGGTGTCCTCGGCCTCGTCCAGGGTGGGCTGCGCCTTGGGCGCGGGGGTCTCCAGGGCGCCGCGGGCGGCCTTGCGCAGCACGGCGAGCATCCGGGAGGAGCCCTTGATCCGGGCGACGGCGGGCTCGTCGTAGGCGTCGGCCTCGACGCCGTCGACCAGGCTGCCGAGCGCGCGGATGGCGACCTGCCCCTCCTCGCCCAGCGAGGGCAGGACGCCCTCGGTGTACGAGACGAGCAGCGGGGTCGGCGAGACGATCAGGATGCCGCCCGAGTAGCGGCGCCGGTCCTGGTAGAGCAGGTAGGCGGCGCGGTGCAGGGCGACGGCGGTCTTGCCGGTGCCGGGGCCGCCCTCGACGTACGTGACGGAGGCGGCGGGGGCGCGGATGACCAGGTCCTGCTCGGCCTGGATGGAGGCGACGATGTCCCGCATGGTGTGGCTGCGGGCCTGTCCGAGCGCGGCCATGAGGGCGCCGTCGCCGATGACGGGGAGCTCCCGGCCGTCCAGGGTGGCGGTCAGCTCGGGGCGCATGAGGTCGTCCTCGACGCCGAGGACCCTGCGGCCCTTGGAGCGGATGACCCGGCGGCGCACCACGCGGCCCGGGTCGACCGGGGTGGAGCGGTAGAACGGGGCGGCGGCGGGCGCCCGCCAGTCGATCACGAGCGGGGCGTAGTCGGAGTCGAGGACGCCGATCCGGCCGATGTGCAGGGTCTCGCCGATGTCGGCGTGCTGCCGGCCGCCTTCCGTCCGCACCGCGTCCTCGGCGGGCTCGACGGAGGTGTAGGCCCCGTCGGGGCCCTTCTTCCCGTCCTTGCCGAAGAGGAGGTCGATCCGGCCGAAGAGGAAGTCCTCGAACTCGTTGTTGAGCCGGTTGAGGTGGATGCCGGCCCGGAACACCTGGGCGTCGCGCTCGGCGAGGGCGCCGGGCGTGCCGACCTGGCCCCGCTGGGCGGCGTCGTTCATCAGGAACTCGGCCTCGTGGATCTTCTCCTCGAGGCGGCGGTAGACCTGATCCAGATGTTCCTGTTCGACACCGATCTCACGGTCCCTGACCGTGTCGACGGCTTCCTGCGCGGCCACCGGGGCCCCCTTCTGACGTGCACTGGGCAGCCGTCGAGCGTACGCCACCGGAGGCCGTGTGTCAGGCCTGACGTCCCGGGCGGGGTACGGGGGGCGCGGATCCGCGTGGAGGGGCCGGCCCGGGCGTACGGGGGAGCCGCCCGGGCCGGCCGGAACCGGTGCGGCGCGGGGGAAGCGCCGTCCGGTGGTCCGAGGACGTCCTCGCAGGTCAGCGGGACGCCCCCACAGCATCAACGTTCAACTGTTTATTATCTACGGACCATTTTTCCTAGGAATTGACGCAGGGCGCGAGAAAAGGGGGGAGTCACGTGAACAGGACGGCGCTGCGGGCCCTCCTCCGCGAACGCCGCGAACTGATCGCGCCCGAGGCGCACGGCCTCTCGCGGCCCACCGGCCGCGGCCGGCGCGCCCGCGGCCTCTCCCAGCAGCAGGTCGACGAGCTGACCTGCCGCGCGGTCGACACGTACAACCGGCTGGAGACCGGCCGCTACCTCCACCCGCCCGCCGACTACCTCCGCCAGGTCGCCCGGCTCTTCGGCCTCAACGAGCAGGAGTGGGTCTCGCTCTGCCGGTACGCGGGCATCGGCGACCCGCCCGGGCCGCTCCACCCGACCTCCGGCCTGGAGGTGCCCGGCGTGTGGCAGGAGGCCGTGGACGGCATCAGGCACATGGCGTACATCACCGACGCCTCCTGGAACCTGCTCGCCCACAACCGCCGCTTCGCCGAGATGTACCCGGGCGGGCGGCCCCCGGCCAACACGATGCGCTGGATGCTCCTGGACCACGCGGCCCGGGACACCACCCTGGTCGACTGGCGGACCGTGTGGGCGCCGCTGATCCTGCCCCAGCTGCGGGCCGCGATCGCCGCCCGCGGCGAGGACGCGACGCTGCGCCGGATCGAGGCGGAGGTCCGCGCCGACCCGGACCTCGGGCCGCTGTGGGAGGCGGGCGGCGCCCACATCCACCCGGACGGCGACGAGCGCCCGCTCCACCACGCCCTGCTGGGCCCCGGCCACGTCACGATCTGCGCCGCGCAGCCGCTCACGGCCCCGGGGTCCCGGCTGATCATCATGCTGTTCCGCCCCGGCCTCCAGAAGGCCCACCCCCGGGCCCCGATGCTGCGCGCCGGCACGCCCTAGCGGACGGGGGCGCCGTGGACGCGCGCGTATGCCGCTGCGACGCACGGCCATGTCCTCCGGCCGACTCCTGCCCTTCCATGGGGACATGACGAAGACGGAGCACCAGACGGGCCATCGGACGGACGGCCGGACGCACGGCGGCACGGGGAGGGGGACGGGCACGGGGGGAGCCGCCGGGGCGGTCCTCGGGGCGGCGACGGTGGCGACCGGACTGACGGCCGGCGTGTGGTTCGCGTACGCCTGCTCGGTGATGCCGGCCCTCGCGCGCAGCGACGACCGCGTCTACGTCGAGGTGATGCGGAACATCAACGACGTCATCCAGAACCCGGTCTTCTTCACCCCGTTCTTCGGCGCGCTGCTGCTCACGGCACTGGCCGTCCGGCAGCTGCGGTCCGGCGGCCGGGCCCGCGGCTGGACGGTCGCCGCCCTGGTCCTGTACGTGGCGGTGTTCGCCGTCACGTCGGCCGCGAACGTCCCCCTCAACGACGCCCTCGCGGCCACCGCGGACCCGGCGAGGGCCCGAGCGGCCTTCGAGGGCCCGTGGGTGCTCTGGAACGACGTCCGCGGGGTGCTCACCCTGGCGGGGTTCGGCTGTCTGCTGCGGGCGTGGGCGGTACGGGGCCGGGGCTGACCGGGCGGCCTCGCCGCGGACCGGGGCCGGCGGGCGGCCTCCCGGCAGGTCGTCGGCCGGCGGTCCGGAGTCAACCGGCCGTCTCGTCCCCGTACTTCGTGTCCGCCACCGGGTCCAGCGCCAGCCGGTACCCGCGCTTCACCACCGTCTGGATCAGCTTCGGCGCGCCCAGGGCGGTCCGCAGCCGGGCCATGGCGGTCTCCACGGCGTGCTCGTCGCGTCCGGCGCCCGGCAGGGCCCGCAGCAGGTCCGCGCGGCCGACGACCCAGCCGGGCCGGCGGGCGAGCAGCCCGAGCAGGGCCATCCCGGCCGGCGGCACCGGCCGCAGCGCGCCGTCGACGAGGACGGCGTGGCCGCGGATCTCGACCCGGCGCCCGGCCACCGGCAGCACCCGGGCCCGGGACGGCAGCTCCTGGCAGAGCAGCCCCACCAGGGGGCCGAGCCGGAAGCGTTCGGGCTGGTACGTGTCGATGCCGAGGGCCTGCAGCGGCAGCGCCGTCACCGGCCCCACGCACACCGCCGGCACCTCGCGCCGCAGCGCCGCGACGAGCTCGTCGCGCAGTCCCCGCTCCCCCGCCCGGCGCAGCAGCGAGGCGGCGGCGGGGGCGCTGGTGAAGGTCACGGCGTCCAGCGCGCGGGCGACCACCGCGTCCAGGAGCCGGTCGAGCGGCCCGGTGTCCACGGGCGGCATCCACCGGTAGACCGGCACGACGACGACCTCCGCCCCGCCCTCCTCCAGCGCCTCCACGAACCCGGGCAGCGGCTCGCCGTGCAGCTGGAGCGCGATCCGGCGCCCCGCGACGCCCTCGGCGAGCAGCCGGTCGAGGACCTCGGCCATCGACTCGGAGGACGGCGACCAGGACTCGGTGAGCCCGGCCGCGCGGACCGCGCCCTTCACCTTGGGGCCGCGGGCCAGCAGTTCGACCCCGCGCAGCCGGTCGAGCAGCTGGTCCCCGCAGCCCCAGCCGTCGGCCGCCTCGACCCAGCCGCGGAAGCCGATCGCCGTGGTGGCGACGACGACGTCCGGGGCGTGGCCGATGAGCTCCTCGGTGGCGGCGAGGAGCTCGGTGTCGTCGGCGAGCGGCACGATCCGCAGCGCCGGCCCGTGGACGACGGCCGCCCCGCGGCGGCGCAGCAGCGCGATCAGCTCGTCCGCGCGCCGCGCCGCCGTGACCCCGACGGTGAACCCCGCGAGGGGCCCCTGGCCCTGCCTGCCGCGCTCTTGCTCGTCCATGCCGCCCGAGACTGCCGGGGCCGCGTGACGGTCTCGGTTCGCGCGTATTTCCTGGTCGTTACGGCCGTGCGGGACCACTGTGACTCACACCTCGGCGTATCCGAGCCGGGCGGTCGACGGCTCTGCGACGCCTTCCGCCGTGCCGGTCACCGGCGCCGTGGCGGCGGGCCGGCGAAGGTATACCGCCCAGGTCACCGCCATGCACGCCGCGTAGAAGGCGAGGAAGGCGACGAAGGCCCCGGTGCCGGTGCCGACGGTCAGGAAGGACTGCCGGAAGGCCAGGTTGATGCCGAGGCCGCCGAGTGCGCCGATCGCCCCGATGAGCCCCATGGAGGCCCCGGAGAGCCGCCGCCCGTAGGCCTCGGCCGCCTCGCCGGTGAGGCCCTTGCCGTGCCCCTGGGCCAGGAAGATCGCCGGGATCATCTTGTACGTGGAGCCGTTGCCGAGCCCGCTGAGGGCGAAGAGCCCGATGAAGCCCACGAGGAACACGGTCAGCGACTCGGTCATGGACGCGTGGATCACGACCCCGGTGGCGGCGGCCATCGCGGCGAAGGTGGCCAGGGTGATGCGGGCGCCGCCGTGCCGGTCGGCGAGCGCGCCGCCGAGGGGCCGGACGAGCGAACCGAGCAGGGGGCCGATGAAGGTGAGCGAGGCGGCCTGGAGCGGGGTGCGCCCGAACTGCGTCTGGAGGACCAGGCCGAAGGCGAAGCCGTAGCCGATGAAGGAGCCGAAGGTGCCCACGTAGAGGAAGGCCATGATCCAGGTGTGCCGGGCCGCCACGGCCTCCTTCACGGCGCCGGTGTCGTTCCTGACCGGGGCCAGGTTGTCCATGAAGAGCGCGGCGCACAGGGCGGCGACGACGATCAGCGGCAGGTAGACGCCGAGGACGAGGCGCGGGTGCAGGGCCCCGGCGGTGCCGATGACGAGGAGCCCGACGAGCTGGACGACGGGGACGCCGATGTTGCCGCCGCCCGCGTTCAGGCCGAGCGCCCAGCCCTTCTTCCGCAGCGGGAAGAAGGCGTTGATGTTGGTCATGGACGAGGCGAAGTTGCCGCCGCCGACGCCGGTGAGGGCGGCGACCAGCAGGAAGGTGCCGTACGAGGTGCCCGGCTCCATCACCGCGTAGGCGAGGCCCGTCGGCAGCAGCAGCAACAGGGCGCTGACCACCGTCCAGTTCCGGCCGCCGAAGCGGGCGACGGCGAAGGTGTACGGGATCCGGACGAACGCGCCGACCAGGGTGGCGGTCGCGATCAGGAAGAACTTGCCGGCCGGGTCGACGCCGTACCCCGGTCCCATGAACAGCACCATGACCGACCACAGGCTCCAGACCGAGAAGCCGATGTGCTCCGCCAGCACGGAGAACCACAGGTTCCTGCGGGCGATCCGCTCGCCCCCCTCACGCCAGAAGGTCTCGTCCTCCGGCTCCCAGCGTTCGATCCACCGGCCGCCCATCTCGCACCTCCACGGTGTCGGGCCCCTCGCGCGAGTGCTCGGGTCCCCGTGCGGCTGACGCTAGGAAAGGCGCGTTTCGGCCCGGTGGCGGGAGGTGACGGGTACGGAACCTTGCTCTCACCCGGAGCGCGGGGGTGCTGTGAGCGCCCCCAGGAGCTCCCCGTCCGGCAGCCAGGAGCCGGCCGGGCGCTCGTACCAGCCCTCGGCGGCGGCGAGCTCGGCGGCGGCCCGGCGCAGGGCGTCGAGCCCCGGGTGCCGCAGCCCCCTGCGCCAGACCAGGCTCACGGGGGACAGCGGGACGGGGTCGACGAGGGGCCGCAGCACACAGCCCGGCATCGGCGGGAAATCGACCACGGCGAGGACCGGGGTGGGCGACTTGGCCATGATCCGGCGGAACTCCTCCATCCCGACGACGAGCGGCGCGGGCGGGGCGACCCGCACGCCGTGGCCGGCGAAGAGGCGGGCGGCCAGGTCGGTCCACTCGGGCGTGCGGTCGTTGCCTGCGCCCGCGTAGACGTCCCGGCCGGCCAGCGCGCCGAGCGGGACCTCGGGCAGCGCGGCGAGCGGGTCGCCCTCCGGGAGCAGCACGGCCATCGGCTCGTACCGCACGAACTGCGCCTCCAGGCGGTCCCGCAGGACCGGGTCGAGGCCTCCGTACCGCCCGAAGGAGACGTCGAGCCGCCCGGCGAGGATCTCGCGCGCCGCGCCGGTGAGGCCGCTCTCGTAGCGGGCCATCAGCTCCAGTTCCGGGGCGAGTTCGCGGGCCCGGCGGACGACGTTCTCATGGCCGAGGCCGGCGCTGTTGAGGTCGACGAGGAGCGGACGGGGCCCGCCGCGGAAGGCGTCGGCGAGCTCCTCGTACGCGGTGAGGACGCGGTGCGCGTACGGGAGCAGCCGCTCGCCGTCCGGGGTGAGCGCGACCTGCCGGGTGGTCCGGACGAACAGCTCGGCGCCCAGCTCCCGTTCGAGCCGCCGGATGTCCCGGCTGAGGGCCTGCTGCGCGGTGTACCGGCGGGCGGCGGCGCGGGTGAAGTGGAGTTCCTCCGCGACGGCGACGAAGGAACGGAGAAGCCGGGGGTCGGGGTCGCCGGAGATGCTCACCCCCGCATTCAACAACAGAAGCGCGTGAATGCGGCCCGCATGGGTGTTGGACCGCCAGGGGCATGCCAAAAGAACCTTGATCCATGCCCCCTCCACCGGACCTGATCCTGACCCCCGCGGGCCCCGCCCCGGCCCCCCGCTACACCCGCCACCACTCCCCCGGGGCTCCCGCCCCCGCCCACTCCCCCGGGTCACCCGCCCCCGCCCGGGCTCCGCGCCGCACACCGGGGGCTGCCGCCCCCGTCAACCCCTACCTCCGCCTCTTCACCCTCCCCGGCGCCCGCGCCTTCACCCTGGGCAACCTGCTCGCCCGGCTGCCCATGGGCATGTTCGGCGTCAGCGCCGTCATCCTGATCGCCGAGACCTACGGCTCCTACGCCCTCGCCGGCGCCGTCGGAGCCGCCGGCCTGTTCGCCGGGGCGCTCACCGCGCCCTGGATCGCCCGGCTGGTCGACCGGTACGGCCAGGCGCGGATCGCCGTGCCCGCCACCGTCCACGCGGTCCTCGGCCGGCTCGTCCTGCTGCTCTGCGCCTCCGCCCAGGCCCCGGCCTGGACCCTCTTCGCGACCACCGCGCTCACCGCCACCGCCCCCAACACCGGCGGCATGTCCCGGGCCCGCTGGGCCCACCTTCTCAAGGACGCCCCCGACGCCAAGGCCGCCCTGCACACCGCCAACGCCTTCGAACAGGCCGCCGACGAGCTGTGCTTCATGCTCGGCCCGGTGCTCGCCGCCTTCCTCTGCTCGGCGCTCTTCCCCGGGGCGGGCACCCTGGTCGCCGCCGCCCTCTTCCTCACCGGGGTGCTGCTCTTCGCCGCCCAACGCTCCACCGAACCCCCGGTCGCCCCGCGCACCACGGGCCGCTCCCCGCTGCGCGCCCCCGGCATGCCGGCCCTGCTCGCGGTCTTCCTCGCCACCGGCGCGGTCTTCGGCGCGATGGAGATCGTCACCCTGGCGTACGTGGACGGCCCGGCCGCCGGCCCCGTCCTGGCCCTCCAGGCCGCGGGCTCCTGCGCGGCCGGACTGGCCTACGGCCGCGCCCGCCGCTCGGCCCGCCTCCCCGGCTGCCTCGCGGCGATGGCCGCGCTGATGGCGCTCCCCCTCCTCGCCGCCCTCACCGGCTCGCTGCTCGCCCTCGCGGGAGCACTGCTGCTGGCCGGCCTGACGATCGCCCCGACGATGGTCACCGGCATGACCCTGGTCCAGCGCCTGACCCCGCCGGACCGCCTCAACGAGGGCATGACCCTCGCGGTGACCGCCCTGCTCGGCGGCGTGGCGGCGGGCTCGGCCCTGGGCGGCTGGCTCTCGGAGCACGCCCCGACGACGACCTGCGGCTACCTCGCCCCGGTCACGGCGGCGACCCTGGCCCTGCTGCTGTGCCTGGCGACGGGGGTGGGCCGCCGGGAGCGGGAACGGAAGCGGTGACGGCGCACGACAAAGGCCCGGCAGTCGTCGGAACGACCACCGGGCCTGTGCCCACATGGGATGAGTGGAGATGGCGGGAATCGAACCCGCGTCCAACGGTGCGGAAACAGGGCTTCTCCGTGTGCAGTCTGGTACGAGTTTCTCAGCCCTCCGGATCACCCAGACAAGTCCGGAACGGGCTCAGCCACTGTTTGATTTCCCTCAGGCCCCCGTGACCGGGGCTAGAGGTTTAGATCCCTGAATGACGCCAGGATCCGGGTCGGGACCACCCCCGGGCTGACGCTCCTCACAGAGGCTTCTGCTCGTTACCTAAAATTAGGCAGCGAGGGCGAAGCGGGAGTTATCGCTCTTGGAGTTGGCGATTATTGGTTGCGACATATGGTTTACGAGATCATTGCCGCTTCCTCGACACGCTTCCCCTGCTTCGACATCCGCTGTCGAAACCGATCATCCCCATGTTGATTTTTCAAAGCGCGCACCCTCTCCGAGGTGCAGGCCCCATCGTACGTGACCGGGGGCCGCGGTAGCCAGCGCATTAACCCCGGGTGGCTACACCCGGCTCGCCCGCTGACGCCGCTTCGCCGCCGCGATGGCCCGGTTGGTCTCGCGGGTGTCCTGCTGCTCCCGCAGGGTCTGCCGCTTGTCGTACTCCTTCTTGCCCTTGGCGAGCGCGATCTCGCACTTGACCCGGCTGCCGAGGAAGTACAGCGCGAGGGGCACGACCGTGTGACCCGTCTCGGAGGCCTTCTGCTCCAGCTTGTCGATCTCCTCCCGGTGCAGGAGCAGCTTCCGCTTCCGCTTCGCGGAGTGGTTGGTCCAGCTGCCCTGCATGTACTCGGGCACGTGGATGTTGTACAGCCAGGCCTCGTGGCCCTCGATCTGGACGAAGCCGTCGACGAGCGACGCCCTGCCCATCCGGAGCGACTTCACCTCGGTGCCCATGAGCACCACACCGCACTCGTAGGTGTCGAGGATGTGGTAGTCGTGCCGCGCCTTCTTGTTCTGCGCGATGAGCTTGCGCTCCGGCCCCTTGTCCTGGCTCTTCTTCTTCGCAGGCTTGCCCTGCACGTTGACGAGTCCCTTTGCCATAGTGCGCTCATTTTCGCACTACGAGGCCCCTCCGAGGCCACTCAATACCGTACGGGCCCGCTCCTCGGCCCGATCGCCCACCGCGAGGTCCGGGGTGATGCCCCGGCCGTCCACCGCGTGCCCGGCGGGCGTGCGGTAGTGGCCGACGGTGAGCTCGGCGACCGAGCCGTCGGGCAGCGCGCTCGGCATCTGCACCGATCCCTTGCCGAAGGTGCGGGAGCCGACCGTGACGGCCCGGCCCCGGTCCTGCAGGGCGCCGGTCAGCAGCTCGGCCGCGCTCATCGTGCCGCCGTCGATCAGCGCCACCAGCGGCCGTACGGTGTCGCCGCCGCCCTCCGCGTACACCGCGCGCTGCTCGCCCTCCACGTCGTACGTGGCCACGAGCCCGCCGTCGAGGAAGGCGGAGGCGGCCACCGCGGCCTCGGCGAGCAGCCCGCCGGCGTTGCCGCGCAGGTCGAGCAGGACCCCCGCGCCGGAGGGCGCGGTCCGGACGGCCGAGCGGACCCGCTCCCCGGTCCCCTTGGTGAAGGCGGCCACCCTGATCAGCACGGTGCCGTCGTCGAGCCGGCGGACGGTGACGGGGTCGGTGGTGAGCCGGGCCCGGCGCAGGGTCTGCGTCCAGGAGGCCCGGCCGCGCTCGACGCCGAGGGCGACGGAGGAGCCGGAGACGCCGCCGCCGCGCAGCAGCGAGACGACCTCGGAGACGGACAGCCCGGCGACCGGGCGCCCGTCGACGGCGGTGAGCCGGTCGCCGGGGCGCAGCCCGGCCCGGTCCGCGGGGCCGCCGCCCTGGATCCGGCTGATCTCGACCCGGTCCCCGGCCGCCCTGCGGGCGGAGAGCCCGACGCCCGTGTACGCGCCGTCGAGGGCCTGCTCGAACTCGGCGTACTCCCGCTTGTCGTACACCGCGCCCCAGCGGTCGCCGCTGCGGCTGACGAACTCCTCGGCGGCCTTCTTGCCGGACTTGCCGTCGGCGACGGCCTCGGCGGCGGCGCGGGCGAGCGCGGCCCGGTCGACGGTCGCCCGGGTCGCCGCGGGCACGGGTGCGAGCTCGCGGGCCTGCTCCCGGCGGGGCAGCGAGCCGGTGGCCGCCGCCGTGCCGAGCACTCCGGCGAAGACCAACGTCAGAGCGGCCCCACGGAGGACTCCGCGGGGCCGTCGACAGAACTCGGGGCCGGCACCGGCACGCATGTCGCCCACTCTAGGACAAGCGAATGGCGCCGTACGGCTGTTGGCCGGACGACGCCATGGGCTCACCCCGAGTGGACTGTCACACCTTCAGGTACTTGCGCAACGCGATGAAGGCGGCAAGGGCGGGCATCAGCAGGCCTACCGCGATGACCAGCGGCAGCTTGGAGAGCACCGCGTCCCATCCGATGAAGTTGACCAGCGCCATCTTGTCGGCGAGCGCGAGGCCGTGGTCGATGAGGAAGTAGCGCCCCACCAGCAGCATCACCGAGGCGACGGCGCCGCCGAGGAGACCGGCGAAGGCGGCCTCCATGATGAACGGCATCTGGATGTAGAAGTTGGTGGCGCCGACCAGCCGCATGATGCCGGTCTCGCGCCGCCGGCTGAAGGCGGAGACGCGCACCGTGTTGACGATCAGGATCAGCGCGATGACCAGCATCAGCGCCATCACGTACAGGGCGACGACGTTCATGCCGTTCATCAGGTCGAAGAGGTTCTGCAGGATGCCGCGCTGGTCCTGGACGGACTCGACGCCGTCCCGTCCGGCGAAGGCGGTCGCGACGACCTTGTACTTCTCCGGGTCCTTCAGCTTGACCCGGAAGGACTCCTGCATCTGGTCCGGGGTCACGACCGAGGCGATGGCCGTGTCGCCGTACTGCTCCTTGTAGTGCTTGTAGGCCTCGTCGGCGGACTCGCGGTGGACCGTCTCGACGATGTCCATCTTCTTCAGATCGGCCTCGATCTGCTCCTTCTGCTGCGCGGTGACCGCGCCCTTGGCGCACTTGGGCGAGGTGGCCCCGTCGCTCTTGTTGCAGAGGAAGATGGAGACGTTGACCTTGTCGTACCAGTAGTCCTTCATCGTGCTGACCTGCTCGCGCATGAGCAGCGCACCGCCGAACAGGGCGAGCGAGAGGGCCACGGAGACGACGACGGCGAAGGTCATCGTCAGGTTGCGCCGGAGACCGACCATGATCTCCGAGAACACGAACTGAGCGCGCATGTGTCTGTTTCCCCTACCGGCTCAGTGCTGATATCCGTAGACGCCGCGTGCCTGGTCGCGGACGAGACGGCCCTTCTCCAGCTCGATGACGCGCTTGCGCATCTGGTCGACGATGTTCTGGTCGTGGGTCGCCATGACGACGGTGGTCCCTGTCCTGTTGATCCGGTCGAGCAGCTTCATGATGCCGACGGAGGTCTGCGGGTCGAGGTTTCCGGTGGGCTCGTCGGCGATCAGGAGCATCGGCCGGTTGACGAAGGCCCGCGCGATGGCGACGCGCTGCTGCTCACCGCCGGACAGCTCGCCCGGCATGCGGTCCTCCTTCCCGCCGAGACCGACCAGGTCGAGCACCTGGGGGACGGCCTTGCGGATCTCGCCGCGCGGCTTGCCGATGACCTCCTGGGCGAAGGCCACGTTCTCGGCGACGGTCTTGTTCGGCAGCAGCCGGAAGTCCTGGAAGACCGTCCCCAGCTGGCGCCGCATGTGCGGCACCTTCCAGTTGGACAGCCGGGCGAGGTCCTTGCCCAGGACGTGCACCTGACCTTGGCTGGTGCGCTCCTCGCGCAGGATCAGCCGCAGGAAGGTCGACTTTCCGGAGCCGGAGGAACCGACGAGGAAGACGAACTCCCCCTTCTCGATCTCCAGGGATACATCCCGGAGCGCGGGGCGGTTCTGCTTCGGATAGGACTTGGAGACATTGTCGAATCGGATCACGGATGCACCACGGTCGGCCGGGAGTAGGTGTGCGTGACCATACGCGAACGGGGATGGCCCGCGCAGTCGCGGTCCGGACTTGTGTGCTTTATCCTTTTCGCCCCCGGGTACGCGATCCCGCGGGGCGCGCCGAAAACCGCCGGAGCTGGCACAGTGGTAGGGGAACGCCCGGAACGCCCGGACCGTTCTTCTTGGTGAGGCCGTGAGGACCGCAAGGCTCGTAGGGATCGCAAGGATCCCGCGCGGGAGGAGGAGAGCGCATGACGTATGACCGACTGGTGTGCGCCAACTGCGCGGCCCCCGTCGCGGAGGGCCGCTGCCCCGTCTGCCGCGCGAACCGAGAGCGCCTGCCCCAGCCGGCGGGCCTGACCCCGGCGATGCTGCTGACCCTGGTGCTCGCCCTGGTGGCGACGATGGCGCTGCTGGCGGCGCTGCGCGGGGCCTAGGGGGCCGCACGCGAGCCGGAGAGCACGCAGAGGAAAGGGCCGGGGGTACGAGACCCCCGGCCCTTTCTCATGCGCTCACGCGCCTACGCACGCCTTCAGACGGCGGCGCGGTTGCCGCCCACGAGACGCGGCAGCATACGGAAGCCGATGCCACCGGCGATCATGGTCGCGGCACCGATCAGCAGGAACGAGGTCTCGGCGGCGCCGGTCTCGGCCAGCTCCTCCTTGACCTTGCCCTGCTCGACGGGCTGCGAGCCGGCGTTGTTGGTGCCCGGGTTGTTGTCCACGCACTCGGCGCCGTCGAGGTCGACGGTGCAGGTGCCGGTGCCACCGTCGGTGGAGGAACCACCGGTCGTGGAGGAGCCGCCCGTGGTGGAGGAACCACCGGTGGAGCCGGAGGTGCCGCTGCCGCCGGTGGTCTCGGAACCGCCGGAGGACGAGCCGCCGGTGGAGCCGGAGGTGCCGGACGTGCCGCTGCCGCCGGTGGTCTGGGACCCGCCGGTGGAGGAGCCACCGGTCGTCTCGGTGCCACCGGTCGAGGAACCGCCCGTGGTCTCGGTGCCGCCGGTCGAGGAACCGCCGGTCGTCTCCGTGCCACCGGTGGACGAGCCACCCGTGGTCTCCGTGCCACCGGTCGAGGAACCGCCCGTGGTCTCCGTGCCACCGGTGGACGAGCCACCCGTGGTCTCCGTGCCACCGGTCGAGGAACCGCCCGTGGTCTCCGTGCCACCGGTGGACGAGCCACCGGTCGTCTCCGTACCGCCGGTCGAGGAACCGCCGGTCGTCTCCGTGCCACCGGTGGACGAGCCACCCGTGGTCTCGGTGCCACCGGTCGAGCTACCGCCGGACTGGCCGCCCGACTGGCAGAGCGTCGGGTCGATCTCGCAAGGGTCCTCGCTGTTGACCCCGGCGCTGAAGCCGATTTCCACGCCGACGGCCTGAGCGGCACCGGCGGCGGTGAGCGAGGCTCCGGCGGCGATGACCGCTCCGGCCGCTATCCGCGCGACACGAACCCGCGTCTTCTTCGTCATCTGGCTGCTACCCCCAGTAGCTCAATCGTCTGTAGAGCTGCGCTCGGGGCTCGGACGCTGGGCGGTCACCGTTGCTCACTGGACCCGCCCCCGTTCACACGCGCCCCAGTTACACGCATGCCGCCTGCCACCCTTCCGAGTTTCCGATGGCCAGTCAAGGTCGTTGCGCGTGTGATGCCCGAAAGATCACCAGTTGCCCCGCATGCGGCGATGCAACTGTGACGTAAACCCGGAACTCCCGCCTCCTGCACGCCCATTGCCATGTCGACAAAGCGTCAGACGAGCCTTTCCTCCGCTTGCTCCCGCAAAAGCGTCGGGCCCACTCCCCCGTGGGGAATGGGCCCGACACCGGAAGACGGAAGGCGACTAGCTCGCCTGCTCCTGCTGCTTGCGCCAGCGGATGCCCGCCTCCAGGAAGCCGTCGATCTCGCCGTCCAGGACGGACTGCGGGTTGCCGACCTCGAACTCCGTGCGGAGGTCCTTGACCATCTGGTACGGGTGGAGGACGTAGGAGCGCATCTGGTTGCCCCAGGAGCTGCCGCTGTCCTTGAGCGCGTCCATCTTGGCGCGCTCCTCCTGGCGCTGGCGCTCCAGGAGCTTGGCCTGGAGGACGTTCATGGCGCTCGCCTTGTTCTGGATCTGGGAGCGCTCGTTCTGGCAGGAGACCACGATGCCGGTCGGGATGTGCGTGATGCGCACCGCCGAGTCGGTCGTGTTGACGCCCTGGCCGCCGGGGCCGGAGGCGCGGTAGACGTCGACGCGGAGGTCCGAGTCCTCGATCTCGACGTGGTCGGAGGACTCCACGACCGGGAGGATCTCGACGCCGGCGAAGGAGGTCTGGCGCCGGCCCTGGTTATCGAAGGGCGAGATGCGCACCAGGCGGTGGGTGCCCTGCTCGACGGAGAGGGTGCCGTAGGCGTACGGGGCCTTCACGACGAAGGTGGTCGACTTGATGCCGGCCTCTTCCGCGTACGAGGTCTCGTAGATCTCCGTGGAGTAGCCGTGGCGCTCGGCCCAGCGCAGGTACATGCGCTGGAGGCGCTCGGCGAAGTCGGAGGCGTCGACGCCGCCGGCCTCGGCGCGGATGTTGACCAGCGCCTCGCGCTCGTCGTACTCGCCGGAGAGGAGGGTGCGGACCTCCATCTCGTCGAGCGCCTTGCGGACGGCCGTCAGCTCGGCCTCGGCCTCGGCCCGGGTGTCCGGGTCGTCCATCTCCTCGGCGAGCTCGAAGAGCACCCCGAGGTCGTCGATGCGGCCGCGCAGCGCCTCGGCCTTGCGCACCTCGGCCTGGAGGTGCGACAGCTTGCTGGTGATCTTCTGCGCCGCCTCCGGGTCGTCCCACAGGGACGGGGCCGCGGCCTGCTCTTCGAGCACGGCGATGTCTGCCCTCAACTTCTCGAGGTCCAGAACGGCCTCGATCGACCCCATGGTCGAGGAGAGGGACTTCAGCTCTTCGGATACATCGACGACTGCCACGCGTCCAGCGTAACGGCTCCGGGCCGAGACCTGGACCCGTGTTCCGCCCGTGGCCCCGCCACGGCCGCCTACGGCCGGGTCGACTGCTTCGAGTCCTGGGGCGGGGCGTCCGTGCCGCCGGAGTCGCCCGACACCGCCAGGTAGCCGCCCGCCCCCAGCGCGCCCGCGAGGACGACCGCGGCGACCGTGAGCGTGATCCGGCGCTTGCGGACCGTCCCGGCCTTGTGGCGGGCCGATCCGGGCCTCCGGGCGCTCGCCGAGCGGGGGGCGCGGGCGGTGCCCAGCGGGCCGCCGGAGAGCTCGTCGGGGCCGGGGACCCGCATGGAGGTGTGGGTGTCCCGGTTGGAGTCGGTCGAGGCGCCGGGGACGAGGGGGACGGCGGCCCGGCGCGGGGCGGGCTCGCCCGTACCGGTCGGGAAGGGGTCCTCCTCGTACGCGGGCTCCGCCGTCGGGTCCGCGTCCGGCTCGTCCACGTCGAGCGGCGGGATGCCCTTGAGCAGCGGCAGCACGTCCCGCAGCCGGGTGCCCAGCTCCGAGGCGCGCAGCCGGGAGGCGGGGGCCTTGGCGAGGCACTGGACGAGGAGCTGCCAGAGCTCCTCGGGGATGCCGGGGAGCGGGACGACGGTCTCGGTGACGTGGCGGCGCAGTACGGCGCCGGGGTGGCCGCCGCCGAACGGGGTGAAGCCGGCGAGCAGCTCGTACAGGACGGTCGCGAGGGCGTAGATGTCGACGGCGGCGCGCGGCGGCAGGCCCTCGACGATCTCCGGGGCGAGGTAGTCGGGGGTGCCGATGATGCGGGTGGCCTTGGTGCGGCCCGGGGTGTCGATCAGCTTGGCGACGCCGAAGTCGGTGAGCAGCGCGGGGTGGGCGCCGCCGGGGCCGAGCGGGCCCTCCATGTCGAGCAGGATGTTCTCGGGCTTGACGTCCCGGTGGACGACCCCGGCCTTGTGCGCGGCGGCGAGGCCGTCGGCGACGTCGGCGATGATCGCGACGGCCGCCTCGGGGGCGAGCCGGCGTTCCCGGTCGAGGCGGGTGCGCAGGTCGGTGCCGCGGACGAGGTCCATGACCAGCGCGAGGTCGTTGCCGTCGACGACGAGGTCGCGGACGGAGACGACGTGCGGGTGGTCGAGCCCGAGCAGGGCGGTGCGCTCCTGGACGAAGCGGCCGACGAGCTCCTGGTCGGAGGCGAGGTCCTCGCGCAGCAGCTTGATGGCGACGGGGCCCTCGGGGCCCTCGCCGAGCCACACCGTGCCGGCGCTGCCCCGCCCGAGGATCTGGTGGGCCGTGTAGCGGCTGCCGATATTCCGTGCCAAGACTGCTCCCTCAGCGGCTGCGGTTCGCGTCAAAGTTACGCGGCCGAGGGCGCCCACCGGCACTTCCGAGGGGAAATCACCCCTCGGAAGTCGACAAAGAGACAGCATTGGCGTCCACGGACGCCTCCGTCCGGCCCTCGTCCGGCCCCTTTACTGCCCCGTACCGCCGGTAGTACCGCCGGTAGCACCGCCGCCCGTGGAATCGCCGATCGAGGAGACCCAGTCGGAGATCGAGGTGATCGCGTCGCCGATCGCCTGCCAGTAGCCCTTGCCCTGGGCGACCCAGTCCTGGAGCGGGGTGAGCTCCCAGATCAGCCAGCCCGCGACGATGAACAGCACGATCGTGAACAGGCAGCCCTTGAGGCAGCCGAGCCCCGGGATCCGCATCGGGTTGGCGCTGCGCGGGCGCGGCGGGCGCGGCTCGCGCGGCGCCGGGGCGGGCGGCTGGGACTGCGGCGGCGGCTGCGGCGGCACGTACTGCTGCTGGGGCGGCTGCGGCGCATACTGCTGCCGCTGGGGCGGCTGGGGCGCGTACGGCTGGGGCTGCTGCTGGTACTGCTGCGGCTGCGGCGGGCGCTGCGGCTGCTGGTACTGCGGAGGCTGCGGGGGCCGCTGCTGGTACTGCTGCGGCCGGCCCTGCTGACCGTGCCCGTACCCCTGCTGCCCCGGCCCCTGGGGCCGGTCCTGGGGCTGCTGCCCCTGGTACTGCTGCGGCTGGCGCTGCGGGCGGCGGCGGAGCGGGTCCTCGCTCGGGTCCAGGTACTGCACCTGGGTCTGCTCGTTGCGGTCGCGGACCGCGCGCAGCTGGCTCTCCCAGGGGTGCGGCTCGTCGCCCTGCGGCGCGGCCTGCGGAGGCTGCGAGGGTACGGGGGGCAGGACGGCGGTCGGGTCGGCGGCGCCGGTCGCCGGGAGCACCGCCGTCGGGTCCGCCGCGCCGGCCGGACCGCCGGTCGGCATCACGCTGGTCGGCGCCGCCGGGTCGTACTGCGCGGCGCCGCCGGGCAGCACCTGGGTCGCGCCGGCCGGGTCGACGCCCGGGGTCTGCGGGACGGGCGCCGGGGCCGGGTCGGGGGCGAGCAGGGCGCCCACGCCGTCCGCGGCCTCGATCTGGGCCGGGGTGGCGTGCACGCCGATGCCGGCGGCGACCGTGCGCAGGCCGCGGGCCAGGTTCTCGGCGCTGGGCCGCCGGTCCGGGTCCTTGCTCAGGCAGCGCTCTATCACCGTCCACAGCGGCCCGGGCACGGTCGAGGGACGGCGCGGCTCCTCGCTCAGGTGCCGGTGCAGCACCTCCAGGGCCGTGCCGCCGGCGAACGGCGGGCGGCCGGTGACCAGCTCGTACAGCAGGATGCCGGCGCCGTAGATGTCGACCGCGGAGGTCTGCGGGCGGCCCTCGGCGGACTCGGGCGCGACGTACGCGGGCGTGCCGACGAACTCGTGGGTGCGGGTCAGGCCCGGGGAGTCGGCGAGCCGCGCGATGCCGAAGTCGGTCAGCATCGGGAACATGGCGCCGTCCCGCTCGGCGAGCAGCACGTTGGCGGGCTTGAGGTCGCGGTGGACCACGCCGTCGGCGTGGCTCGCGGCGAGCGCGTCGGCGATCTGCGCGGTCAGCAGCGCGGCGCCGACCGGGGTGAGCGGACCGTTCTCGCGGATGTAGCGGTGCAGGTCGGGGCCCTCGACGAGGTCCATGACCAGGGCGAGGACGTCGCCCTCCACGACGAGGTCGCGAGTGCGCACGATGTTGGGGTGGGTCAGCCGGAGCAGCACGGACCGCTCGCGCAGGAAGCGCATCACGATGTCCGCGTCGTTGGCGAGCTCCTCCTTGAGGACCTTGATCGCGACGGTCTCGCCGGGCTGGCCGGGCACGGCCGCCTCGGCGCCGGCCGCCTCACGCTGGCGGGCTCGCCAGACGGTGCCCGTGGCGCCGCGGCCGAGCGGCTCCTCGAGCAGGTACTTGCTGCCGATAGGCCGCACGTCACGCGCTCCCTGCTGATCGTGGTCCTGGGGGGTCTCAGGTGGGTCTGTGGAGTGTCCCCGGGGTTCCTGTGTGTTCTGTGACCCGTCCGGGTGTCCGACCCACTTTAGTGCCGCCGAACGGGTCATCGACCGTGCACGGGCGGGCGCATTCCGGTGGGTTCGCCACCGGGGACGCGCGCAGGACACGGGGTCCGGCCCGCGACGGGCGACGGTCCGGACCGCGGCGCGGACCGCCCCGGACCGCCCCGGGAGCGTCCCGGAGTCGCCCCGGAGTCGTCCCGGACCTGTCCGGACCGCCCCGGAGTCGTCCCGGGATCGCCCCGGACCTGTCCGGAAGAGAGACGCCCGGTGGGCGGCCGAGGTTGCCGGAAGCGACGCGAGACATACGCAACCAGGCGTTTTCGCGTCGTCCGACGATCGAACAAGATCACTTCTGGACGACCCGTGGGCGGGTTGTCAGCGGTAGGTGCGAGGATGCCTACAGCACGTCGTGTCGAGGGTCGGGAGCCCTCGCTCCGTGCCGACCTGTACCGGACGACGCGTCCGTGCCGGGTGGGGGGGAGTCAGTGGGCGGTTCCCCCGCCGGGCGCGCCGCGCAGAAGGGACCGCTGACGGCGATGCAGATCCGGCTGACCGTCCTCGCGCCGCACGCCGGCCACGGCGCGGGGCGCGCCTGCGACGTGCTCGTCACCGCCCCCGCGGGGACGGAGCTGGCCGCCGTGGCCTCCTCCCTCGCCGCGGCCGTCTCGGGCCCCGACACCTCCTCCTCGGGCACGACCGTGCTCTACGCGGGCGGGGAGCGGCTGGACACCCGGCGCTGCGTGCTCGGCGAGCCGCCGCTGGTCGACGGGGCCGTGCTCTCCCTCCAGGTCCCCGGCCCGGACGACGGCATAGGCGAGGGCGCCCCGGCCCGGCTGCACGTGGTGGCCGGTCCGGACGCCGGCGGCGTGCACCTGCTGCACGGCGGAGCGATCAGAATCGGCCGTTCCGTCGACGCGGACGTGCCGCTCGACGACCCGGACGTCTCGCGGGCCCACTGCACGGTGACGGTCGGCCCCGACGGCCGCGTCACGGTCACGGACCGGGGCTCCACGAACGGGACGACGCTCGACGGCGCCCCGGTCGGCCCGCAGCCCGTCCGCTTCCCGCCGGGCGCGGTGCTGCGCGTGGGCGAGTCCGCGCTGCGCCTGACCGGCGGGCGCGGCACGGAGGGCGCCCGAGGGGCGGACGGGCCCGCGGAGCGCTCCGCCGCCGTGGACGACAGCCTCCCGACCGCCCCGGACGGCGAGGGGCACCTGCGCGTCCGCCGCGAAGGGGCCCCCGGCCCCGTCGACCCGGCCGCCCCGGGGCGGAGCCCGCGCCCCGGGGCGTACGCGCCTGCGTACGGCCCCGGGGCCTCCACGGCCTCCGAGGACGCCACCTACGGCGGCTCCCGAGGCCTCGGGTCCGGCACCGGGTCGGGCCCCGGACCAGACTCCGGACCGGGCCTCACCGCCGGCTCCCCCGGCTCCCCGGGCGACGCCCCGGGCAACGGCCACGCTCGCGCCCAGGAGCTCCCGGAGTCCGAGGGAGAGACCGAGATCGAGGCGCACAGCCGGACCCGCCAGGGCCGCAAGCGCGGGCTCGGCGCCTGGGCCCGGCGGCTCGCGGGCGGCAAGGACGACGCGACCCGCACCGGCGAGTACGGCGTGGCCCCGGTGCCCGCCTTCGCCGAGTCCCGGCCCGGCAGCCTGCCCGGCACCGCCGCGGCGGGCCCCGCGCCCTCGCCCGACAGCTGGCCCGACCCGGCCGCCGTCCTGCTCACCGCCCTCGGCCCCGGCCGGCGGCTGTGGGAGCGGGGCCTCGACCACCCCGAGGCCCTGGTGGTCCGGCTCGGCACGACGGACCGCGCCGAGCTCTCCGGAGTACCCGTCACGGTCGGTCTGCGCGAGGCCGGTTCGCTGGGCCTCGCCGGTCCGGGCGGGCGGCTCGCCGGCCTGGCCCGCTCGGTCGTCGCCCAGCTGGCCGCGCTGCACTCCCCCGGCGACCTGGAGATCGTGCTGATCAGCGCCGACCGGAACCGCCCCCTGGAGGAGCGGCGCCGGGCCTGGGGCTGGCTCGGCTGGCTCCCGCACGTGCGGCCCGGGCACGGCCAGGACTGCCGGCTGCTCCTCGCGTACGACCGCGAGCAGGCGCAGGCGCGGCTGACCGAGCTGACCCGGCGCCTGGACGACGGCCCGCTCGGCGCCGGCTGGCCCAGCGCGGACCGGGCGACGGTCGCCGAGGCGGCCGCGCACCACGAGGGACCGGCGACGGTCGTGATCGTGGACGGCGACCCGGGCTCCGCCGCGCTGCGCGAGACGGCGGCGCGGCTCGCCGGGGCGGGCGCCGCCGCGGGCATCCACCTGCTCTGTCTCGCCGAGGCCCCCTCGGCCTCGCCCGCCTCCCCGGTGGCGGCGACGTACGAGGAGGCGTGCGCCGCCTCCTTCGCGTTCCGCGACTGCGGGGCGGCGGCGCTGCTCAGCGGCGACGTGGCCACGGCGCTGCGGCTGCTGCGGACGGCCGGCGGCCGGGTCGCGGGGCACGGCACGGTCGGCGTCGTGGACGCGGTGTCGGTGGCGTGGGCGGACCGGTTCGGGCGGGCACTGGCCCCCTTGCGCACGGAGACGGCCGCGGGCGCGGGGCAGGGGCGGTCCGCCGCGCTGCCGCCCTCGGCCCGGCTCCTGGACGAGCTGGGCCTGGCCCGGGCCACCCCGGCGTCGCTGATGGCGCGCTGGGCCTCGGCCGCGGACGGCACGGCGGTGCTCGGCGCGGGCCCGCGCGGGCCGGTGGCCGTCGACCTCACGGCGGAGGGCCCGCACCTGCTGATCGAGGGCCCGGCGGGCAGCGGCCGCACGGAGCTGCTGCGCGCCATCGCCGCCTCCCTGGCGGCGGGCGGACGCCCCGACCGGCTGGGGCTGCTGCTGGTCGACGGCGCGGGCGGCGAGCGCGGCGAGGGCCTCGCGGCCTGTACGGAGCTGCCGCACGTCACGGAGCACCTGGTCGCCTCCGACCCGGTGCGGATGCGGGAGTTCGCGCAGGCGCTGGGCGGCGAGCTGAAGCGCCGCGCGGAGCTGCTCGGCGACGCGCACTTCGCGGACCGCCGTTCGGGCCGCCTGATCGGGCAGCGCACGGCGAGCGCCGCCGAGTCCGTCTCCCCGGCGGCCCGCGCCACCGCCCGCGTCCCGGACGCCCGCGCGGGCGCGGCGGACCTGACCGACCGCCCGAGCGGCCGCACCCTGCGCACCGGCGGCGGCGAGCTCGGCGACACCCCGAGCGCCCGCCTGCCCCGCCACGGGACCGGGGAGCTCGGCGACCGCACGAGCGCCCGCACGCCCTACCCGGGGACGAACGACCTCTCCGACCGCGCGAGCACCCGCACCCCCTACCCGGGTACGGGCGAGCTCGGCGACCTCCCCAGTACCCGCACCCACCGCACGGGCGCGGACGCGCACACCCCGCCGCCCGGCTCCGACCTCCTGGGCGACCGCCCGAGCGGCCGCACCCTGCGCACCAGCGGCGGCGAGCTCGGCGACGCCCCGAGCGCCCGCCTGCCCCGCCACGGGACCGGTGACCTCGGCGACCGCACGAGCAGCCGCACCCCGTACCCGTACCCGGACGCGGGAGACCTCGGCGACACCCCGAGCGCCCGCCTGCCCCGGCACGGGAGCGGCGGCCCGGTCGACCCCTCCGGCGGCCGGCCGGCCCGGCCGGGCGCGGGCGACCTGGGCGAGCGGCCCAGCGCCCGTACCCACCGCGTGGGCGCCGACGACCTCACGTACCTCCCCAGCGGGCGCACCGAGCGCACGCGGAGCGACGAGCTCCTGTACGGCGGCGGGGCCGCGGGCTCGCAGCCGCCCGCGGAGGGGGCGGGCTCGCTGCCGCGGCTGGTCGTGCTCGTCGACGACTTCGACGCGCTGGTCGCGCCGGCGCTCGGCGCGCCGGGCCGTCCGGCGGCCGGGTCGGTGGTGCGCGCCCTGGAGGCGGTGGCCCGTCACGGGGCCCGGCTCGGGGTGCATCTGATCGCCGCGTCGGCGCGCCCGGACCGGACGGTGGACACGGAGCTGGCGCACGGCGCGCGGCTGCGGATCGTGCTCGACCCGCCGCCCGCCACGGCCGGCCCCGACGAGCCGCAGCCGGGCCGGGGGCGGCTCGGGCACCCCGACGGCCGGGTGACGCCGTTCCAGACGGGCCGGGTCACCGGGCGCATCCCGCGCACGGCGACCCTGCGGCCGACGGTGGTGCCGCTGGAGTGGGAGCGGATGGGCGATCCGCCGACCCGCCGCCCGGTCCGCGAGCTGGGCAACGGCCCGACCGACCTGGCCCTGCTCGCCAGTGCCCTGGACCGGGCCGCCCGGTCCGTCGAGGCCGCTCCCGTACCCCCGCTGACCTCGCCCACGCACGCCTGACGGCACGTCACGAGCCCATCACGATCCCCCGCTTGCCGCGGAAGGCGGTATTGCGGGGCCCGGGCGCCGGGCGTAGACCTGAGCCCACGGGACCAGGAAACGCGGGAGAGGCGGGGCTCGGATGCGTGGTGGCGGAACTCTTCGGATCGGCGCGGTGACGGCGGTCGCCGTCCTCATGGCGGCGGGCTGCGGAGGCGGCTCCCACACGGACATCGGCCCCTCGCACACCCCGAGCGCCGCCGGGGACGGGCTCTCCTTACCGAACCTGGCGGGCCAGAAGATCGAGGTCGCCGCCGTCTGGACCGGCCCCGAGCAGGAGAACTTCGGCAAGGTCCTGAAGGAGTTCGAGAAGCGCACGGGCGCGACGGTGATCTTCGTGCCGGCGCAGGACCCGATCGTGAACTTCCTCGGCACGAAGATCGCCGGCGGCTCCCCGCCCGACGTGGCGCTGCTGCCGCAGGTCGGCGCGATCCGGCAGGCCGTCGCGCAGAAGTGGCTCAAGCCGCTCGGCCCGGAGGCCAGGGCGCAGCTGGCGAAGAACTACGCGAAGGGCTGGCAGGACCTCGGCGCGGTCGACGGCACCCCGTACGGGGTGTACTTCAAGGCCGCCAACAAGTCCCTGGTCTGGTACAACACCGCCGCCTTCGAGAACGCCGGCGCGAGCGAGCCGAAGACCTGGAAGGAATTCCTCGCCACCGCCGACACGATCTCGGCCTCCGGCGTCACCCCGGTCTCCGTCGGCGGAGCGGACGGCTGGACCCTCACCGACTGGTTCGAGAACGTCTACCTCTCCCAGGCCGGTCCCGAGAAGTACGACCGGCTGGCGAAGCACACCATCCCGTGGACGGACCCGTCCGTGACCCGCGCCCTGACGACGCTCGCCGAACTGTTCGGCAAGCCGGCGCTGCTGGCGGGCGGGACCGACGGCGCGCTGCAGACGGAGTTCCCGGTCTCCGTGACCCAGACCTTCACCGGCGGCGACCGGGCGAAGGCCGCGATGGTCTTCGAGGGCGACTTCTCCGCGGTCAACATCGCGCAGACCGGTGCCGAGATCGGCAAGGACGCGAAGGTCTTCCCCTTCCCGGCCGTCGGCGACGGCGGCACGGCCCCGGTGGTGACCGGCGGCGACGCGGCCGTGGCGCTCAAGGACGGCAGGGCGGCGCAGGCGCTGCTGACCTTCCTGGCCTCGCCCGCGGCGGCGCGGATCTGGGCGGGCGAGGGCGGCTTCCTCTCCCCCAACAAGGGCCTGGACAAGGCCGCGTACCCGAACGACGTGCAGCGGGAGATCGCGGCGGCCCTGATCGGGGCGGGCGACGACTTCCGCTTCGACATGTCGGACCAGATGCCGCAGTCCTTCGGCGGGACGCCCGGCAAGGGCGAGTGGAAGGCGCTCCAGGACTTCCTGAAGAACCCGAAGGACATCGCGGGGACCCAGGCCAGGCTGGAGGCCGAGGCCGCCAAGGCGTACAAGGGCTGACCGATGGCCAACCGGTTCCGCGGGACGGCCGTCGCCGCCGCCTTCCTCCTGCCCGCGCTGGTCCTGCTCGGCGCGCTGGTCGTCTACCCGATCGGGTACTCGGTCCAGCGCTCCTTCCTCGACCGGTCCGGCGAGTCCTTCGCCGGCCTGGACAACTACGTCGCCCTGTTCACCGACGAGTCGATCCGCACCGCCGTCCGCAACAACCTGATCTGGGTGGTCGTGGCCCCGACCGTGGCGACGGCGCTCGGTCTGGTCTTCGCCGTGCTCACCGAACGGGTGCGCTGGGGCACGGCGTTCAAGCTGGTCGTCTTCATGCCGATGGCCATCTCGATGCTCGCCGCCGGGATCATCTTCCGGCTGGTGTACGAGCAGGACCCGGACCGCGGGGTGGCCAACGCGGTCTGGGTGGGCGTGCACGACACCTTCGCCGAGGCCTCGGGCTTCCCGCGGGCCCGCCCGCTGCCGGTGCACCCGCTGGAGGCGGCGGGCGGCGGGGCGTACGTCACCCGGTCCCCGGTGCGCGGCGGAGAGGTCGCCCGGCTGCCGCTGATCGGTGTCGCGCCGGCGCAGATGCCGGAGGGCGCGCGCCCGGCCCGTACCCCGGCGCCCGCCGCCGAGGGGATCGCGGGGGTCGCCTGGCTGGACTTCACCCGGGGCGGCGGCGGGAAGCCCAACGTCGTCGACCCGCGCGAACTCGGGCTCGACGGGCTGCGGATCGAGGCGGTGAAGGGCGGCACCGTCGTCGCGCGCGCCACGGCCGCCGCCGACGGCACGTTCATCCTGCCGCCGGCCGCCGACGGGGCCGTCCTGCGGCTCCCCGCGAGCAACTTCCGCGAGCAGTACGACGGGGTGGAGTGGCTCGGCCCCTCGCTCGTCACACCCGCGATCATCGGCAGTTACGTGTGGATGTGGGCCGGCTTCGCGATGGTGCTGATCGCCGCGGGGCTCGCGGGTCTGCCGCGCGAGCTCCTGGAGGCGGCCCGGGTCGACGGGGCGAACGAGTGGCAGGTGTTCCGCCGGATCACCGTCCCGCTGCTCGCGCCGGTCCTCGCCGTCGTCCTCGTGACCCTGATGATCAACGTGCTGAAGGTCTTCGACCTGGTCTTCATCATCGCGCCGGGCTCGGCGCAGGACGACGCCAACGTGCTGGCGCTCCAGCTGTACCGCTCGTCCTTCGGCACGGACGCCGACCTCGGGGTGGGCTCGGCGATCGCCGTGCTGCTCCTGCTGCTGGTGCTGCCGGTGATGGCGCTCAACATCCGCCGGATGCGCCGCACCCGAAGGGAGACCCGCCGATGAGCCCCCGCCCGGCCCGCCCCCTGGGGTCCCGGCTCGCCGCCCGCGCCGCCGGCGGCGCCGTACGGCTCGTCCTCGTGCTGGTGGCGCTGTTCTGGCTGCTGCCGACGGCGGGGCTGCTCCTCTCCTCGCTGCGCTCCCCCTCCGACATCGCCTCGGGCGGCTGGTGGCAGGTCTTCGCCACGCCCGCGCAGCTGACCACCGAGAACTACCGGCACCTGCTCGCGAACGAGACGATCACCGACTCGCTGCTCTCCACGGTCCTGATCACCGTCCCGGCCACCCTGCTGGTCATCGTGCTCGGCTCGCTCGCCGGATACGCCTTCGCCTGGCTGGACTTCCCCGGCCGGGACTGGTGGTTCCTGGTGGTCGTGGGCCTGCTCGTGGTCCCGGTGCAGGTGGCCCTGGTGCCGGTGTCGAAGCTGTTCGGCACGGTCGGGATCTTCGAGACGACCCTGGGCGTGGTGCTGTTCCACACGGCCTTCGGCCTGCCGTTCGCGATCTTCCTGCTGCGGAACTTCTTCGCGGAGATCCCTCGCGAGCTCCTGGAGGCGGCCCGGCTGGACGGGGCGGGCGAGATCCGCCTGTTCACCCGGGTGGTGCTGCCGCTGGGCGGCCCCGCGGTCGCCTCGCTCGGCATCTTCCAGTTCCTGTGGGTGTGGAACGACATGCTGGTGGCGCTGATCTTCGCGGACGCGCAGTCGCCGCCGATCACGGTCGCGCTCCAGCAGCAGGTACGCCAGTTCGGCAACAACGTCGACGTGCTGGCGCCGGGCGCGTTCGTGTCGATGGTGATCCCGCTGCTGGTCTTCTTCGCCTTCCAGCGGCAGTTCGTGTCCGGGGTGATGGCGGGCGCGGTGAAGTGAGCCCGTCCGGAGCGGAGCCCCCCGACCCCGGACCGGACCCCAGACCCGACCCCGGCCCCGGACTCGCCCCCGGCCCCGGTCTCAGGCGGTGAGCGCCGCCACCGCCGAGCGGGCGAGGTCGTCGAGGTAGCCCTGCGGCGTCTCGGTGCGGACCACGACGAGCCGCCAGTAGAGCGGGCCGACGACCAGGTCCAGGGCCCGGTCCGGGTCGGCGCCCTCGGGCAGTTCGCCGCGGGCGACGGCCTCGCGGACGACCTGGGCGACGACGCCCTGCCGGCCGTCGAGGAGGGCGGCCTTGATGGCCTCGGCGATCTCGGGGTTCCGTACCGCCTCGACGAGCAGGTCCGGGATGACCTGCGAGGCCACCGGGTGGCGCAGGGCGTGCGAGGCGACCTCCAGGAGGGCGCGGACGTCCCCGTGGAGCGAGCCGGTGGCGGGCGCGGGCAGGCCCTGGACGGCGACGGCGCCGACGAGGTCGAGGACCAGGGAGAGCTTGGACTTCCAGCGGCGGTAGACGGCGGTCTTGCCGACCCCGGCGCGGCGGGCGATGCCCTCGATGGACATCCGGGCGAAGCCGACGGCGGCCAGCTCCTCGAAGACGGCGGCGCGGATGGCCTCGGTGACGTCCTCCCGGAGCACGGCGGCTCCCGCGGGGGTGCGGCGAGGGGTCCGGGAAGGTGTCGTCATGCCCAGGATTTTAGCCAGCGATTACCTGGACGTAAACGTCACGACGACACGGTTGCGTTCCGACGTCGGAGCGCCCTACTCTCCCCGTAGCGACGATACGGACCCGTTCCATCGAAGCCGGGAGCGAAGGCACGGGCCGAGCCCAGGGCCGAGGGCCGGG
The DNA here is from genome assembly GCF_039535475.1 of Streptomyces showdoensis. Lineage (NCBI taxonomy): Bacteria > Bacillati > Actinomycetota > Actinomycetes > Kitasatosporales > Streptomycetaceae > Streptomyces > Streptomyces showdoensis. The sequence continues at coordinate 2,568,468 of NZ_BAAAXG010000026.1, read as the reverse complement.
CCGGATCCCGAAAGCCGGGCCGCATCCCGGAAGCCGAGCCGAGAGCGAGGGCGATCCCCGTGACGACGACCACCACCCTCGACAAACCCGGCGGGCCCCCCGCACCGCCCGCGCCCCCCACCTCCGAGGAGCTCCGCGCCCTCGCCCGGCGCCACGGCCTGACCGTGAGCGGCGCCCGCCCCCCGCTCCCCGCGTACGCGCGGCAGCTCTGGGCCCGGCGGCACTTCATCACCGCCTTCGCCACGGCCAAGCTGACCGCGCAGTACAGCCAGGCCCGGCTCGGCCAGGTCTGGCAGGTGATGACCCCGCTGCTCAACGCGGCCGTCTACTACGCGATCTTCGGCGTCCTCATGGACGTCCAGCGGAACATCCCCGACTACGTCCCGTTCCTGATCACGGGCGTCTTCGCATGGACCTTCACCTCACAGACGATCATGACCGGCACGAGGGCCATCAGCGGCAACCTGGGCCTGGTCCGCGCCCTGCACTTCCCGCGCGCGAGCCTGCCCATCGCGCTCGCCCTCCAGCAGCTCCAGCAGCTGGTCTTCTCGCTGGGCGCGCTGGTCGTGATCCTGCTCTGCTTCGGCGAGTTCCCGCGCCCGAGCTGGCTGCTCATGATCCCCGCGCTGCTGCTCCAGACGCTCTTCAGCACCGGGCTCGCCCTGGTGATGGCCCGGCTCGCCTCGCGCACGCCGGACATCGCGCAGCTGATGCCCTTCGTGCTGCGCACCTGGATGTACGCCTCCGGGGTCATGTGGTCGATCCAGCACCTGGCGGGCGGCGGACGCTTCCCGCACGCGGTGGTGCTGGCCCTGCAGTGCAATCCGGCGGCCGTGTACATCGACCTGCTGCGCTTCGCGCTGGTCGAGAGCTTCACGGCCGCCCAGCTCCCGCCGCACGTCTGGGCGGTGGCGGCCGGCTGGGCGCTGCTCGCCTTCGCCGGCGGGTTCGTCTACTTCTGGAAGGCGGAGGAGACCTATGGCCGCGGCTGAGCCCTCACAGCACCTCCGGCACGAGGGCGAACCCACCGTCATCGCCGACGGCGTCCACGTCACGTACACCGAGCGCGGCGGCGCCGGGCGCAAGCCGCACACCGTCCACGCCGTCAAGGGCGTGAGCTTCGCCGCGTACCGGGGCGAGGCGATCGGCCTGATCGGCTCGAACGGCTCGGGCAAGTCGACCCTCCTCAAGGCCGTCGCGGGCCTGCTGCCCACCAGCGCGGGCCGGATCTACACCCGCGGCCACCCCGCGCTGCTCGGGGTCAACGCGGCCCTGATGGCCGACCTCACCGGCGAGCGGAACGTCATCCTGGGCGGCCTCGCGATGGGCATGAGCCGCAAGGAGATCGGCGAACGCTACGCGGACATCGTCGAGTTCTCCGGCATCGACGACAAGGGCGACTTCGCGTCGCTGCCGATGCGCACGTACTCCTCCGGCATGGGCGCCCGGCTCCGCTTCTCCATCGCCGCCGCGCGCAGCCACGACGTGCTGCTCATCGACGAGGCCCTGGCCACCGGCGACGCGCCGTTCCGCCGCCGCAGCCAGCGCCGGATCGACGAACTGCGCGCCGAGGCGGGCACCGTCTTCCTGGTCAGCCACTCGAACTCCACCATCACCGAGACCTGCGACCGGGCGCTGTGGCTGGAGGCGGGCAGCCTGCGGATGGACGGCCCGGCGGACGAGGTCGTCGCGGCGTACGACGACTTCACCGCGTTCACCAGTACGGGCCCCAAGACGCGGAAGAATGAGGACAAACCTGGCTAAAGTTCTGAGGGATGACCACCGACCCGCCGCCCCAGCCCGGTGCGCCCGGCACGGCCCGCACGGAGTCCGCGCCGCCCGCACTCACCCGCTCCCCCTTCGAGTCGGAGACCTTCACCTCCGCCACCTTCGTGACCGTCGGCCTCGGCCCGCGGCTCGCCCTCGCCGCGCTCTGGGTGCTCACCCGTGCCGGGATGCTCTACCTGCTCCACCGCGACGACTTCGGCATCGGCGGCGTCGCCAGCGAGGTGCACGTCCTCTACCGGCACTGGTACGGCCTCTTCGCCCAGGGCACCTTCCCGCCCGACGACGCCACCTGGCAGTACCCGCCCGGCGCGGGCCTGGTCATCATGTCCCCCGGGATCTTCCCCTGGCTGACCTACTTCCAGGGCTTCGTCCTGCTCACCCTCCTCGCCGACGCGGCCGTCACCGTGGCCCTGGCGCACGCCGACAGCGCCCGCCTCACCCACGGCGCCTGGTTCTGGGTGCTCGGCCTCCCCCTGCTCCTGCACATCCCGCTCGCCCGCTACGACGTGCAGACCACCGCCCTCGCGGTCCTCGCGCTGCTCGCCCTCGGGTCCCGCTCCACCGCCGCCCACCGCGTCGGCGGGGCCCTCGCCGGGCTCGGCGCCCTGGTCAAGGTCTGGCCCGCCCTCACCCTGATCGGCACCCCGCGCGGCCGCACCACCCGTGAGGCCTGGACCGCCGCCGCCGTCACCGCCGCGGTCCTGCTGGCCACCCTGACCCTGCTCTTCTCCGACGCGCTGGGCTTCCTGCGCCAGCAGGGCAACCGGGGCGTCCAGATCGAGTCGCTGGGCGGCACGGGCCTCGCGCTGGCCAGGGCGACCGGGCTGTGGCCGGGCTCGGTCCAGTTCCGCTACGGCGCCTACGAGTACGTCGGCCCCTACGTCTCCACCGTCGGCCACGTCGCCCTGCTGCTGACCGTCGCCGCCTTCGGCTGGCTGCTGCTGTGGCGGATGCGCGCCCGCACCTGGACCGCGGCCACCCCGCTCGACGCCGCCTTCGCCGCGGTGCTGCTCTTCACCGTGACCAGCCGGGTGATCAGCCCCCAGTACATGGTCTGGCTGCTCGGCCTGGCCGCCGTCTGCCTGACCTCACGCAGCACGGTCATGCGGCCGGTCGCCTTCCTGATGCTCCCGGCCGCCGCGCTGAGCTCCCTCGCGTACCCCGTCCTGTACGTGGACGTCGCCGCCGGCACCTGGCCCGGCATCACCGTGATGGCGCTCCGCAACGGCCTGCTGCTCGCGGCGGCGGCCGTGGCCGCCCGGCGGCTGTGGACCGGCTCGGTGAGCGTCCCGGCCTGACCGTCGCGCGGAGGCGCGAAGGGGGGTCACCCCCGCGCGGAGAAGCGAGAGGGGGCGCCCCCGCCGGTCCGTGGCCGGCGGGGGCGCCCCCTTCCTCGCGCGCTCCGACTAGCTGTGCGTACGGAGCAGGGTGCGCATCGTCCGCATGGCGACCGACAGGTTCGCCAGGTCGAAGCCCTCCGAGCCCTGGATCTCCTCCAGGGTGGTGCGCGCCCGGCCGAGGATCGCCGCGTTCTCGTCCTCCCAGGCCTTGAACCGCTCCTCCGGCGTGGCGGTGCCGTCCCCGGCCGCCAGGACGTCGGACGTGAGCCCGGCGTGCGCGGCGAACAGGTCCTCGCGGATGGAGGCGCGGGCCATCGACTGCCAGCGGTCGCTGCGCGGCAGCTCGATGATCCGGTCCATCAGGTCGGTGATCTTCAGCCGGTCGGCCAGGTCGTAGTAGACCTCGGCGACCGCCAGCGGGTCCTTGCCGGTGCGGTCCGCGATCGCGACGATGTCGAGCGTCGGGAAGGCGGAGGAGAACCCGGCCACGCGCAGCGCCAGCTCCTCCGGGACGCCGACCTCGGTCAGCTCGGCCAGGATCGACTCGTACCACTCCAGGTCCGCGCCGCGCAGCAGCTGCGGCAGCTTCTCCCAGACCTGGCCGACCCGCTCCGAGAAGAACTCGATGGTCTCGCCGATCTGGAGCGGCTGCGGCCGGTTGTTGAGCAGCCAGCGCGTGCCGCGCTCGACCAGGCGGCGGGAGTGCAGGCGCATCCGGGTCTGGAACTCGGCCGGCACCTTGTTGTCGAGCGCCTCGACGGCGTCCCAGACCTCGCCCAGGCGGAAGATCGCGCGGGCCGCGGTCTGCGCCCGGACGATCTCCTCGATCGACGCGCCGGACTCCTCGCGGAGGCGGTGCAGGAAGGTCGAGCCACCGGTGTTGACGGTGTCGTTGACCAGGACCGTGGTGATGATCTCGCGGCGCAGGGCGTGGTTGTCGACGGCCTCGGTGAACTTCTCGCGCAGCAGCGTCGGGAAGTACGCGTGGAGCAGCCCGCGCAGGTACGGGTCGTCCGGCAGCTCCGTACCGATCAGCTCGTCGGCCACCGTGATCTTGGTGTACGCGAGGAGGACGGCGAGCTCCGGCTGGGACAGGCCCTTGCCGCTGTTGAGCAGCTCGCGGATCTGGCGGTCGTTGGGCAGGAACTCCAGCGAGCGGTCCAGGGCCCCGTCGCGGCCCAGGCGGCGCATGAAGCGCTGGGCGGCGTGGAGCAGGGACGGCGACTGGGCGACCGCGTTGGCCAGGGCGGTGTTCTGCGCGTAGTTGTTGCGCAGGACGAGCGCGCCGACCTCGTCGGTCATCTCGGCGAGGATCTTGTTGCGCTGCTTGACGGTCATGTCGCCCTCGGCGACGAGCCCGTTGAGCAGGATCTTGATGTTGACCTCGTGGTCGGAGGTGTCGACGCCGGCGCTGTTGTCGATGGCGTCGGTGTTCACCTTGCCGCCGGTGCCCTCGGGGCCGCCGGAGCGGGCGAACTCGATGCGGCCCAGCTGGGTCGCGCCGAGGTTGCCGCCCTCGCCGATGACCTTGGCGCGGACGTCCTGGCCGTCGACGCGGATGGCGTCGTTGGCCTTGTCGCCGACCTCGGCGTTGGTCTCGGCCGAGGACTTCACGTACGTGCCGATGCCGCCGTTCCACAGCAGGTCGACCGGGGCGTGCAGGACGGCCTTCATCAGCTCGGCCGGGGTCATCTTGGTGACCCCGTCCTCGATGCCGAGGGCGGCCCGGACGTGCGCGTTGACCGGGATCGACTTGGCGGTACGCGGGTGGATGCCGCCGCCCGCGGACAGCAGCGAGGCGTCGTAGTCGGCCCAGGACGAGCGGGGCAGGTCGAACAGGCGGCGGCGCTCGGCGTACGAGGTGGCCGCGTCCGGGTTCGGGTCGATGAAGATGTGCCGGTGGTCGAAGGCCGCGACGAGGCGGATGTGCTCGGAGAGCAGCATGCCGTTGCCGAAGACGTCGCCGGACATGTCGCCGACGCCGACGACGGTGAAGTCCTCGGTCTGGGTGTCGTGGCCCAGCTCGCGGAAGTGGCGCTTGACCGACTCCCAGGCACCGCGGGCGGTGATGCCCATGCCCTTGTGGTCGTAGCCGGCCGAGCCGCCGGAGGCGAAGGCGTCGCCCAGCCAGAAGCCGTAGGACTCGGCGACCCCGTTGGCGATGTCGGAGAAGGTCGCGGTGCCCTTGTCGGCGGCGACGACCAGGTAGGTGTCGTCCTCGTCGTGGCGGACCACGCCGACCGGGGGCACGACCTCGCCGGCGACCAGGTTGTCGGTGATGTCGAGCAGCGCCGAGATGAAGGTCTTGTACGAGGCGATGCCCTCGGCCAGCCAGGCGTCGCGGTCCACCGACGGGTCCGGGAGCTGCTTGGCGACGAAGCCGCCCTTGGCGCCGACCGGCACGATGACGGTGTTCTTCACCATCTGCGCCTTGACCAGGCCGAGGATCTCGGTACGGAAGTCCTCGCGGCGGTCGGACCAGCGCAGACCGCCTCGGGCGACCTTGCCGAAGCGCAGGTGGACGCCCTCGACGCGCGGCGAGTAGACCCAGATCTCGAAGGCCGGGCGCGGGGCCGGCAGGTCGGGGATGGCCTGCGGGTCGAACTTCATCGACACGTAGGAGTGCGGCCGGCCCTCGGCGTCCCGCTGGAAGAAGTTGGTCCGCAGCGTCGCCTTGATGACGGTGAGGAAGGAACGCAGGATGCGGTCCTCGTCGAGGGAGGCGACCTGGTCCAGGGCGCCGTCCAGCTCCTCCAGGAGGCCGTCGATCAGCTCGGTGCCGGCGCGCTGGCGCTCCGGCGCCATGCGCGCCTCGAAGAGGTTGACCAGCAGCCGGGTGGTGTGGACGTTGTTGCGGAGGGTGTCCTCCATGTAGTCCTGGCTGAAGGTCGAACCGGCCTGGCGCAGGTACTTCGCGTAGGCGCGCAGCACCATCGCCTCGCGCCAGTTCAGCCCGGCGGACAGGACGAGCGAGTTGAAGTTGTCGTTCTCGGCCGCGCCGGTCCAGGTGGCCGCGAAGGCCTCCTGGAAGCGCTCGCGGGCGTCCTCGCCGATGTAGTCGCCGCCGTTGCCCGTGGGCGTGGGCATCCGCAGACCGAAGTCGTAGATCCAGGCGTGGGCGCGGTCGGCGCAGCGCAGCTCGTACGGACGCTCGTCGGTGACCTCGACGCCGAGCCGGTTGAGGACCGGCAGCACGGCGGAGAGGGAGATCGGGTCGCCGGTCTTGTAGATCTTGAAGCGGCGCTCGCCGGCTCCGGAGGCGACGGGCTCGTACAGGGAGAGCGCGAAGTCCTTGTCGCTGTCGGCCAGGGCCTCCAGGTGGACCAGGTCGGACACGGCGGCGCGCGGCGAGTGGTCGGCCTTGTAGCCCTCGGGGAAGGCGTTGCCGTAGCGGCGGAGCAGCTCGGCGGCGCGCTCCTCGCCCAGCTCGGCGTTGAGCGCCTCGCCGAAGCCGTCGGCCCAGGAGCGGGCGGCGTCGGCGAGCCGGGCCTCGATGCGGTCGACGTCGGTCTCGGTGAGCTTGGCCAGCTCGGTGCCGGGCTCGACCCGGATGACGAAGTGCAGACGGGAGAGGATCGACTCGGTGTTCCAGGCCGTGAAGTCGACGCTGGCGCCCTGCAGCTCCTCCTTCAGGATGTCGATGATCCGCAGTCGGACGCGGGTGGTGTAGCGGTCCCGCGGCAGGTAGACGAGGGCCGAGTAGTAGCGGCCGTACTCGTCCTGGCGCAGGTAGAGCCGCAGCCGGCGCCGCTCCTGCAGGTACAGGACGCTGGTGACGATGGAGCGGAGCTCGTCGGCCGGGGTCTGGAAGAGCTCGTCGCGCGGGTAGGTCTCCAGGATCTGGAGCAGGTCGCGCCCGTCGTGGCTGCTCGGCGAGAAGCCGGCGCCCTCCAGGACCTCCTGGACCTTGCGCTTGACGACCGGGACGCGGCGCACGGACTCGGTGTACGCGGCCGAGGAGAAGAGGCCGAGGAAGCGGCGCTCGCCGATGACGTTGCCGTCGGCGTCGAACTTCTTCACGCCGACGTAGTCGAGGTACGAGGGGCGGTGCACGGTCGCGCGGCTGTTGGCCTTCGTCAGGACCAGCAGCTTGTGCTCGCGCGCCTTGGCGCGGGCGTCGGCGGGCAGCCGGCTGAAGGACGGCGAGACCGGGTGTGCGTGGGGGTCGTCCCCGCTGTGGTGCGGGTCGGCGCGCAGGATGCCGAGGCCGGTGCCGGGGACGGCGGACAGGGCGTCCCCGTTGACCAGCTCGTACTCGCGGTAGCCCAGGAAGGTGAAGTGGTCGTCCGAGAGCCAGCGCAGCAGCTCGCGGGCCTCCTCGACCTCGGTGGGCCGCAGGTCGGCGGGGGTGGGCTCCTCGGGCAGGGTGTCGGCGATGCGCAGCGCGGCGTCGCGCATCTTCTCCCAGTCCTCGACGGTCTCGCGGACGTCGGACAGGACGCGCAGCAGGTCGGCGGTGATCTGCTTGAGGTCGGCCTTGTCGGTCTCGCGGTCGATCTCGACGTGGATCCAGGACTCGACGAGCGCGTCGTGCGGCAGGCCGCCCTTGGGCTGCTCGGTGACGACCTCGATGAGCTTGCCGGCCACGTCGCGGCGGACGAGGACCTGCGGGTGGATCACGACGTGGATGCCGCGGCCCTGGCGGGACAGCTCGTTGGTCACGGAGTCCACGAGGAACGGCATGTCGTCGGTGACCACCTCGACGACGGAGTGGCTGCAGGTCCAGCCGTTCTCCTCCACCGTCGGCGTGTGGACGCGGACGCTCGCGGTGCCCTGCGGACGGTTCTCCGCGAGGCGGTAGTGCGAGAGCGCGGCGCCGAAGACGTCGTCGGGCTCGCGGTCCGTGAGGTCTTCCGGCGCGGTGTGCAGGTAGTAGCGCTGGAGGTAGTCGAGCACGGTGCCGCGGTCCGGACGCTTTCCGTTCTCCGGCCCTGTCGGAAGTCGCCCCCCGACCGGGCTGTTCTCAGCTACCCGGGCGGCCCGATCGAGCAGCTCGGCCTTGGCTTCGTCCAGCTTGGTCTGCATGTCCTCTGACTCCTGTCGCGCGCCGTTGCGTGACGTCGGTGGAAGAAAGGACACAACGCCACGACGCGGTGGTACCGGTCGGAGTCGACGTTATGCCGCGATGAGAGATGTCCGGGTGCATATCGGCCATGGTGGCCTTCGCGCCCGGACGGAAGGGATCGGCGAACGCGCCATCGACCCGGTCGCTGTGGCGAACCGGGCGGAAGCCGGGGGCTGCACTGCCCCCTCGGCGTATCGCGCTGATCACGGGAAAAGCCTATCGCTGTTGCCCCCCGGACCGTCATGGTCCTTATGTGTACAAAACCAGGGGGGGAAGTTTGACACTGTGGACAGCGACGAATGGTTACCCGGGGCATACCGACCGACGAGCGCTCTTGGGGAGACGCAGTGGCGAAGATCTTGATCGTGACCGGGGACGCGGCGGAGTCGCTGGAGGTGATGTACCCGTACCAGCGCCTCCTGGAGGAGGGGTACGAGGTCCACATCGCGGCGCCCGCCCGCAAGCAGCTCCGCTTCGTGGTCCACGACTTCGAGCCCGGCTACGACACGTACACCGAGAAGCCGGGCTACACCTGGCCCGCCGACCTGGCCTTCTCCGAGGTCGACCCGGGTGAGTACCTGGCCGTGGTCATCCCGGGCGGCCGCGCCCCGGAGTACCTGCGCAACGACCCGGAGCTCCGCAAGATCCTGAAGTCCTTCTTCGACGCGGACAAGCCGGTGGCCCAGATCTGCCACGGCCCCCTCCTGACGGCCGCGACCGGCAGTCTGGAGGGCCGCCGCGTGACCGCGTACCCGGCCCTGGAGCTCGACATGCAGGCGGCGGGCGCCACCTTCCAGGACTCGGCCGCGGTCGTCGACGGCACCCTCGTCTCCTCCCGGGCCTGGCCGGACCACCCGAGCTGGATGCGGGAGTTCCTGAAGGTCCTGCGGGACACGAAGGCGTAGCACCCGGGGGTCTGTGGGCCCTCGTTCCGCCAGGGCCGGGGGTCCTCCGGACGAAGTCCGGGGGAGATTGCGCACAGACCCCCACCGGGCCGCACCCGGCAGCGCACTCGGCCCCTAGACGAGCTCCTCCGCCACCGCCACCGCCTCCGCGAGCGAGTCGACGACCGGCACCCCGACCCGCTCCAGCGAAGCCCGACTGTGCGACCCCCCGGTGTAGAGCACGGCCCGCGCCCCCACGTGCAGCGCCGCCACCCCGTCGTCCGCCGCGTCCCCGATGACGACGACCCGCTCCGCCGGCACCTCCAGCGCCGCCAGGTGCCGGACCATGTGCCCCGACTTGCCCTCGGTGGACCGGTCGACCCGCCCGTCGACCCGCAGGAACCGCTCCGCGATCCCGTGCCGCCGCACCAGCGGTATCAGCTCCTCGTGCGGCGCGAGCGACAGCAGCGACTGCGTGAACCCGGACGCCTGCCGCGCCGCGAGCAGCTCCGCGGCGCCCGCGGTGAGCCCGCAGCCCTCGGCCCGCTGCCAGTAGTGCCGATGGAAGGCGCCGTCCATGACCAGCCACTCGTCATCGGTGGGCAGCCGCCCCATCAGCCGCTCGTAGAACTTCGGCACCGGCACCGTGTACAGCTCGCGGTACCGCTCCAGAGTGATCGGCTCGAGCCCCAGCTCGGCGAAGGCCGCGTTGGTCGCGCCGATCACCGCGCCGGTGTCGTCGAGCAGTGTGCCGTTCCAGTCCCAGACCAGGTGCTTCCCGTGCTTCCCCATGGAGGCACGGTACCGGTCGGCCCTGGTGCGCCGACTCAGCCCAGCAGGCCCGGGATCTCCTGCACCCCGTACCAGAGCAGCTCGTGGTCCTCGGCGCCGTCCACGACGAACTGGGCGTCGTCGTCGCCCTGGTCCGCCGCCCCGAGCGCGTCCGCCGCGGCCGAGACGTCCGCGTGGGCGTCGTCGGCGTCGGCGTGCACGGCCGCGGCCTTGGCCAGCGGTACGGTCCCGGCGATCCGGACCTCGCCGAGCGCACTCGCGTCGAGCCCGCGGTCGGGGTCCACGGCCGCGTCCTTGTCGGCCACGTCCACCGCGACCACGATCCGGCGCCGGGCGGCCTCGGGGTCACCGGCGAGCAGTCGCAGCGAGGCGGCGGCGGCGCGGTTGAGGGCCGCGTACTCCAGCTCCTCGATGTCGTCGGAGACGTACCACTCGCGCAGCGCGGGGGTGACGGCATAGGCGGTGAGCGGCCCGGGACCGAGCTCGCCCGCCTTGTGCGCCTGTGCGAGACCGGGGAGGGTCAGGGGGACGTAGACGCGCATGGCTGGCCGCTTTCGTAGTCGGAGACGCCCTCAGGATACGTGCGGAGTCCCCCTTCGGGGCCCCCGACCCAGCCCCTCGCCCCGTCACCCCCGGGAGCCGCGCCCCCGGGCCCCCGTGGGCCCCAGGAACCCCTCCGTCACCCTGATAGGTGAACCCCGCCGCGCCCTCGCGCACGGGTCCGCGCCCCTTGCCCGGGCGACCGCCGCCCCCGTACAAGATCCCCAACGGAAGTTACCGACTGGTACCGGTCGGTGACCGAACGCGACGAACGGGGACCGTCATGACCACGCACACGCCCACCCGCCCGGCCCGCTCCCCCCGCGGCCCCGGGGGCCCCTCGGGCCCCGCCGGCTCCAGGGGGCCCTCGGGCCCCGCCGGCACCGGCCCCCGCGGCCGCGCGGGCGTCGGCCCGCGCCGGATGCCGCCCCCGCACGTCCTCTTCGCCGAGAAGCTGCTCGCCGTGCTCAGCGGCGAGCGCCCGGTCCACTGGATGCTCGGCCACACCATCGGCGAGGCGTACGAACAGCTCGTCCGGCTCGCCCCGGAGACCCCGCTGCGCTCCTGCGGGCCCCGCCCGGTGCTGCGCCACTGCTCGGCCCGGCCCCCGGGCCCGGACGCCGTCGAGGCCTGCGCGACCATCGCGACCGGCGAGCGCGTCCGGGCCATGGCCTTCCGCCTGGAACGCGGCCGGGACCGCCGCTGGCGCTGCGCGGCGGTGGAGCTGGACGGCCTGCCCGCCTAGGGCGTGCTTTCCGGATCGGGCAGGCCCGCCGGCGAAGACGCGGAGGGGCCGGTCACCGCACCCGGTGACCGGCCCCTCCGTACAGCCCTGCCGCTTACTTCTTGCGGCGGCGTCCGCCCGCGTTCTTCTGCGCCTTGCGGCGCTCCGCGCGGGTCAGCCCGTCGCCCGCGGCCTCGCCGCCGTCGGAGGCGAAGTCGCCCTCGACGACCGAGCCGTCACCGTCGACCTTCGGCGCGGAGAAGTGCAGCCGGTCCGGGCGCTGCGGCGCGTCCAGGCCCTTGGCGCGGATCTCCGGGCGGCCGGCGCCCGCCGCGACGGCGCCCTTCTCCAGGGACGGCGCGTCCTGCACCGGGACCTCCTCGACCTGCTGCTCGACCTGGACCTCCAGGTTGAACAGGTAGCCGACGGACTCCTCCTTGATGCCCTCCATCATCGCGGAGAACATGTCGAAGCCCTCGCGCTGGTACTCGACCAGCGGGTCCTTCTGGGCCATCGCCCGCAGGCCGATGCCCTCCTGCAGGTAGTCCATCTCGTAGAGGTGCTCGCGCCACTTGCGGTCGAGCACCGAGAGGACCACGCGGCGCTCCAGCTCGCGCATGATCTCCGAGCCGAGCTGGGCCTCGCGGGACTCGTACTGCTCGTGGATGTCGTCCTTGACGGACTCGGCGATGAACTCGGCGGTGATGCCCGCCCGGTCCCCGGCCGCGTCCTCCAGCTCCTCGACCGTGACCTTGGCCGGGTAGAGCTGCTTGAAGGCGTTCCACAGCCGGTCCAGGTCCCACTCCTCGGCGAAGCCGTCGGCGGTCTCCTGGCGGATGTAGTCGTCGATCGTGTCGTCCATGAAGTGGCCGACCTGCTCCTTGAGGTCCTCGCCCTCCAGGACGCGGCGGCGCTCGCCGTAGATGACCTCGCGCTGGCGGTTGAGCACCTCGTCGTACTTCAGGACGTTCTTGCGCGTCTCGAAGTTCTGGCTCTCGACCTGGCCCTGCGCGGAGGCGATGGCCCGGGTGACCATCTTGTTCTCGATCGGCACGTCGTCCGGCACGTTCGCCATCGCCATGACGCGCTCGACCATGGCGGCCTTGAAGAGGCGCATCAGGTCGTCGCCGAGCGACAGGTAGAAGCGGGACTCGCCCGGGTCGCCCTGACGGCCGGAACGGCCGCGGAGCTGGTTGTCGATGCGGCGGGACTCGTGGCGCTCGGTGCCCAGGACGTACAGGCCGCCGAGCTCCTTGACCTCCTCGAACTCCGCCTTCACGGCCTTCTCGGCACGCTCCAGGGCGCCCGGAAGGGCCGCGGCCCACTCCTCGACGTGCTCGACCGGGTCCAGGCCGGACTGGCGCAGCTCGGCCTCGGCGAGGTCGTCCGGGTTGCCGCCGAGCTTGATGTCCGTACCACGGCCGGCCATGTTGGTGGCGACGGTGACGGCGCCCTTGCGGCCGGCCTGCGCGACGATCGCGGCCTCGCGCTCGTGGTGCTTGGCGTTCAGCACCTCGTGCTGGATGCCGCGCTTGCTGAGCTGCTGCGACAGGTACTCGGACTTCTCGACCGAGGTGGTGCCGACGAGGACCGGCTGGCCCTTCTCGTACTTGTCGGCGATGTCGTCGACGACGGCGGCGAACTTGGCGACCTCGGTCCGGTAGATCAGGTCCGGCTGGTCCTTGCGCTGCATGGGCTTGTTCGTCGGGATCGGGACGACGCCCAGCTTGTAGATCTGGTGGAACTCGGCCGCCTCGGTCATGGCCGTACCGGTCATGCCGGAGAGCTTGTCGTAGAGGCGGAAGAAGTTCTGGAGGGTGATCGTGGCGAGCGTCTGGTTCTCGTCCTTGATGTCCACCCCCTCCTTCGCCTCGATCGCCTGGTGCATGCCCTCGTTGTAGCGGCGGCCGGCGAGGATACGGCCGGTGTGCTCGTCGACGATCATGACCTCGCCGTCGATGACGACGTAGTCCTTGTCCTTCTTGAACAGTTCCTTCGCCTTGATGGCGTTGTTCAGGTACCCCACGAGCGGGGTGTTCACCGACTCGTAGAGGTTGTCGATGCCCAGCCAGTCCTCGACCTTGGCGACGCCGGCCTCGTGGATGGCCACGGTGCGCTTCTTCTCGTCGACCTCGTAGTCGCCGGTCTCCTCGATGCCCTTCAGCGGGTTGCCGGGCTCGCCCTTGACCAGGCGGGTGACCAGCTTCGCGAAGTCGCCGTACCACTTGGTGGCCTGGTCGGCCGGGCCGGAGATGATCAGCGGCGTACGGGCCTCGTCGACGAGGATCGAGTCGACCTCGTCGACACAGGCGTAGTTGTGGCCGCGCTGGACGAGCTCGTCCTGGGACCACGCCATGTTGTCGCGCAGGTAGTCGAAGCCGAACTCGTTGTTCGTGCCGTACGTGATGTCCGCGGCGTACTGCTGGCGGCGCTGGGCCGGGGTCATGTTGGCCAGGATGCAGCCGACCTCGAGACCGAGGAACTTGTGGACCCGGCCCATCATCTCCGAGTCGCGCTCGGCCAGGTAGTCGTTCACCGTGATCAGGTGGACGCCCTTGCCGGAGAGCGCGTTCAGATACGCCGGGAGGGTACCGACGAGGGTCTTGCCCTCACCGGTCTTCATCTCGGCCACGTAGCCGAGGTGGAGGGCCGCGCCGCCCATGATCTGGACGTCGTAGTGGCGCTGGCCCAGGACGCGCTTGGCGGCCTCACGGACCGTGGCGAACGCCTCGGGGAGCAGGTCGTCGAGGGACTCACCGTCGGTGTAGCGCTGCTTGTACTCATCGGTGAGCGCCCGCAACTCGGCGTCGGAGAGGTTGACGAAGTCCTCTTCGATGGAGTTGACCTGGTCCGCGATGCGGTGCAGTTTGCGCAGGATCTTGCCTTCGCCTGCACGCATGAGCTTGTTGAAGACGGACACTGAGGCTGGTCTCCTTGCCGGTCGGGCCTGGCACTGGGTCTTGTCATGACTCGGGCGCGGGCACGGCAGGTGGTCCCCACCGCAACGGCCATCGTAAGCGAGACCGCCCTCGCGGAGGGAGGCCCGCTGTGCCGGGAGCCCTGCTCCCGCCCGTGAGGCCTCTCTCAAGAGAGAACGCACGAGGCCGCCGGAAGGTGCCGCCCGCTACCGAAAAGTGTTCGCATCGGCCCGGGCGGGTCACCACAATTCCGTCATGGAGCCCATCACTCTGACCACGGACCGGCTGCGTCTTCGCCTCTTCACCCCCGAGGACGTCGAGGCGGTCCACGCCGCTTGTCAGGACCCCGACATCCAGCGCTGGACGACCGTCCCCTCCCCGTACACCCGCCGGGACGCCGAGTTCTTCGTCCACCGCATGGTGCCGGAGGGCTGGAGCAGCGACCGGGAGTACGCGTTCGCCGTCGAGCCGGTGCAGGGCGGGCCGCTGCTCGCCGCGATCGGCCTGACGGCCCGCGGGGAGGGGGTCAGCGAGGTCGGCTTCTGGCTGGCCAAGGAGCACCGGGGGCGCGGCTACATGACGGAGGCCGCCGGCGCCGTCGCCCACTGGGCCTTCACCGCGCTCGACTGCCACCGCCTGCTGTGGCGCGCCGAGGTCGGCAACACCGGCTCCCGCGCGGTGGCCGAACGGGCCGGCTTCGTCCTGGAGGGCGTCGAGCGGGCGGGTCTGGTCAACAAGGGCACGGTCCGCGACTCCTGGATCGGCTCCCTGCTCCCCTCCGACCTGGGCCTCCCGGCCAGGCTGCCGTACCTGCCGCACGGGGGGTGACGACGGCCGCGGGCCGGTCCCGGGGGCGGTGAGGGCGGGCGCGGGCCCGGTGGCGGCGAGGGCGGGCTCGGGCCCGGTGGCGGGCCGCGGGCCGGTCCCGGGGTGTTGTCAGTGCCGCCCTCTAGGGTGCGGATCATGACGACCGCCCCGCGCCCCGCCGCCGAACTGTCCGCCGACGAAGCCCGCCGGATCGCCCTGCGGGCCCAGGGGTTCCTCGGCGCCCCCGACCGCCGGGGCGGGGTGCGGGGCGTGCTGCGCCACCTCGGGCAGGTCCAGCTGGACACCATCTCCGTGCTGGCCCGCTCGCACGAGCTGATCCCGTACGCGCGCCTGGGCGCGGTCGGCCGACCCGCGGTCGAGGAGGCGTACTGGACCGAGGGCCACGCCTTCGAGTACTGGTCGCACGCCGCGTGCATCCTGCCCGTCGAGGAGTGGCCGCTCTTCGCCTTCCGCCGCCGCGCCTACCGCGACCGCCCGCACTGGGGCCACGAGCTGTCCGACGGGGCGTACGACGCGGTGATCCGGCAGTTGCGCGACGAGGGCCCGCGGACGGCGACCGAGCTCGGCGGCGCGAAGAACAAGGGCGAGTGGTGGGACTGGTCCGACTCGAAGATCGCCGTCGAGCGGGCGCTGATGTACGGCGAGGTGGTGGTCACCGAGCGGCGCGGTTGGAAGCGGGTCTACGACCTGGCCGAGCGGGCCGTGCCCCAGGCGCTGCTCCACGACGACCTGGACGACACCGAGTGCCTGCGCCGTCTCGTACGGCAGGCCGGCGAGGCGCTGGGCGTCGGCACCCGCGCGGACATCGCCGACTACCACCGGATCAAGGGCGAGGCCTTCGACGCGGTGGTGGCGGACTCGGGGCTGGTGCCGGTGACGGTGGCGGGCTGGGGGAAGCCGGCCTGGGCGGACCCGGCGGCGCTCGCGAGCGAGCCGCGCGGACGGCACCGGACGACGCTGCTGTCGCCCTTCGACTCGCTGATCTGGGAGCGGGCCCGCACCGAGCGCATCTTCGGCTTCACGCACCGCCTGGAGGCGTACGTGCCGAAGCAGAAGCGGGTGTACGGGTACTTCGCCATGCCGGTCCTGTCCGGCGGCCGTCTGGTCGGCCGGGTGGACCCGGCGCGGGAGGGCCGGACGCTGGTGGCCCGGCAGGTGTCGCTGGACGGCCCGAAGGCGGTCCCCGCGGTGGCGCGGGCACTGCGCGAGGCGGCCGAGTGGGTGGGCTGCGACGCGGTGGCGGTGGAGCGCGTGGACTCTCCGGAACTCGCCGCAGAGCTCGTCAAGTCGCTCGGCTGAGGACCGGGCTCAGGACTGGGCTCAGGACCGGGCGGTGGGCGGAGGGCCGGGGGCCGGGGGCCTCAGCGGATCTCGAGGATCTTCTCCCGCATCGCGTAGACCACGGCCTCCATCCGGGAGTGCAGCTGGAGCTTCTCCAGGATGTTCCGCACGTGGTTCTTGACGGTGTTCTCGGAGATGAACAACTCCTTGGCGATGTCCCGGTTGTTCATACCGGTCGCGACCAGCTTGAGGACCTCCAGCTCGCGGTCGGTCAGCCGGGGCGCGGGCACCAGTCGGCGCTCGTCGGTGCGCTGGATCATCGACTTGAACTCGGTGAGCAGCTTCGAGGCCATCGAGGGGCTGATCTGCGACTGGCCGTCGGCGACCGCGCGGATCGCGGTCGCGACCTCGTCGGTGGAGATCTCCTTCAGGAGGTAGCCGGTCGCGCCCGCCTTGATGGCGTCGTAGAGGTCGGCCTCCTCGTCGCTGATCGTCAGCATGATGATCTTCGCGCTGGGGGCGACCTCCTTGATCGAGGTGCACGCCTCGATCCCGCCGCGCTTGGGCATCCGCACGTCCATCAGCACGATGTCGGGCAGCAGATCGGCCGCTTTGTCGACGGCCTCCGCCCCGTCCCCGGCCTCTCCGACGACCTGGATGTCCTCCTCCTGCGCGAGGACGATCTCCAGACCGCGCCGGAAAAGGGCGTGGTCGTCCACGACGAGGACCCGGATCGGCTCGTCGCGTGACGCGCCGATGGCCGGATCCGATGCCTCCGGGTTCACCGTGCCGAGGGACTCTCGCCCGCTGTGCACCGGCCCGAAGCTGTCCGCCATCGTTCCTCCCCCTGAAGGCCGTGGCCTGAAGTCGTGTACTGAATCGCTTTCGGTCCTCCAACCGCTGCTCGGGGAGCACCGGTTGGCGTGCACACCATGCTTTCATGCCTCGGCGGCCTCGCGGTGAACGCGTGGTCGCACGCGGTCGCATTCCGTCGCTTCCGGTCGCACAGGGGTGCCCCTGGGAGCGCGGGGGGCGCTCCAGGGGCACCAGGTCGGATCCGCGACCGCGGCTCGGTCGCGAGGGTGTACTCGGGCGGCCGGGTCAGCCGCCGAGCGCACCGCCCGCGCCACCGAGGTCCTCACCCGCGAGGGGGTCGCTCTCCAGGTGGATGACGCCGTAGTCGTAGGCGTGCCGCCGGTAGACGACACTGGGCTGCTTCGTGTCGGAGTCGACGAAGAGGTAGAAGTCGTGCCCGACCAGCTCCATCTCGTAGAGCGCCTGGTCGAGCGTCATGGGGGCGGCCTTGTGGGTCTTCTCGCGGACCACCAGCGGTCCTTCGCCCTGGACCTCGATCGAACCCATCATCGTGGTGGGAACGGTGCCGGTCTCCTCCGGCACCACCTGGCCGGCGCCGTTCAGCGACGCCACGCCCGGCACCACGTCGGCGACCTCCGCCGCCGAAAGCCTGCCGTTGCCACGGCGGGTGAACCTCTTGTCGTGCTGCTTGCGCAGTCGGGCCTCGAGCTTGTCGCTGGCGAGGTCGAGCGCTGCGTACGGGTCGCCTGCCGCCGCTTCCGCCCGGATCACCGGGCCTCGGGAGTGGAGGGTGATCTCCACGCGGTCGGACCGGTCGGCCTGCCGCGGGTTGTGCTCCTTGGACACCTCGACGTCGAGGCTGATCACCTTGCCGTCGAGCTTCTGGATCTTCTCCAGCTTCAGCTTCTCGGCCACGTGCTTACGGAACCGCTCGGGCACCTCGGTCTTGCGGCCCTTGACGACGATGTCCACGCAGAACTCCGTTCCCGGATCGCTCCCTACGGCTCCTAGGCCGCGGAGCATCTCCCTTTGCACCAGACTCCGGCGATTGCCGGGGTCTCGGACTTGGCGACTTCGCCCCTCTCCTCCCCAGTCGACAAGCACCCCACCCCATTGACAAGAGGTTAATTCGCCCTGAACTCCCGTCCTGTAGGCGCACCCGTGCATTAGGTGAGGCGTAGCCTTCGCCATTCCTCACAACCGAACATAGCTCGTTCGGACGGGTGTCGTCACCCGCTGACGGGACTTACCTCCATTCGGGTGTTCTCACCTCTCACCACCTGCAACGATGCAAGTTCTCGGAGAGTTCCGGTTTATTTCGAACGAAGCCGGAGAGGATGCGACTACAGCCGCTGCCGGCTGTTCGAAAAGGCCTTCCGTCGCAGGCCCCTTCGGGCTGTCCGGTAATCCAGGAATGAACGGACGGTGTACACCGGAACGGGCGGCACCCAGTGCCCTCGCCGCTTCCGCGAGCGATGCACCCGTGGTCATCAGATCGTCCACGAGAACCACCCTCCCGGCCGTCCGGCCGGCCTCCTCCAGCAGCCGCACGCCGCCCGCCGGGACCTCCAGGGCGCCCGCCAGGTTGGCGAGCCGCCCGCGCGCCCCCAGCCCGGCCTGGTCGGCCACCGGCCTGGCCTGACGCAGCACCGGCAGGACCCGCGCCGCCCGCCCCGAACGCCGCAGCCGCGCCGCCGCGGCCAGCGCGATCCGCCGGGTCGGATCGTGGCCACGCGCGCGTACGGAGCTCCGCGAGGACGGCACCGGTACGAGGAGCAGCGATCCGCCTCCGGACGCCTCACAGGGCCCTGCGGCGGCCGCCACGGCCCCGGCCAGCGCGGCGCCCAGGGGTCCGGCGAGCGGCAACGCCCCACGCTCCTTGTGGGCGAGGAGCAGGGCCCGCACGGCACCTTCGTACGGCGCGGCGGCATGGACGACGGGCAGCCCCGGGGGTTCGGGCCGCGGACGCACCCTGCGGGGACCGGACCCGGTCAGCCCGGCCTCGCACCGCGGGCACAGCCCCGCACGGGGTCTCCCGCAGCCTCCGCAGGCGACCGGCAGCACCAGCCCGGCGATCTCGCGCCACCACCCCCGCATGGCTCCACTCTCCTCCCGCGGGCCCCGCCGGGCCACCCCTGTGGAAAACCGGGCGGCAGAACGGACGCCAGGCGGGCGGGGGGTCCGGGGCCCGGGAGGGCAGCCGGAGCCGGCGGCCGGGCCCCCGGACAGGGAAAGGCCGGGGGAACCTCAGCCGGGGTAGACCGGCGAACGCCCCTCCTTCACGATGGGCTGCCAGTTCGCCCCGGGCACGAGCCGCACGATGCCGTCGTTGTTGGAGTCCGCGACCACCGGCGACTGCTCACCGTGCGGCGCGGCGACCGCCGTGACCCCGTTCAGACCCGGCAGGACCGAGGTCGTCGACGTCGAGCCGTCCGTCTGCACGTACCGCACCTGCTGCACCCCGCCCGCCTCGGTACCGACCACCACCAGGCGGCTGGGGCCGGCCCAGGACACGGCGGTGACGGACTCCAGGCGCGGCGCGGCCCGCTGCGGGGACTCGACCGAGACGCTCTCGTGCCCCTCGCTGCGGGTCCGCTCGACCCGCCCGATCTGCAGGGTCGTGCGCTTGTCCTTCGTGACGAGCATCGCGATCCGCACCCCGTCGGCGGAGACCCGCAGGGACTCGATCCGCGCACCGTCCTTCAGCCACGGCGTGCTGACCTCGACCGGCTCGCCCTGGCCTCCCGGCACCATCCACAGGCGCGGGTTGACCGGGTTGCGGTCGGCGACCCACAGGTCGCCGTGGCCGTCCCAGCTCGGCGCCGACAGCCGGTCCTCGCGCCGCGGTCCGGCGCTGGTCACGACCGGCTGCGCCGGCTCCTCGTCGGAGGTGATCGAGCCGACCCGCAGCGCACGCCCCTCCTGCACGATCCCGGCGGCCCGGTTCTCCTCGCGGTCCACCGCCACGTACGTCAGCGGCAGCGCGCCCGTGCCGAACGGTCCGGGCACCTCCACCGGCTTGTCCAGCTGCTTGGAGGCGACGGACAGCATCATCAGCTTGCCGTGCTCGTCGACGAAGAAGGGGTTCTCGCCCCGGCCCGGGTCGCGCACCGGCGAGAACTCGTCGGTGGCCTGCCCCTTGCCGAGCAGGCACAGCCGGTTGCCGTCGCTGCCCTGGAGCTCCACCTGCTCCACCCGCGCCGACGTCAGGTCGCCCAGGGTGAACAGCAGTTGCGCCGCCATGCCCTTGCAGACCAGGGAGCTGATGTGGTCGGCCTTGGCGTTGAGCGGGACCTTCAGGGTGAACTGGTCGTCGGTCGTGAGCGTCGTGACGCCCTTCTTCAGCTCCGTACCGGACGGGAAGCGCGAGTCGACGGCCGGGCCGAGCCAGCCCGTCGGGCCCTCCAGGAGCGCCTTCACGGTCTGCGTGACCGGGTCCATGCGGGTGACCGGGTCCTGCCGCTGCCGGATGTAGACAGGGTCGGCGACGACCCAGTTCTCCCCCGAGGCGAAGTAGTACTTGTTGACCGAGCGGTAGTTGCGCAGGAAGTCCGCCTCGCCGAGCACCAGGCCCGAGGGCAGGCTGTCGATGCGCCACTCCTTGCCCTTGCCGTCCGCCGAGGGCTGCTGCACCACGTGGATCGACTCGTTGAACTCGGCCGGGACCTCCGGCCGGTACGCGTGCCGGGCGTCGACCTTCGCGATCCGCCGCCCGGAGATCGGGTAGGACTTCCCCTCGTTCTCCGTGTCGGCCATGCGGTCCGCCTGGTCGCGGTCGGGCGCGTTGGTGAGCACGGTGATGCTCGCCTCCGGACGCCAGGTCCGCGCGGCCTGCCGGGTCAGGTACTTCCGCGCCGTCGCGAACCCGGGGTCGTCGCTCGTCATGGCCTCCAGGAAGCCGTCGACGATCTCCTCCGGATCGGCGTTGTCCCGGGGCGCGACCGCGTACACCCGCACCTGCGAGTCCCCCGCGTTGGACGCCTTCACGGCCCGTACGTCCCCGCTGTCGGGCATGTTCGCGCAGCCGGCCGCCAGCAGCGAACCGCAGGCCAGCAGCACGACCCCGCGCACCGACCGTCCCCGCCCCAGGGCCTCCCGCTTCCCTCGAAGGTCAGCGCCCACCTGTCCCGCCCTCCTGCTCGGCGCGCGTCGACGCCATCGCCTCGCCCCCGGCACCCCCGTTGTCGTCCCCGCCCGTCGCCGGCCGAGCGACCACCCGCGCGCCGCTGCCCGGCAGCGCCGTCGGGTCCACCGTCGCCCGCGGCACGGTCGGCATCCGCGGCGGCACGGGCAGCGCCGGGTGCTCCCCGGCGGGCTGCGCCGGCACCGCCGCAAGGCGCGCCCCGGCCGCGGCCGCGGCCTGCTCGCGGTTGCGCCGCGAGTCCTCCGGCTCCAGCGGGATCGGCGAACCGCGCAGCGGCTCGTCCGCGGTGCGCGGCAGCGTCAGCCGGAACTGCGAGCCGCCCCCGGGCTCGCCCCAGGCCTGGAGCCAGCCGCCGTGCAGCCGCGCGTCCTCGACGGCGATGGACAGGCCGAGGCCCGTTCCGCCGGTGGTGCGCGCGCGGGACGGGTCGGCCCGCCAGAAGCGGTTGAAGACCCGGGTCGCCTCGCCGGGCTTGAGCCCGATGCCGTGGTCGCGCACGGCGACGGCGACGGCCCCGCCGGCCGCGGCCAGCTTCACCGTCACGTCCCGGCCCTCGCCGTGCTCGACGGCGTTCACCACCAGGTTGCGCAGCACCCGCTCGACCCGGCGGGCGTCCGCCTCGGCCACCACGGGCTGCTCGTCGCCCACGACGAGGATCCGGCTGCCCTTGCGCTCGGCCAGCGGCTCGGCGCCGCCGATGACCCGCCGCACGACCTGGCGCAGGTCTATCGGCTCGGCCTCCAGGGCCGCGGCGCCCGCGTCGAAGCGGCTGATCTCCAGCAGGTCCGACAGCAGCGACTCGAAGCGGTCCAGCTGGTCCCCGAGGAGCTCGGCGGAGCGCGCGGTGACGGGGTCGAAGTCGACCCGGGCCTCGTGGATGACGTCCGCGGCCATGCGGACGGTGGTCAGCGGCGTACGCAGCTCGTGCGACACGTCGGAGACGAACCGCCGCTGCATCCGCGACAGGTCCTCCAGCTGCTGGATCTTCAGCTGGATGGTCTGCGCCATCTTGTTGAAGGCCTCGCCGAGGCGCGCGATGTCGTCCTCGCCGGTGACCTTCATCCGCTCCTGGAGCCCGTTGGCCGACAGCCGCTCGGCGACCGCGGCGGCCATCCGCACGGGGGTGACGACCTGGCGGACCACCAGCCAGGCGATGGCGCCGAGCAGCACCACGACGAACAGCCCGGCGGTCGCGAGCGTCGTCTTCACCAGCGCGAGGGAGTCCTCCTCCTGCGTCAGCGGGAAGAGGTAGTACAGCTCGTACGGGGTGCCGTCGGCGTCGTTGAGCCGCTTGCCGATCACCAGGCCGGGCTCGGACGCCTTGCCGCTGGTGTAGTGGATCCGCGCGGGCTGCTGGAAGGTGCTGGTGCCCTGCGCGACGTTGTGCCGCAGCTCGGCGGGGATGCTGGTGGTCGGGTCGACCTCACCGGAGGCGCGGGCGCCCCGGCTGGCGGTGTTGCCGGTCTCCAGCGACAGCGCGACGACGTTGAACGCGCTCTGGCCGCCACTGGCCAGCTGCTCGACCAGCGTCGAGCGCCAGTTCACGGAGGCTCCGGCCCGGCCGCCGTCCTGCCCGCCGGGCGCGGGCGGCGTGGTCGCCGCCTTGTCCTGGGCGGCCGAGAAACCACCGGCCGCCTGGCTCTGCGCGGCCTTCTCCTTGGCGTCGAGCAGGCCGTTGCGGACCTGCCCGATCACCACGAGCCCGAGCAGCAGCACGACACCGAGCGACATGAGCAGGGTGCCCGCGACCACGCGCACCTGCAGATTGCGCCGCCACAGCCGTACGGCGGGCAGCAGCGGCCGGCGCACCCAACGCGCGACGAGCCGGAACACGGGTCCGCCCGGCGCACCGTCCTGGAGCAGGCGGCCGAAACGCGAGCCCCCCCGCCCCGGTCCGGCAGCCCGCCCCGTACGGACTCCCGGATCACCGGGCTTCGGAGCAGTACTGCCTGCGCTCATGTCAGCTCGGCCCTGCCTTGTACCCGACGCCGCGGACGGTCACCACGATCTCCGGGCGCTCGGGGTCCTTCTCGACCTTCGAGCGCAGCCGCTGCACGTGGACGTTGACCAGCCGGGTGTCGGCGGCGTGCCGGTAGCCCCAGACCTGCTCCAGCAGGACCTCACGGGTGAACACCTGCCACGGCTTGCGCGCCAGCGCGACCAGCAGGTCGAACTCCAGCGGCGTCAGCGCGATCGACTGCCCGTCCCGCTTCACCGAGTGACCGGCCACGTCGATGACCAGGTCACCGATGGCCAGCTGCTCCGGCGCGGGCTCCTCCGAGCGCCGCAGCCGCGCCCTGATCCGGGCGACGAGCTCCTTCGGCTTGAACGGCTTGACGATGTAGTCGTCGGCCCCGGACTCCAGGCCCACGACGACGTCCACCGTGTCGCTCTTGGCCGTGAGCATGACGATGGGCACCCCGGACTCGGCCCGGATCAGCCGGCAGACCTCGATGCCGTCACGACCGGGCAGCATCAGATCGAGCAGCACCAGGTCAGGCTTGGCCTCCCGGAAAGCGGCGAGTGCCTTGTCGCCGTCCGCAACGAACGACGGCTCGAAACCCTCACCCCGCAGCACGATCCCGAGCATCTCGGCCAGTGCGGTGTCGTCGTCGACGACCAGAACGCGTCCCTTCATATCGACATCATCCCATTTCCGTATCAGTCTCTAGGCGGCTGGTGAGATACCTCACTGACCTGCGGTGACGTCCGTGATAACCCGCCGTTACCGCCGGTGCCTGTGGGTGTCGATGCCCGACATGGATGTCACGCCCGTGACCCCCGTGGTCGCCCCGAACCGTACCCTGCGCCCCCTCCCGCGGCCCATGGGGAGGGCCGGGCTCCTTTCGACCGGTGGCCTCACCCCGCCATCGGCCGCCTCCGCCGGAAGATCCGCGCCCCCTTGCGGCACGGGCCGGGTGATCACGATCCCGGGCGTCCGGCCCCCGGCCCTTCTCCGGCCCTCCCCGATCTCTCCCCCTCCTCCCCCGGAACCCCGGCGGGACAAGGCACCAGGTGGGACTGGGCCCGCCCGCGGGAGGGCCCCGCGTGGCACGATGGCTCCCGGCCCGTCGCCGCACCCGGCGGACGGCCGCAGTGACCGAGCCGGTTCGCCGATCCGGCCCCGCGACCATTCCTCGAGGTGGACGACCGTGAACGACACTCCGGGCTGGACCTCGCCCGGATCTGCTTCCTCCGACGGCCAGGACGGTTCCGGCATTCCCCGGCCCTCCTCGCCCGGCGACGCGAACGGCTCCGCCCCCCAGTGGTCCAAGGACCAGCCGCCCGCCGGCCAGTGGCAGCCGCCGACCGCCCCGGCCCCCGGCACCCAGGCCCCGGCCCGAGCGCAGTCCGGCCCCGGCTGGGGCGGCCCGCCGCAGCACAACCAGTGGGGCCGCCCGCCGGCCGCGAAGCCGGGAGTGATCCCGCTGCGCCCGCTCACCATGGGCGAGATCCTCGACGGCGCGGTCACGACGATGCGCCGCTACTGGCAGACGGTGCTGACCATCTCGGTCACGGTCGCCGTCATCGGCCAGGTCGCCGAGATCCTCGCGCAGCGCTATCTGGTGCCGGCCGCGCCGCAGGTGGACCCGGACGCGAGCCCGTCGGAGCAGCTCCAGCAGTCCGCCGACACGCTCCAGAACAGCGTGATCGGCATGGGCCCGGCCTTCCTGATCATGCTGGTCGCGACGCTGTTCTGCGCCGCCCTGCTCACCGTGGTGATCAGCCGCGCCGTCCTGGGCCGGCCCGTCACCCTCGCCGCCGCCTGGCAGGAGGCCCGCCCGCGACTGCTCCCCCTGCTCGGGCTGACCCTGCTGCTGGCGCTGATGAGCTGCGGCATCATGTTCGTCGGTCTGCTGCCGGGCCTGCTCCTCGGCGGCACCGGCGGCGCGGTCCTCGCCGCCCTGGGCGGCATCGCCGCCTTCGCCGCCATCGTCTGGCTGACCGTCCGCTTCAGCCTCGCCTCCCCGGCGCTGATGCTGGAGCGCCAGGGCGTCCTCACCTCCCTCAAGCGCTCGGCCAAGCTGGTCCAGGGCTCCTGGTGGCGCATCTTCGGCATCACCCTCCTCACCCAGCTGCTGATCTTCCTCGTCGCGATGATCGTCGCGATCCCCTTCACGGCGATCGCCATAGGCGCCAGCGAGGGCGGCTTCAGCGGATTCCTCTCGGGCACCACTCCCGAGAACAGCTGGACGTTCCTGATCGTCACCGGCATCGGCGGAGTGATCATCAACGCGGTCACCTACCCGATCTCCGCCGGCGTCACCGCGCTCCTCTACGTCGACCAGCGCATCCGCCGGGAGGCCCTGGACCTCGAACTCGCCCGGGCCGCCGGACTGCCCGGCTACGGGGGCTGATGGCGTGACGGTCACGGGGGGCACGACCGACGACGTACCACTGGACATCCCCCGCGTCCCCGCCCAGGAGGCGGCGGAGCGGGAACTGTCCAAGCCGATGTACCACGAGAACGATCCCAGCCTGCTCCAGCGCGGCCTCGACCGCTTCTGGGACTGGATCGGACGCCTCTTCGACTCGGCCTCCGGGGTCACCCCCGGAGGCGTGGTCGGCCTCGTGGCCGTCGCCCTGGTCGTGCTCGCCGTGATCGGCGCCCTGTGGTGGCGCCTCGGCACCCCCCGCCGCTCGCCCTCCACCGGCGGCGGCGACTCACTCTTCGACGACGGCCCCCGCACCGCCGCCGAACACCGCGCGGCCGCCGCCCGGCACGCCTCCGCCGGCCAGTGGAACCAGGCCGTCCAGGAACGGATGCGGGCCATCGTGCGCTCCCTCGAAGAGCGCGCCCTGCTCGACCCGCGCCCGGGCCGCACCGCCGACGAGGCCGCCGCGGAGGCCGGCCGGTCGCTGCCCGCCCACGCCGACGGACTGCGCTCCGCCGCCCGCGCCTTCGACGACGTCACATACGGCGGCCGTACCGCCGACGAGCCCGCGTACCGCCGCGTCGAGCAGCTCGACACCGCCGTGGAGCGGACCAAGCCGAGCCTCGAACCGGCCATCGCCGCCACCGCCTTCACGGAGGCCCCCCGATGAGCCGGCCGGCCACCAGCGCCACCTCGACCTCGCTCTCCCCCCGCCAGATCTGGACCCGCGCGCGCGGCGCCCTGCTGCTCCTCGCCCTGATCCTGATCGGCGGCATCGTCCTCGCCACGATGCGCTCCTCCGACCACCACGGCCGCCTCGACCCGCGCTCGGCCGACCCCTACGGCAGCCGCGCCCTCGCCGAACTCCTCAAGGCCCAGGGCGTCTCCGTCGACGTCACCACCACCCTCGCCGGGGCCACCGCCGCCACCGGCGCGGACACCACGCTCCTCGTCACCAGCCCGGACCTGCTCACCGGCGACCAGCAGGCCACGCTGTACGAGGCGATGAAGGGCTCGGCCGGCCGCACCGTCCTGCTCGGCGCCGGCGCCCCCTCCCTCGGCACCCTGGTCCCCGGCCTCACCACCGGCGGCGACACCTCCGTGTCGGCCCTGGACCCCGCCTGCACCCTGCCGGCCGCCACCCGCGCCGGCAGCGTCGACCTCGGCGGCGAGCGCTACGTCACCGACCACACCACCGCCGACAGCTGCTACTACGCCGACGGACTGCCGACCCTGGTCCGGCTCCCCGGCCAGGGCACCGCCGACACCGTCCTGCTCGGCTCCCCCGAACCCCTCTACAACAAGCGCCTCGCGCACCAGGGCAACGCCTCCCTCGCGCTGCAGCTCCTCGGCTCCCGCACCCATCTCGTCTGGTACCTCCCCTCGCTCGCCGACACCCCGGCCGACCCCGAATCCGAGGACACCGGCACCGCTTTCCTCGACCTGATCCCCTCCGGCTGGCTGTGGGGCACCCTCCAGCTCACCGTCGCGGCCCTGCTCGCCGCCGTCTGGCGCGCCCGACGCCTCGGCCCCCTCGTCGCCGAACGCCTCCCGGTCGCCATCCGCGCCTCCGAGGCCACCGAGGGCCGCGCCCGGCTCTATCGCAAGGCCAACGCCCGCGACCGCGCCGCCACCGTGCTGCGCACCGCGACCCGCACCCGGCTCGCCCCCCTCCTCGGCGTCCCCGCCCAGGACGCCCACGCGGCCGAACTCCTCCTCCCCGCACTCTCCGCCCGGATCCCGGCCACCGCCGTGGACCACCGGGACCTCCTCTTCGGCGCGGCTCCCGCCGACGACGCCGCCCTCATCCGCCTGGCGGACCAACTCGACGCCCTCGAAAGAGAGGTACGCACCTCATGAGCGCCCCGACCCCCGAGACCGTCACGACCTCGGACACCGCACGCGCCTCCCTGGAGGCCCTGCGCACCGAGATCGGCAAGGCAGTGGTCGGCCAGGACCCCGCCGTCACCGGTCTCGTCGTCGCCCTGCTCTGCCGGGGGCACGTCCTCCTCGAAGGCGTCCCCGGCGTCGCGAAGACCCTCCTCGTCCGGGCGCTCGCCTCCGCTCTCGAACTCGACACGAAGCGCGTCCAGTTCACCCCCGACCTGATGCCGGCCGACATCACCGGCTCGCTCGTCTACGACAGCAGGACCTCGGAGTTCTCCTTCCAGCCCGGCCCGGTCTTCACCAACCTGCTGCTCGCCGACGAGATCAACCGCACGCCCCCGAAGACCCAGTCCTCGCTCCTTGAGGCCATGGAGGAGCGCCAGGTCACCGTGGACGGGGAACCCCGCCCGCTGCCCGAGCCGTTCCTGGTCGCCGCGACCCAGAACCCCGTCGAGTACGAGGGCACCTATCCGCTGCCCGAGGCCCAACTCGACCGCTTCCTGCTGAAGCTGACGGTCCCTCTGCCCTCACGCGAGGACGAGATCAGCGTCCTGACCCGTCACGCCGAGGGCTTCGACCCGCGCGACCTGAAGGCCGCCGGAGTCCGCCCGGTCGCCGGCCCCGCCGAACTCGAGGCCGCCCGCGAGGCCGTGGCCAAGGTGGCGGTCTCCCCCGAGATCGCCGGCTATGTCGTCGATATCTGCCGTGCCACGCGTGATTCCCCCTCGCTCACCCTCGGCGTCTCCCCCCGAGGAGCCACCGCCCTGCTCTCCACGGCCCGCGCCTGGGCCTGGCTCACCGGCCGGGACTACGTCACCCCGGACGATGTGAAGGCCCTGGCCCTGCCGACCCTCCGTCACCGCGTCCAACTGCGGCCCGAGGCCGAGATGGAGGGAGTCACCTCCGACTCCGTCATCAACTCGATCCTCGCCCACGTCCCCGTACCCCGCTGAGAACGGCGCCCCATGGCCCTCACCGGACGAACCGCGCTGCTCGCCGCCCTCGGATCGCTCCCCGTGGGCATCCTCGCCCCCAGTTGGACGGGGATGCTCGCGGTGAACGCGCCCCTCTCCCTCGCAATTCTGTGCGACTACGCCTTGGCCGCGCCAGTGAGAACGCTCCAGTTCACCCGAAGCGGTGATACAAGCGTTCGGTTGGGTGACGGGGCGGACGTCCAGCTCACGGTCACCAACCGGTCCCGCCGCCGCCTGCGCGCCCGGCTCCGCGACGCCTGGCCCCCGAGCAGCACCCAGGCTCCCGCACGCCAGGACGTGACGGTCCCGGCCGGCGAACGCCGCCGCCTCGGCACGGCCCTGCGTCCCAGCCGCCGCGGCGACCACCGTGCCGAGCGCGTCACCGTCCGCTCGTACGGCCCGCTCGGCCTCGCCGCCCGCCAGGGCAGCCACGAGGTGCCCTGGACGGTCCGCGTCCTGCCCCCCTTCGCCAGCCGCAAGCACCTGCCCTCGCGCCTGGCCCGCCTGCGCGAACTCGACGGCCGCACCAGCGTTCTGACCCGTGGTGAGGGAACCGAGTTCGACAGTCTCCGCGAGTACGTCCCGGGTGACGACACTCGCTCCATCGACTGGCGGGCCACCGCCCGCCGGACCACCGTCGCCGTCCGCACCTGGCGGCCCGAGCGGGACCGCCGCATCCTCGTCGTCCTCGACACCGGCCGCACCTCGGCCGGCCGCGTCGGGGACGTCCCCCGCCTCGACGCCTCGATGGACGCGGCACTCCTCCTGACCGCCCTGGCCGCCCGCGCCGGCGACCGGGTGGACCTGCTGGCCTACGACCGCCGTCTGCGCGCCCAGGTCCAGGGCCGGTCCGCGAGCGACGTCCTGCCCGCCGTGGTCGACGCCCTGGCTCCCCTGGAACCCGAGTTGGTCGAGACCGACGCCCGCGGCCTGGCGGCCACCGCCCTGGCCCGTGCTCCCCGCCGGTCCCTGATCGTCCTGCTCACCGGCCTGGACGCGGCTCCGATCGAGGAGGGCCTCCTGCCCGTCCTGCCGCAGCTCACCCAGCGCCACACGGTGCTGGTGGCCTCCGTGGCCGACCCGCACATCGCTCGCATGGCCGGCGCCCGGGGCACGCTCGACGGCGTCTACGAGGCCGCTGCGGCCACCCAGGCCCAGGCCCAGCGCCTCCGCACCGCGGAACAGCTGGAGCGTCATGGCGTGACCGTCGTGGACGCGACTCCTGACCGCCTGGCACCGGCCCTCGCGGACGCGTACCTGGCCCTGAAGGCAGCCGGCCGCCTCTGACAACACCCCTGTGGGGCTCCCTTGGGAGTCCCACAACCGGCCTCTGAACGGCCCCTGAACGCAGAAAAGCCCCGCACCATAAGGTGCGGGGCTTTCCCACAATGATTGTTCGGCGGCGTCCTACTCTCCCACAGGGTCCCCCCTGCAGTACCATCGGCGCTGAAAGGCTTAGCTTCCGGGTTCGGAATGTAACCGGGCGTTTCCCTAACGCTATGACCACCGAAACCCTATCGGTTTCGAGCGAACAAGCACACTCTGTAGTTGTGTTCTAGCTCTAGAAACCAGCAACCGTTCGTTGCTTCAGAACTAACACAGTGGACGCGAGCAACTGAGGACAAGCCCTCGGCCTATTAGTACCGGTCAGCTCCACCCATTACTGGGCTTCCACATCCGGCCTATCAACCCAGTCGTCTACTGGGAGCCTTACCCTCTCAAGGAGGTGGGAATACTCATCTCGAAGCAGGCTTCCCGCTTAGATGCTTTCAGCGGTTATCCCTCCCGAACGTAGCCAACCAGCCATGCCCTTGGCAGGACAACTGGCACACCAGAGGTTCGTCCGTCCCGGTCCTCTCGTACTAGGGACAGCCCTTCTCAATATTCCTACGCGCACAGCGGATAGGGACCGAACTGTCTCACGACGTTCTAAACCCAGCTCGCGTACCGCTTTAATGGGCGAACAGCCCAACCCTTGGGACCGACTCCAGCCCCAGGATGCGACGAGCCGACATCGAGGTGCCAAACCATCCCGTCGATATGGACTCTTGGGGAAGATCAGCCTGTTATCCCCGGGGTACCTTTTATCCGTTGAGCGACGGCGCTTCCACAAGCCACCGCCGGATCACTAGTCCCGACTTTCGTCCCTGCTCGACCCGTCGGTCTCACAGTCAAGCTCCCTTGTGCACTTACACTCAACACCTGATTGCCAACCAGGCTGAGGGAACCTTTGGGCGCCTCCGTTACCCTTTGGGAGGCAACCGCCCCAGTTAAACTACCCATCAGACACTGTCCCTGATCCGGATCACGGACCGAGGTTAGACATCCAGCACGACCAGAGTGGTATTTCAACGGCGACTCCACCATGACTGGCGTCACGGCTTCAAAGTCTCCCACCTATCCTACACAAGCCGAACCGAACACCAATATCAAACTGTAGTAAAGGTCCCGGGGTCTTTCCGTCCTGCTGCGCGAAACGAGCATCTTTACTCGTAGTGCAATTTCACCGGGCCTATGGTTGAGACAGTCGAGAAGTCGTTACGCCATTCGTGCAGGTCGGAACTTACCCGACAAGGAATTTCGCTACCTTAGGATGGTTATAGTTACCACC